>NZ_JACJSM010000002.1 GCF_014698145.1 Oscillatoria sp. FACHB-1406 | reverse complement strand
GGAATCTGGTTCACGGCAATGGGAATCAGCACGATGGCATTCAACCTGAACGGGTTCAACTTCAACCAATCGATCCTTGATTCTCAAGGTCGAGTGGTGAATACCTGGGCAGACGTGCTCAACCGTGCGAACTTGGGCTTTGAAGTAATGCACGAGCGCAACGCTCACAACTTCCCGTTAGACTTGGCAAGTGGCGAACAAGCACCTGTGGCTTTAACCGCACCTTCCATCAACGGCTAAGCTCAACTGTTCGAGTTTTCAAGCTCAATAATGGTTAAAGCAAAACCCCTTCTCCTTACTGTGGGAGCGGGGGTTTTGTCGTTTTTGGGGATTGATTCATCATCAACTTATTTCTTTCCAGAAAATGAGCCTTTTACCTTTGTATAACTAAGATGAACGTTAATGCACTCTATGGGTTATTAAGAAAATTTCATGCTTTTGACTCCCCAACTCGCACCTCTAGTTTTCATTGGTTTCGCGTTACTCGCATCGGTAGGTTGTAGTCCCAGTCCTAACAATCCTGCCGTACAATCGAAGTCTAGTTCAACGCCTGCGATCGCAACTCCAGAGTCAGAAACTGCTCGCTCTCAATCCCCCATCGCTGCTTCCCCTACTCCAACCCCTGCATCGAATCCCTCTCCTATTGTTGCTGCGTCGCCTTCACCTTCACAACCTCCTGAATCTTCCGATCCCACCTCCCTCGTGCAAGATTTTTGCATTCAAAAAGGGCAGAAAGTCGAAAATTATTTTGAGACGAATAATTTTCAGATCTATCTATGCTACAACAGCAGCAATCAAATTTTTTACTACGGCGTTGATAAGCGCAACGGTGCTTCAATTACGCTTCCTGCCTCTACCGAAGAAGGAACGGGATATGTTGCAGAAAATGGAGAATATAACTACATTGTTACCGGCGCGAGTTTGAGCGTTTACCAAAATGGCAAGCCGATTGTTGAAGAAAAGGTGATTCAGTCTTTGTCGTCACAACAGTAAATCTAATTCATTTTTGGTTTGTGAAAGTAACATAAGAGAACCTGTTCGCTCGTGCTGCAAACCGTGGGATGTCGATTTACAGCGTCATCGTTCGCTATCTTAGAAAGGTTTGTGACGTTCTCCAGCAGAATTTGCTACGATAGCCTGCGAGTCTGTTGCCAGAGGAAAAATTTTTCATGTCTAGAAAGTCCAGTGCAGAACGCCGCGAATTGGACATTCCCACGCCCCTTGCTATTGGGTTGGGGGCGCTAATTGCGATCGCGATTTACGCCCTCCTCTACCCTATCCAAAATTCCTACCTTGGCGTACTGCTTTATAAACGAGGAATCACTCAGCCCATTGCTATCTTTTTTGCTGGAATTGTTACCGCAATTGTCGTTCTTAAATTTATTAAAATTCAAACCGAAAACCAAGCCCTCGGTCAACTTTGGATTCCCAATAATATTCCTCTTAACGATCCTTCCTCGCGTCAACTTGCCGCCCTTGAAAATCATTTAGCCCATTCCGGCTATCTTTTAACATCCCGATGCAGCCGTATTGTCAGAGCTTATCTCGAATCGGGAAGCCGAAAAACTGCAAGCGAATTTGCCCTCGATGACTCCTCATTTTATTTAACTGCTTCTGAAGCTTTTTACTCCGTTCCCAAAATTTTGGTTTGGGCAATTCCGCTGCTCGGATTTATTGGAACAGTGGTAGGGATTAGTCAAGCCGTTAATGGATTTTCTGGCTTTCTGGATAAAGCGGCGGAAGTCGAACAAATTAAAGAAGGAATCGGGACAGTTACGAGCGGCTTAGCAGTAGCCTTTGATACGACCTTACTGGCTCTATTCTTAAGCGTATTGGTGATGATTCCTCTAGTTTTAGTCGAACGGGCAGAATCGAGATTTCTGCTGGCAATTGACGTTTATATTAACGAACGAGTGCTGCCTCGATTTGTTGATGCAGGCGAAGGAATGAATGACAGTTCTATGATAGCCAGTGCTATTGCTCGCTCCGTGCGGGAAAGTTTGCCCCAACCCGAGGATTTGATTGCTCCAGCGCGCGAATATGCCCGCGAAGCAGCCTCGGAACTTGCTAAAACTTTTGCGAGCGAATTTGAGGGATTTCGCGAACTTAACGAGCGCTTGACTCAAAATTTAGAGCGAGTGGGTAAGTTAATTATTAAGGATAGAAAAGAATTTATTACTTATCTGGAAACGCAAAAACAATCCGATCTAGAATTAGTCGAAAAAATTCAAGCTGCGATTATCGGGATTAACACAACTAATTCTGCTGCCGCAGAACAATTAGCAGAGCAGACACAGCAGATTTCAGAGCAACTTCAGCAAGTTACGAAGGCTTTATCTAATCGTCTCGATTCCCTGGAAAAATGTACCGAGCAAGTTTTAGAAGTTGCTCGCTTGCAACAAAATCTCGATCGCAGCCTACGCCACCTTCAAGAAACCGGACAATTCGGGCAAACTTTAACTCAAATTCAAGATAACCTCGGTCAACTTAAACCTCTCCTCAAACAACTCGGAAAACCGCGTCGTATTACTTTAGTTGAAAATGACGAAGCTGACGAGGAAAATTAAAAATGCTCAAAACTAATACCAATTTAAGATTGCGTTGCCTAGAATAAACTCTCCTAAATTCTCAGGATAACGGTGCGTTACGCTTCGCTAACACACCCTACTTTTAATTCTATGCAGCTTCATATCAATCTGGATTTCCTTGTTGTCAAAGGCGTTGCTTAGTGCGAGTTGCTGACCGACCGAACACTGCTCGACCTGAAATCGTCTTAAATTGACATAATCTTAAAAAAACTCTCCTTGCCAATTAAGTGTATTTAGCCTCAGTTTCTCATGAGGTATTCTGTAGAGTAAGTCTAGACCGCTCCTCTCAATTAGTACCATTTATCAACTACAATTAACTTATGCGCCGCCGTGTCCTCTCGCGCTCTCCTATCCAAATCGAACTATTTCCCTTTCTTTCTGTTTTAGCTTGTACGATTGGAACTCTCATTTTAACGATTGTTATTGTTTCCAGTCAGATGCTAGGCGGACAGCAAAAAGAGGTCAAAATTGTTGCAAAAACGGAGGCCGGGAAAAACCAAGTTAAAACGCCTGTTTATATTGAATGCCGACAAGATGGAATTTTGATTCATCCCCAACAATTATTTGTTCCTGCTGCTAGCATTGCTCGAACTGACTCTGCTTTCAAACAATTGCTCGATCGCGTCAGTCAAAACCGCGATCGCGAATATATCATTGTTGCCCTTCGTCCCGATGGCTTTCAGGTATTTGATACCGTTCGCAGCCTAATTGAAAAAGAAAAGATTAACTTTGGTTACGAACCGTTTGATAAAAATTGGAAATTAAAATTGTAGATGCTGAATACTAGCTATGAGAAGAAGATCGAGAAAACTAGCTCTTCCAGCCCAAAATTTAGATTCATTTTTAGATATTTTGACGAATACGGTCGGCGTATTAATGTTTATTGGCTTATTTGTGACTTTAGTTAGTGTTGAAGCGGGAAAAGTTGTGAGAACTCCTCTTCTTTCCGACAGTAAAAAAACACCTCACTTTTTTGAAGCAGAAAAAAATATTGTGACTTACGTTGACACACAATCAGCCGTCCTTGAAGCAAGTAACTTAATCAATAGTTTACCCGATTGTAAGGAGCCAACTGCTTCAGAAAGCAGCAACTCCGTGCTATACGAGCTTTATTTGCAACAACTAACTGAGTATGAAACTTGTTTAAAAGATCGGGTTTCTCGTTTAAATGGACTGCGCTTTGATATTGCCAATTATGAGGTTAAAGTTTATGTCGATTCTGCTTCTGCGAGCTTAGTTTATGCTTACGAGCGTTCCGCTAATGCTAAAGGCGAATCGAGCGCGACAATGAAAGAAGCAGAATCGGATTTTAATGAAGAGATCGCAGAACTCGATCCCCAGCGAGATTATTTAGCTTTTATCGTCCGTCCGGATAGTTTTGAAGCGTTTCGAGCGGCACGTCAGTTAGCTTGGAATAAAGGTTTTGATGTAGGTTGGGAACCCATGAACCCGGAACGCGCGATCGTTTTTGGGTCGGGAGGACGCGCCGTTGGCGTTCAATAAGCTTTCGTTCGTTTAAGCTCGTTTTAATAACCCGCAAAATGCTTAAAAAAGAGGTATTAACCTTTACTATTGCTGTTGCAATTGGTGCAATTTTTCTCGCAGGACGTTCTCTAAAGCGAGAGTGAGGGCGGCGGCGGTTCGTTTGTCGGTACTTTGACGATAATCGCCGCTGTGAAGGGGAGGGCAAATTTGCAGGCAAACGATCGCGCCTTTAATCGCATCAGGCTCATATCGGATCGCGATAGGAACGATGGGAATTGTTTGATTGCAGAGAGATTCAGCTTGTAGGACAAGGCGCGCCAATCCGGGTTGGAGCGATCGCAACAACTCATCGCGCACAATTCCCCCTTCAGGAAAAAGTACCAGTTTTTGCCCGCTCGCCAACAGCGCGATCGCGGTTTTCAAACTCGAAATCGCCGGACGTTCTAAATCCACCGGAAATGCCCCCAACCGTTGCGAAAACCAACCTTGAAAGCCCTCGCATTGATCCGCCTTCGCCATAAAATAAAACGGTTCTCGGCTCAAGAGCGCGAGTACCAGCGGATCCCAACGGCTATAATGTTTGGGAGCCAAAACAAAAGCTCCCGTCTCCGGTAAATATTCTCGACCTTCAACCCGAATTTGTTGAAAATAAAAACCGAGCAGGAAGCGATGAATGGGCAGCAGCATCCCATACAACCAAGGAACAACGCGCGCTTGTACTTTCGGAGAATCGCTCATTGTGAAGGATTAACGGAAAAAGGAGACGATACAATCGTAGAATGCCGTTTCTATAGCAAATAACCTACATTAGGCGTAAATTTTTAATTTTTAATTTTTAATTTTTAATTCTCCCCAACCCTCCGAAAGCAGAACATCCCATCCGAATTCAGCGTAGAATAGAATCCGACTCGCGAGACGCGATCGCGTTTCGGAACCGCTTCAAGCCTCCTGCCAGTCGCAAGGCGCGGGTCGAAAGTCTATCTCAACCAATCTCCCGATGAGTCGAGCGAAATCTAGATTCCTGTCCCCCCAGCAGCGAGAACAGCGCCGCCTTAACGCTCGGAAGGCTAGCTCGGCTCGAACCATTCGACGCAAACCAAACTCGGAAGTCGCACTGCCCGTACTCTGGGGCAGAATCTTTTTAAAAAGCTTGGAGCGACTAGAAAACTCTCAGTCCTGGCAATGGGGACGATTGTTACTGGTGTGGGGCGTTCTCGCAGCATTTGCAGCGGGACTGGCGGTTAATCTGTATCGCCTTCAGATTGCAGACGCGCCAGAGTTGCAGCGCAAAGCGCGACAGCAACAACAAGTTTATATGCGCCCTTACGTTCCCCGCCGTCAGATTGTCGATCGCCACGGCACCGTTTTAGCCACCGATCGCTTAGTGTATACGCTCTACGCCCACCCGAAACTCTTCAAAATTCCGGCGGTAGAAGTTGCAACGAAGTTGGGCGAAGTTTTAGCGCCAATGAGTGCGACGGAAATCGCAGCAAAATTCGGCAAACGCAAAAGCGGAATTCCGATTGCCTACGACGTTCAAGAAGATGTTGCCGATCGCGTTAGCACCCTCTCCATCGATGGAATTGAATTAATTCGCCAATATTCTCGCCTCTATCCCCAACAAGACCTAGTATCCGACGCGATCGGATACGTCGATCGCGAGCATCACGCTCAAGCTGGCTTAGAATACTCCCAACAAAAACTCCTAGAACGCAATATTGTTTCGCTGCGACTCAACCGCACCGGAATGGGGACATTAATGCCCGATCGCGTTCCGGAAGGCTTCGTCGAAGTAGACGACCAACAACTGCAACTTACCCTCGATCTGCGCTTGCAGCGCGCCGTTCGCTTTGCCCTCCAACAACAAGTCAAGCAATTTCAGGCCAAGCGCGGTGCAGTTATCGTGATGGATGTCCGTAGCGGGGCAGTACGAGCGCTCGCCTCCGAACCCACCTTCGACCCCAATCAATATTACAAATCCGACGTGCGCTTGTTTAAAAACTGGACGGTTTCGGATTTATACGAACCCGGTTCCACCTTCAAACCGATCAATATCGCGATCGCGCTCGAAGCAGGCGCAATTAACCCCAGCAGTACCTTCAACGACACCGGAAGCATTCAAGTCGGCCCTTGGACGATTAAAAACCACGACTTCGACAGTCGCGGCGGGCGGGGAACGCTCACCCTCGACCAAATTTTGCAATACTCCAGTAACGTCGGTATGGTGCAAGTCGTGCGGCAAATGCAGCGCCAAGACTATTACCAAGCTCTGAAAAATCTGGGATTAGACCAAAAACTGGGGATCGAACTTCCCGGCGAAACCGCCGGACAACTGAAAAACGAAGCTAAATTTACCGAATCGGCAGTCGAAGCAGCAACCTCAGCCTTCGGACAGGGTTTCTCGCTCTCGCCCTTTAAACTGGTGCAATTGCACGCCGCGATCGCCAACGGCGGCAACCTCGTTACGCCATACCTCGTCGAAGGACTCATCAATTCTAAAGGCGATCGGCTCTGGCAACCGCAACGCCAACCGCCGCGCCAAGTCTTCTCCAAAACCAATACCGATGCCGTTTTAAAAATGATGGAGAGTGTCGTCAACGCCAATAGCGGTAAAAACGCTCGCATTGAAGGCTACCGCATCGGCGGCAAATCCGGAACGGCGCAAAAAGCCAGCCCTACCGGCGGTTATTACTCCAACCTCCGCATCAGCAGCTTTGTCGGAATTTTCCCGATTGAAGCCCCCCGCTATGTTATTCTCGCCGTTGTAGACGAACCGAAAGGCGAAGGTGCGTTTGGTTCGGTCGTCGCCGCTCCCATCGTGCGCTCGGCAATTGAGGCGCTGATTGCGATCGATGGCATTCCCCCTGCCCAAACGGAAGCGAGCAACACCGATACCATTCCCTAAAACCCCGGTTTGCGAAGCGTTAGCATTAAGAAGGGATCGTAGTCCGCACGCTCTTTTGACGGCTCCTCGCCCTAAAGATGCGAGGATTCTTGGATCGTAGGGAGTCTAATAACTTTACCCTCACCAAAATTCACTGCGATGCGCCCCACCGCTGTATGAGAAAATTCTTTCTGCTCCCTTGGAGCCAAAACTTTCCCAGGAAATTACGCCCATTGCGAGACAGGTTCCTCCGCTCTTGGCGCGAGTCTCTGACTGTGTGGCGGATGCCTTTATCCTACCATCAGGCATCCGCCCTAGAAGCGATGCACTGAGCCTGCCGAAGTGGGCGTAGCTCTGTATCCCATTATTTTCGGTCATTCGTACCGAGCTTCGGTACGAATGGCTAAAGCCTTGTTGTAGACTAAACAGCACGCAACCTATCGTCCGATGCACGAGAGATTCTTTTGACATACTCCCCGGCGTGAATGCACTCGGATGTTCTACGGGAACTCGTCAGAAGCCTTAAGATAAAGAAGAAAAAGCCGTCCTGGAAGGTGTTCCCGAGCCTGTCGAAGGACGGGGCTTTAGACCCAATCTTTCGGTAAAGGGTTGGGGTAAACACAATAGCGATCGGCTCCTTCAGTAGCCTCAGATTCCAATACCACCCTTATAAAGCCGCCGTCAAACAGCGGGGTTTCAAACCCAAATTTTCCGATGAATAGTCCCGAAATAGCAGCACTTGGTGCCTCTTTACGACGAATCGATCGCAAGCCCTTAGCGACCGACTCCAAGGAAGAACGCACGCGAGTATGGTATCAAGGGGGCGAGCCTTACTTCGATCTCTTTGTCGAGCTTCAAAACGAGGAAGTGGTTTGGTTCCAATTGACCCTGCGCGGTCGCGCTATATCTTGGAGTAAAGACCGCAACTGTAGCCCTGTGAGTCAAGCAAACTGTTGGCAAACCGGGCAAACGAACGACCTGCAAGCTGACGATTTAATGTTTTACTCGGCCAGTAAGTTAATCGAGGGCGATCGCCATATTGACGATGCTTTCCTCGATTTAGTTTACGCCATTCTCAAAACTCGCACCGGTGAAAACATATTCGACCAGATTTTAGCGTTGTTTGAGGAACTATAAGGGAATCTTCTCGAGTGATGAATTTATGAGCGGAAAGCAATCGTTCCTATCCTCAACGAAAAATTTTCCCCCAAAACGACCGGGACAAACGCTATCAATTGCCCTCAGACGGATTATTAAGCGAGTCGATACTAGCAGCCTGCTTGTCAGTTTATTAGCGCTTTCAATGGCTGTTGCGACGGCTACGGAGTCGCAGAGCGTGCAATGGCTGGAACGACAAGCCCAAAGCCTCTTTCAGCGCTTTAAACCCGCAATAGCCCCCCCGAAAGAAATTGTCATCGTTGCGATCGACGATTACTCTTTGTCTCAGGGCGAACGCTCCCTTTCAAGTTCCCCCTCGTTGCCGCACGCTGGACTGCTTCAACGTTGGCCCTGGCGCAGAGAAGCCTATGCGATCGTAGCGCAACGGCTGATGGAAGCGGGCGCGAAGGCCGTGGCCTTGGATTTGATGTTTGATGGCCCCAGCCTTTACGGTGCGGAAGATGATGCTAAACTGCGCGCCGTTCTGCAAAAGTATCCCGGTCGTATCGTTCTTGGCGCAGTGTACGAAGAAGACCAACTGCGACCGGGAGATTTGATGCAGTTAACCCAACCGCACGAGCGCTTGCGGGTTCCCGGACTGGCGGTAGGTTCGATTAATTACCCGCTAGAGGCAGACGGTCGCATTCACCGCTTTGCGAGTCAGTTTCCTTGGTTGTGGGCGAAGCAAAACCCCGATTTGGCTCAAACGTTTTTGGACTTTGTGGCGACTGTGCCATCCTTTGCGCGGGCAACCTTGCAAGCGGCTGATGTTAATTATGTTTCCCCAAAGGGCGATCGCATCTTTTTTTACGGACAGAGCAACACCTTCGAGCAAATTTCCTTTGTCGATTTGCTAGACTCGGAAAATTGGAATTCTTACCTAGAAGGCGGCAAGTATTTTCGAGACAAAATCGTTTTAATCGGACCGACAAGCCCGTCGTTAAAAGATTTTCATCCTACGCCCCTCTCGAACGCCATGTCGGGCGTAGAAGTGCAAGCCAACGAGATTGCGACTTTTTGGCAGCATCGAGCGATAGCTGAGTTTCTGCCCACTCCAACCTCTAAAAGCATCGCGGTTTTCGGGTTGGTTTTTGGGGTCGGTCTCTTTATCAGTCGCCGCAAGTTTTGGCCTATGCGCTTGGCTTGGACGGCGGGCAGTGCGATCGCTTGGAGCGCGATCGCTTACTCTGTCTATATTGGCAGTTACCAAATCCTACCCCTAACCGTGCCTTTAATCGGTATTGTCCTCGGGGGGGCGGGCAGTACGACGCTCGGGGCGCTGGAGGAGTTGCTGCACAAGCGACGACTGCGCGAAACAATGAAGTCTTATGCGTCTTCCCCCATCGTGCGGGAAATTATCGCCCAACAAGATGATTTTCGAGACCTACTCGAGGAACGAGAACAAGAGATGCTGACAACGACCTTGGGCGGGCGCTATCAAGTTTTGCAAAATCTCAGTTCGGGCGGTTTCGGACAAACTTACATCGCACTGGATATCCAGCGTCCGGGAACGCCGAAATGCGTTATCAAACAATTGCGGTTGGCGCGCGATGGCCTCAATCACTGGAAAATTGCCCACCGCTTACTCTGTAAGGAAGCAGAAATTTTAGAGAAGTTGGGCCATCACGACCAAATTCCTCAATTGCTGGCTTATTTTCAGGAGGGAAATGAGTTTTATTTGGTGGAAGAGTTTGTCGATGGTTATTTACTGTCTCGGGAGTTATCTATCGAGGTAGCACTATCGGAAGCTCAAGTCGTGTCAATTTTGCAGGATTTACTGGCTATCCTCGAGTTTGTCCACGCGAACGACGTGATTCACCGCGACCTTAAACCGGATAATATCATCCGCCGCCATAGCGATCGCAAGCTCGTGTTGATTGATTTTGGCGCAGTGAAGGAGGTCAGCGCTCGGGTGGGCGAAACTGATGAGGAACGCCATAAAACGATCGCGATCGGCTCTCGAGGCTATGCGCCGCCCGAACAAACCTTCGGACAGCCGAGGTTTAATAGCGATATCTATGCGCTGGGAATGTTAGCAATTCGGGCTTTGACGCTGTTGCATCCGGCGAAGCTTAACGACAATCCGGAGACGGGAGAGATTGCTTGGGAAGACAAAGCTAGCGTCAGTCCGGCATTGAAGGGAATTCTTAGCAAGATGATTCGCAGTGATTTTCGCGATCGCTATCAATCGGCGGCTGAAGTTCTCAACGACCTACAACCGTTAATCGAAGCGCTGGCGATGGGGAGCGAAACGACGGTGTGCGACGCTGAAAAAACATCGGCGATCGCGCCGCAGAACGCTACTTGGGATCCAGAAGCAGAAACCATCGCCTTTACTGAAGATACTTCAGCTTAAAGGCTGCAAGATTGAATGGACGTTTATGGGTTTTTCCTCACTTGACCGGGAGGAACGAACAAGGGATCGAGACCGGGAGGAACAAACAAGGGATCGAGACCGGGGGGAACCGAGGGTCTGTTAGAACGGTTGGGTCGATTGCAGCCTCCCTGACCCCGACAGCCGTTGTTGTTCGCCGAACCCCCGGATGTTACCAAAATACCCTGTCGCTGGAGAGAGGTTTGAATTTCACCGCCCGCTACGAGCGAGCGTACATTGGTCGGGTTGCCCAGCGTTGCTAGATTTGGAACTAAATTCGGGCGATTCAGACCGACCGAAATCTCGCTCGGATCGAAACTCACAACCGTTGCATTGGCTTCGGGAAAGTCAGCATCGGATTCGGGATTCCCAGCCACAACTGGGAGGGGAATCATACGGGTAAAGTCTGGATTGACAATTTCGCTATTCAATGGCACGGGAGTTTGTGTTTCTACTCCTTCCTGTACCTCCGCGCGGACTTGGTTCATCGCCTCATCGGGGGCAGTACCCGCGTCGAGTTGAGTGAGGTTCAAATCTTCAACTAAGGGACTGGTTTGATAAAAAGTTTGCAGGTCGAAATTATAAATACTGCGAATTTGGTCTTGCACGATCGCAGCCATTTGTCCGGCGCGCAATTCGACGCGATCGCTCGCATCCCGATTAAACACCTCAATCTGAGAATTCGTCAGCGCCCCAACTAAAGTTGTGTCCGTCTCCGGGATGTAGCGCACGAATAATGCCGATCCGCGCACCCCAGCGGCTGAATTCGGCGTGCGCACGTTGGTTCGTCCTTGCCCCGGCGTTGCGAGTAACAGCAAGGTTCCCCGGCTTAAATCTACCGATCGCGTGCCGGGTGCAAACCGAAACACCGCTTGTTCGCCCAAGCGCGCTAGGGAGCGATCGTTAAAGCGCAAATCGACCGTCGAACTGGCGGCCGTTGCGATCGCATCGCCGGGACGCATTGCATCGGAAGCGCGCGCCGCCCGAGCCGCTTGATTTTGCGGAATTAAGCGAGCGCGGTTGCGTAACGACTCAATAACCGCTCGCGTCAGCGCCGTTTGCGCCTTTGCCGCCCCCGGAAACAAGAACGGGGATGTACTACACGCGATCCAAAGCGATAGGAGAAAGATAGAACGTAACATTTTCCTCAAAAATTCCGGTTCTTAAATAATTCTTTCGATCTAACTATAACTAATGGGGAGCGAGACTTGGGGGGAGTGATAATGCGGAAATCTAAAGGTCAAAAAGAGCGATTCCCGATTGGGAGAAATAGGCGAAAATGTCAGAAAATGTTAATGAATGCGATCGCCGCGTTTGTCGGCAACTCTTAAAAATTCGTCGAATGTTGGGATTTAAACGCCAGAAATCTTAAAGCTATAAAATATGTTTTTTTTAACGACTCTCGGTTTATCTGTTGCCCTCAATCCCGTTGCGAGCGATGGCGCGATCGCTGCTTTACCCCATGAAGACTCTCGAGAATCATACTTTGTTCCAGCCCGCGATCGCGTCGAACCGCTACCCGAAATAAAATTTGCTCCCGCGATCGCGCAAAATCCCCCCGAGTCCGAAAGTGAAACTCCCCCCAGCGACCCAGAACTCGGGACTTTGCGCCTCGAAGAACTTCCTAAACCCCAACCGCAGGCTGAAGCAAACGCCTATTTACTCGGATGGATAGGATATTCGAGGAGTAGCAACGTTTTTGCAGAAGTCGATCCGATTGATGACGGATTATTTCGAGCCAACTTAACGTTTTTAACCTTACAGAAAGTGACACCGACAACGACCCTCTTTGCCTCCATTGGCGGCAGCACGAATCGTTACCAACAGCAATACGACTATGATTACAAGGGGTTGAATTTTAATGCTGGCGTTTCCCAAACTGTTTTCGATCGCACCGAAGTCGAACTGGGATGGGAAAACCAACAGTTATTTGCGCGCGAGGGAGGCGATCGTTTTCTTAATAGCCATACGCTCTACGGACAACTACGACGGCGAGATCCCCTTGCCGCCCGATTGAATCTAGACACTTCTTACCTACTGCGTTTTAGTTTTGCCGAACCGGACTCGCGATCGCAAACCCTTCATTCACTGAGAACCGCCTTAAACTACACCCCTTACCAAGCCTTAGAACTCGGCTTAGAATACGAATTTGTCTATACCGATTTTACCCGCATCGAACGGAGCGATCGCTACCACGAACTGCTTGCACGCCTGAGCTATCAACTTTCTCCCCACAGCCAGATCGAACTATTCGGCGGGCGCAGTTTTGGCGGTTCCTCCGACCCCAATATCGACTTTAATAACTTCATTTTCGGGGTCGGCTTCGGGTTTACACTCTTTTAAACGCAATATAGCAGTTTTCACATGGACGAGGTACACCCAGCGGGCGAATACCATTCACCCCTACGGGGCGGCGTTTAATTTCGAGGTTTTAGGGGCGCTGTTTTCACGGGGCAGCGCTTGATTGTCGAGGGAACCTCGACTAGCGCGCCCCTTGAGGTTCCCTCGAAAATTGGAGCCGCCCCGTCTCGAAATCCGCGCCCCTACCGATTACCATTACCATTCATTATTCATTATTCACCATTCATTATTAATGTCTTTCTCTCTGCGACACCCCCCGTTCCTCAAGCCTGGAGATTGCTTAAAAGTCGTCGCACCCAGCGGTCGGTTGCGCGAATTTGAGGCCTTCGAGCAAGGTTTAGAAATCTGGCGATCGCGCGGCTATCGCCTCGAACTAACCGAGAGTTGGAACGCCTGCGAAGGCTATCTCGCCGGAACCGACAAGCAACGCCGTCAATCCTTAGCCGACGCTTGGTTCGATCCCGACTGTCGGGGCATTCTTTGCGCGCGTGGCGGCTTTGGCAGCGCCCGCCTCTTGGAAAAGTGGGATTGGCAGGAAGACGGAAAAGCCACTCTAACTCCCAAATGGACGATTGGGTTCTCCGATATTACCGCCCTGTTGTGGAGTCTTGCCACAGCGGGGATTAGCAGCGTTCACGGGCCGGTTTTAACCACGATCGCTGCCGAACCGCCAGAATCCTTACAGCGCTTGTTCGACCTCGTAGAAGGTCGTCCCTTAGCGCCCTTAAAAGGCTGTGGCTGGGGAGGCGGCACGGCTTGCGGAAGGCTGTTTCCCGCGAATTTAACCGTAGCGACGCACCTCCTCGGAACCCCCCTACAACCCTCCTTAAAAGGCGCAATTCTAGCCTTAGAGGACGTTTCTGAAGCACCCTATCGCCTCGATCGGATGTTAACCCATTGGCGAATGCTGGGCGCATTGGAGGGAGTAGCCGGAATTGCGATCGGGCGTTTTAGTTACTGCGATACTGCTGTCGGTGTTTCCAGTTGGACGGCAGAAGAAGTATTGCGCGATCGCTTGGGGGATTTAGGAATTCCGGTGGTTTCCGGGCTTCCCTTCGGTCACGACGGGCAAAATTGGGCGTTGCCTGTCGGTCAGTTAGCGCGGTTGGATGGCGATCGCGGTACGTTGGAAGTCATGAATAATGAATAATGAATAATGAATAATGAATAATGGACAATAAAATACTTGTTGCTGTGCGATCGCGTCAACGATACGCAACCTAGCTCTCTTCTCCGTTTACCCATTCCTGCTCCCTAATTTACCAATTACGAATTACGAATGAATTTTTTTGCCAAACTCCTCGAAATTGATTTATTCACCTATACCCAATGGCTCGGAATTCTGACGCTCTTTTGTTTAGTGCTGACGGTTGCCGCTTTTATCTTCAAATGGGGACTGCGCTTTCGTCTTGTGGGCGTAACCAGTTTTATGGGGGTAGTTACAGCTAGCGTTTTTGCCTTGGGTTTGGGTTTGTTCGCCCGCACGGATGTTCCCGGTTCAGTGCGCTACGCGCTAGTATTTGACAATGCCGCCGATAAAGCAACTATTGCTATCCCTCCCACCGTCACCGAATCGGAAGTCGAAGCAACTTTGAGACAGGCTGCCTCAAACCTTAAACCCTATGGACGCGTAGGGGGTAGTGAAGGAAAATTGATTATCCGCGCTAGAACGATGCTGCATCCCGAACCGGGGATTTCCCAACCGCTTTATCTCGGTCAAGCCGAACGCTCGTTCGCGACTAACAATCAAGAATCGCTGAAAATTAACATTTTCTCGAAAAACTTCGCTCAACTCCCCACTCCGGACAGCACCGACTCGCAAAAGGATAGTCCTCCTAGCAATCGACCGGCTCAGTACAATAGAAAATAATGGATAATGGATAATGGATAATGGATAATGAATAATTGATAATGAATAACTGCTCTTAGCAAACTATCAATTACCCGCTGTAGCCAATTGGTCAATTGTCCATTATTAACCGTTGTCCATTATTAACCGTTGTCCATTATCAATTGTCCATTATTAACCGTTGTCCATTATCAATTATCCATTATTAATTAAAAAGTGCTTCCATCCTTACAAATTGCTCCCGCGCGCGTCCTCCGAGGTTCTCAGGTGCTTTTGCAAGCAGAAGAAGCGATCGCGCGCCTCGGTTATCGTCCCCTTTTAGTTGCCGGTTCTCGAAGTTTAGAAACCATTCGCCCGCAGTGGGAGGAACTCGTCGCGCGGCAGTCGTTCCAAGAAGCTCGCGTCAGTTACGGGGCGGACTGTTCTGAAAATGCGCTTCGTAACTTGCAAACTGCGGTTGCCAGCCATCAAGCCGATTTCATTGTCGGAGTTGGCGGCGGCAAAGCGCTGGATGCGTCGAAACTCCTTGCCGAACGCTGTCAGTTACCGATTGTTACCGTTCCCACCTCAGCGGCAACTTGTGCGGCGTGGACTGCCCTTTCTAACATCTATTCCGAAGCAGGGGCATTTCAGTACGATGTCGCCCTGTCTCGCTGTCCGGACTTACTGCTGCTCGATTACGATCTAATTTTAAGCGCTCCGCCGCGCGCGTTGGTGGCGGGGATCGGGGATGCGATCGCGAAATGGTACGAAGCTTCAGTAAGTAGCGGACATTCCGCCGCTACGCTTACGATTGCAGCCGTGCAACAAGCGCGAGTTTTGCGCGATTTGCTCCTACAAAAGTCCGTTTCAGCTTTACAAAATCCCGGCAGTGAAGATTGGCGCGAAGTTGTCGATGCTACGGTGTTGCTAGCCGGAGTTATCGGCGGGATCGGCGGCGCGCAATGCCGTACCGTTGCCGCTCATGCCATCCACAACGGCTTGACTCACATCAGCGGCGAGCGCAAAACGTTACACGGCGAAAAAGTTGCCTACGGAATTCTCGTGCAACTGCGCCTCGAGGAGATGATTCAAGGCAATCAACTCGCGCTCGCAGCCCGCCAGCAATTATTAAAATTTTATGCGGAAATCGGTCTGCCGCAGACGTTAGAAGATTTAGGACTGGCTCGAGTTTCCCTCAGCGAATTGCGGCGCGCGGCTGAAATGGCTTGCGCTCCCAACTCCGATATCCATCGCCTGCCTTTCGCCGTCTCTCCCGAAATCGCGATCGCGGCAATGGTTTCAACTACCGCGCTTCCAGACGAACGAGTCACTCCCTCACCCCGAGCAGATCTACCGTCGTTCAACCCGATCGATTAGACTAGGGCTAGTAGTTGCGGCAATCTCCTGGGATGACCGAGGTTTTTGCAGACGATCGCGCGATCGCGGCACTCCCGCTTCGAGCCACCTCTATCGTCTCCAACAATTCATTGCCGCAATTGCCGAGCTTGAAAATATTCGTTTGTTGAAAAATCCTTAACCTCTGTCCCCAGTTTCGCGCTGAAGTTCGAGCAATGAAGAAAGGAAGATGATTCCCAGACGAATCTTTTTAATTTAAACTTTAACCAAAGTAAATTTGAGCGGTTGCTGCTCGAGGTTCGCTTGTCGTCGCTCGGCTCCACCGGACAAAAACATCTTCTCCTCTACTATGGCTGCGGGTTCAAAATCGTCAACGCTAGAACTCTTAAAACGCTTTAATAAATCATTTCCTCAGTTCTACGAACAATTTGTCAGTAGCGAAATTCAACTGCAAAACTTGCGATTAGCTTATCAACTTTATCGAACCAAGCGAGCAATTATTAAAATCGCTGCCGAAGGTTCTAAAAGTGCGCTTCACTTTGCCTATCGCAACCAATCCTTTTTACTGAGCGATATTTTCGGAGTTTTAGCCGCCTATGGCTTGACCATTCATAGCCTCAGCCTTTATGGTCAAATTAAGTCTCCGATGCTCGTGTTCATCAAGCTCACGATCTCTCGAGGCAATCGCGCGCTCAGTGACAAAATCGCTGAAAACGTCTGTCGGGCAATCCGAGAAGCCCTCGCCGGACATTTTGAAGTCGAAGAAATGCTAGCGGTTGAGTTCAATCTCGATGCCGGACTCGAGCAAGTCGAAACAGAATTTTATGTCGATCCCGTTTTTCATTTACCCGCGCTACTGATTGAAGCCGACAATCAACCTGGATTATTTTATAAAGTTATGTACGCAATTTGGCAAGAAGATTTGTTGGTTGTCAATGCCAACTTACTCGTGTGGCGCGGACGAACGCGCTTGATTCTCTATTTATTAGGCCCGAATGAGAGTTTAATTCCGGAATATTTGGGTCAAAAAATTGCCGAGAGCGTGCGACATCGCTTGCTGGGAGAATCATAAGGGGAGGTTCGCGGATAATGAACGGTTCAACGGCTCAAAAAGCGATAGAAATTGCAGGAGTTTATCATACCTACGAATTAACCCCTCCCCCATCCAATCCTTCTGCTCCCGTCCTGGTGTTTATTCACGGTTGGCTATTAAGCCGTCAGTATTGGCAGCCTTTGGTCGATCGCTTAGCGGCAGATTATCAATGTTTGACCTACGATCTGCGCGGGTTTGGCGATTCTCAACCCTCCGAAGGGAGTACCGCAGAGCGAGCCTACACCCTAGCCGCCTATGCTGAAGATTTGAGCTATCTGCTCGAGGCATTAGGGATCGATAATGCTTGGTCGATCGGTCACTCCTTGGGCGGTAGTATCGCCTTGTGGGGAGCAAAATTATGCCGCGATCGCATCAAAGGGGTGATTGGGATTAACGCAGGCGGTGGCATCTACATTAAAGAAGACTTTGAACGCTTTCGCAGTATCGGCTGTCAATTAGTTAAGTTGCGCCCGCGCTGGTTGGGTTACCTCTCCTTACTCGAACTCCTCTTCGAGCGCGCAATGGTGGTACGTCCCTTAGAACGCTGTTGGGGACGGCAGCGATTGAACGATTTCGTGCGGGCGGACGCGCGGGCTGCCTTGGGATCGCTGCTGGAAACGACAACCGAAGCAGAAGTGCATCTCTTACCCCAAGTCGTGGCGCACCTCGACTGTCCGGTTTATTTTTTAGCAGGCGATCGCGATCCGATCGTGGAATCGAAATATGTCTTTCACTTAGCTAGCTTTCATCGCCTCTTTCAGCACTGCGGCGCAAACGCGATCGAAATTCCTGAATGCGGCCATTTAGCCATGCTCGAACAGCCCGACCTTGTAGCCAACAGCATTCGCTCGATTCTCAGTGCTAGCAATAGTTCGCTCGATACCGAACAGTAGTTGCCGATCTCCAACCTCAGTCAAGTTCCCAAAAAAAGAAGCTCAAACCCCAATCTTTGGAATCCCCACTTCTTTAAGCCGGGGAGGATATCCAGACTCGAGGCCCGTTTGCAAGCCGATTGTGTCACAATAGCTTATAGGCTTCACCGCCACCGTACAACAGAACCGATCGGCTGTCCTTGCTATTTACTAAGGAATGACTAGGAACCGCTATTGCAGTTTTCAACCTAAACGCTCGATCCTTCCCCTGGGTCGGGAATCTAGCTGGTTCGATCGCGAACTTCGCCCGAGTTTTTACTTCCGGGCTGAAGCAAACAAGCACTTAAATCAAATTGCCCAATCTCGGAAGGACTAATCTGCAACAGGAGAAGCTACCTATGCTACACCGCAAGCTCTATCAGCTTTGTGCAGACGATCGCGAAGTTTGCATTTTTTTGCGCGATCAACAACGCTGGATTGAGAACGCTCGCATTATCGATCTCGAAGGCGATCTAGTAACAATTCGTTACGAAACCGATGAAGACGAAGAAATTTGCTCCTGGGAGGAAATGGTTCGCTTAGAAAGTATTGGAGCGGTAACGCAAAAACTCGCCTCCGTTCCCCGAGGTAACGCAGAAATCGCGATCTCAGAAGATTGTCCCGAAGCCGAACAGATTCGGCCCCGCTTTCCCGATACCAACATCGACAGCTAACCCGTCCTTACCCCTAACGCGCGGTTATTTCTATCCCTTCTGCTTGGGTTTGCTGCATTCTGATGTCTGAATCTCCCGAATCCCCAGCGCTACCGTCCAGCGACACCGGGAGTTCCCCACGCGCGTCATCCAAGCTTTTCAATCCCTAATGCAAGAACGGTTGGTTAAGGGCGGTTTAAACAATAGCCGTCCGTTTAAACCGCCCTTTTTCCTGAAACTGCCCCTTCTTCGCGATTTTCTCGCGAAATTGATTGGATTTGGAGTCGTTCGAGTTCGGGTGCAAGATTGATGCGGGGACGGGTTTAATCCATAATTTTCCGATAAAATGCCAATTGTTCCCGGGCGAGTGCTTGATTGGTGTAACGTTGCATGGCGCGATCGTACCCCAATCGTCCGAGTTTTTCTCGCAACTCCGGTTGTTCCATCAGTTGTTGCAAGCATTGACGCAAGGCAGCGCTATCTTTTTCGGGAAAAATTAATCCCGCCTCGCCAATGACGTGGGGAATTTCCCCCGAGTCGGAACCGATAACCGGAACGCCGCAGGCCATTGCTTCGATTAAAACATGACCGAATTGTTCTTTCCATCCCGCTGCTGTCAGGGTTTTAAACTTTTCGGTTGTTTCCGAGGGAAGAACGAGAACATTCGCTAAGTTGATGTAACGGGGAACGTCTGCGTGGGGAACGCTTTCGATCCAGAGCGCGCGATCGCGAATTCCCAATTCCCCCAACTTTGCTTCTAAAATGGGTTTGAGCGGCCCGCGTCCGAGTAGCAGTAGCTTCCATTTCAACGCCTTCAATCCCGCCAGGGCTTGCACTAGCGTTAACAAGCCTTTTTCCTCGACAAATCTCCCCACAAATCCCACCACAAATTCATCAGCTTCGATGCCGAATTTGGCGGCGAGTTCCGGTTGAGGTTGGGGAGAAAATAATTGCTCGTCTACACCGAGTTGTGGCAAAACAATTCCGGCACTTTTATAGCCGTGTTCCCGCAAAATATCCAAACCATCTTGATTGCCCGCGATTGCCCCATCGGTATTGTTTAGGTTGTAATTTTCGAGGGTAGAAACGGGGAATTTAGATTGATAAGGCAGATTCCACCAAGTAAAGAAAACATTCTTTGCTTTCAATCTCAGCAAGCGATTGAGCAGGATAAATTGAGCGTAAGCAAAGGATTTTGAACCTTGTTCGACTTGGAGGATTTGGGGTTTAAAATCTCGCATTAAAGCGATTAAATCCGTACCAAAGGTGAGTAAACCTTGGTTATTTTCCGAAAAATTAGATAGAGGAACAACGCGAAAATTGCCTTCCGAGCGAGGTTGCGTTTCGATAATTTTATTTTGTACGCCGCCCGGTTTCCAACGTTTTGGGACGGCGACGGTGACATGGATGTCTGGTTCAAGATTGGCGATCGCGCGAAGTTTTTCGCAGTTTAGATCGACGATGTAGCTATGACTGGCAACTAAAATTCTCATCCCACCTCGACTTTGGATTTAGAAGCGGAGATAACCGTATCTTGGCGCGTGTAAATTTGCCCGTCATCCCAGAGCGATTTGATCTGAGTCGCGATCGCATCTAACAAACCGATTCCATAAAATGCACCGCGCACGATTGTTTTTTGCAAGGATTTTTCCTTGTAACAGGGCGGATTCCCCAGAACGTGGCAGTCGAATAACTTGGAAAACAGGCGCAAGCGTTCGTTCCAGGTTAAATTTTTTAACGCGAGGAGAAAATGATTGTGGTAGAAAGCAACTTGATATTGTAGCGATCGCGTACTGATATCGTGACAGCCGCCGCTCATCTCGCCCAAATGCACCAAATGCGCTTCGGGATCGTACCAAATCTCGTAGCCCGTTTGTCGCAAGCGCAAGCAAAAATCCGATTCCTCTCGCACCGCACTTCCCCGAAAGCGCTCGTCAAACCACAACCCGCGATCGTAAAAAATATCCCGGCGAAACGCCATATTGCAGCCCCGCGCCGACAACACCCGCTGCGGTTTCGTTGTATGGACGAGATCGATGTAATACCAAGCAATCCCCGGATCCATCGCCTCCGGCGGCAAAAACTCGATTTCCGGCGAGTTACTATCCGGTTCGCCGGACAACTGCCCGCAACCATTTTGTGCGTCCTTCAATTTCATGCGATCGAATACTCGTCCCGCCACCACACCGACTTCCGGACGCTCCACGAAGTTGCGCGCGTGCGCCTGGAGATATCCCGGCGGCAACTTGACATCATCGTCAATAAACAACAAAATCTCGCCCTTAGCGCGCCGCACCGCATAATTACGCGCCCCGGGGAGATTGGCCCAATTGACGCGAAACCATTGAATCTTGCCCGCATCGGCTAGTTGTTGCAAAACCGTTTCCGTTTCCGCTTCATGGGTAGGCGTTTGATCGACGACGATAACTTCATAGTTTGGATAGTCCTGTTCGATAACGTCCATCAGCGTATCGCGCAGCACCACTTCGCGACCGTAAGTCGGGATAATTACTGAAATTAACGGTACATTCATTGCTCAATTCGTTCTGACAAAATTGACCTAGCTATTAATTGCTATAGTAAGCTACACGATCCTGCATTTGCCAACCCATTGAGAGTTATCGCTCCCGATTCACGATCTTTTAGGGAGCGTTTTTGATTTTGCCTCTCGACTCTCATTCAGTTGAATCTCTTTGAGTTTTTTCTGTTCTTGTTTATCGATTTCTGGCATTTTTACAATCGCTCCAATTAAAAACCAGTAATAAACGCAAACTGGATCGGTATCGAGAGGATACCAATATGGAAAAAAGCTAATAATTAAAACAAACACCCAAAAGCCTGAAGCAAAGCTTCGTAAACTTTTATCTTTTACCGAACGATACTTGACAAAGCAAATAAAAGATAAATGTGCCGTAAAAATTAAAAATGAAATTAAACCCGGCCATCCCATTTCATAAAGAAGTTTTGGGTGATAAGTTTCAACTAATGCCGCTTTCCCGAACATTCGCGTTGAATTGGTTGCTTTACCTAAGCCTCGACCGAAAAATCCTCTTTGTTGTTTGATCGCCCAACCAAACTGTTCGGTAATAAAAGATTGAGGGGGGGATGCTTCTACCCGACTTTGCGTGCTGGCAATTCGTTCTTCAATAAGAGTGGGATTAGTAATAGCTGCAATTGTTAAAACGATACCCAACCCGATTCCAATTGGTAGAAAGCGTTTGAGGTTAGCAACTTGCCCGGTTAAAACTAACAGAATGACGATAATAACGGGGACTAAAAGTGTAGCAATACGCTGACCTGAGATTGCCGAACAAATAAAGACTAATGCCATTCCTGCCATTCCGACAAGTCGCCAGATAAAGGTCGGATCGCAGAAAGCAGAGACAAAAGTTAAGGCAGAATTAGCAATTAAAAACCAACCCCAGTGCCAAGGCGATACAAAGGTTCCAGGCAAGCGAATTTGATTGTGAGATGGCGAATAAGTTAATGCACCCCCAACAAAGCATTTGGCTTCCAAACTTGCTTTAAATAAATCATCTCCTTCCACTCCTAGCCCTTCAGTGCCTTTACAGCTTCCACTTTTTAGCATTTGATACTGTACTAAGCAAAGGCTACAGCAAATAATGGCAAGAATCGTATGGAGGCGAGTTACCCACAATAGTTCTTTTTTCGTTTCAATCAAGTGATACGCACAAAAAATCAGCGGCACGTAACCAATTAAAACTTTTAACCCTAAAACTCCCTGAGCGAAGGGTATCCCATCTTTTTTCGGTGAAAATTGCAATAACCCATTGACCAAAAATAGAGTCATCAGCGCGCAAATTAAAAGCAGCGAAAAAGTCGGGATTGCTTCTTTAGGAAGCATAACAGGCTGCTTCTTTTGTTTGGCACGAATTGCTAAAGCGATCAGAGCGGGAATATAAAAGGCATCTTTGGCAAGTTGAAAAAGGGCATTTCCACCAGCTAACCAATAAGTTATGGTTCCGCCAAAGGGCATATAAATGAGAAAAAACCAAAGCGCCGATCGCGGGTATTGATAGCAAAGGTAAAAAATGGGCAGTCCGCCGCCCACTGCAATCCCAATCTTGGGATCCACGGAGAGGGCAATAGGAACCCCTAAAAGAAGGGCGCAAACAACGCAAATTCCTACCGTACTTAGCAGTTTTTGAGTCGCTG
Organism: Oscillatoria sp. FACHB-1406; assembly: GCF_014698145.1. Classification (NCBI taxonomy): domain Bacteria; kingdom Bacillati; phylum Cyanobacteriota; class Cyanophyceae; order Oscillatoriales; family Oscillatoriaceae; genus Oscillatoria; species Oscillatoria sp. FACHB-1406. The sequence continues at coordinate 351,470 of NZ_JACJSM010000002.1, read as the reverse complement.
CCTTCTTTTTGCGCTTTAGAATTGCCAATTCCTGGCGACTGAGGGCGGGTTCTTCCGGTTTCTGCTTCCCTTTCTGTTTTGATTTTTTCTTAGATTTGGATTTAACCATACATCGGTTATCACTGTTTTTCTAACCGAGGTTAGACCTTATTGAATCATCCACGCTCGATTGGGGATCGGGAGTGAATGATTCAATAAATTTTAGGCTAACAAATAGGTCTGGACGGTGGCGACAATTCGTTCGCTCCAATCAGAAACCATGCGGGCTTCTTCCGCCTCAACCATGACGCGGATCAGGGGTTCGGTACCGGAGGCGCGCACGAGGATACGCCCGCGATCGCCCATTGCCGTTTCAGCCGCTGCGATTTCGTCCATTAAGGGCTGGCAGGCTTGCCAGTTGCAGCGGCGTTCGCGATCTTCAACGCGGACGTTGCACAGTCGTTGCGGATAGCGCTGAAAGCTTTTATCCACCAACGTTGCTAAAGATTCGCCGGACTGTTGCACCAAAGCGGCTAAATGCAAGGCAGTTTGCAGCCCGTCGCCGGAGTAGCTGTGGTGGTGGCAGAGGATATGGCCGGATTGTTCTCCGCCCAGCATCGCACCGGACTCGAGCATTTCAGCTTGAACGTATTGGTCGCCGACGGCGGTACGTCGGAATTCGCCGCCCAGCGCTTTCCAGGCTCGCTCGAACCCTAAGTTTGCCATAACGGTGGCAACCAGCAGATTTCCCGGCAGTTCGCCCCGTTCTTTGAGGATTTTGCCCCAAAAGTAGAGAATGTAGTCGCCATCGACAACGCGCCCGTTTCCATCAATAGCGAGGACGCGATCGGCATCGCCATCGAAGGCAAAGCCAAAGTCGGCTTGATATTCGCCCACGGCAGCTTGCAGGGGTTCGAGATGGGTGGAACCGCAACCGACGTTGATGCGATCGCCGCAAGCCATTGCGTGCAAGCAGATGACCTCGGCTCCCAAACGGCGAAAAACGGCGGGGGCGAGGTGGGCGGCGGCTCCCCAAGCCAGATCTAGGACAATGCGCTGCCCTTGCAAGTCGATTCCGGCGGGGAGCGATCGCGTCAGGGCTTCGACATACTTATCGGTTAAGTGGGGCTGTTGGTATTGCCTTCCCCAACTGTCACCGGAAACGGCTATTCTTTCTTGCCCTCGGATTCCCGCTTCAATCTTTCGGGTCCACTGTTCGGATAATTTCGTCCCTTTCTGACCAAAAAATTTAATCCCGTTATCTTCAGGAGGGTTATGGCTAGCGGAAATCATAATCCCGCCGATCGCATCGCTACTGCCGGTCAGGTAAGATACGCAAGGAGTCGGGCATAAGCCCACATTCCAGACTTCCAAACCCGCTGAGGTTAAGCCAGCGCTTAAAGCATTGGCTAGCATATCGCTGGAATTGCGAGAATCCTGCCCGATGATGACCGGACCCGATCGCGCGGCAGCTTCTTGGAAAACGCGCGCTGCCCAAAAACCGGCTTGTAGGGCTAAGGGGGCGTTGAGTAGCTCTCCGGCTTTACCGCGTATGCCATCGGTGCCAAACAGGGGCGTTTCCGGTAGCGATCGCGCTGCGATCGGACTATCGAGGGGCAGCGATCGCCGGGTGGCGCTGTAATAAGACTCTTGTTTCGGTTGTATTGGCAATTTGACCACGACCTAAATTTCCTCACACTCACATCTACAGTGGAGAATATCATTTTCAAGCCGGAATGACAGTATTTTCATCAGAGCTAATCTAGCTAGGGTTCCAACGTCTTCTTCAACTCGTTCGAGCGGATTTCAGGGCAAAATCGCAATCCTCCCGGACTCATATCTTTTAATCCCTCCCTCGCCCAACAGCCATAATTAGAGGTCAGAGATGCTAAGGTCAGATCGAAAACTTGACCGCGTTTCACAAAGCCTAAAAAACCATCCTCTCGAGCGTTGGGAAGATGACCCGGTTGATATCCATAAAGCCACATTTTACTTTTATAACGCGCCGGCAAGCACCGCAAATCTTGATAATTGGCATGAACGGCGGTGCGATGGGTACTGGTTTCGCAGTCATGAAAGATCAAGTCTGCACTTTCGTAACACTCCCCATTTTCGTCCAAACTCAGTTGCGTATCAGTGGTCACGAAGACGCGAAGACCTTCAATCTCAAAAAATAATCCGTAACTCGGCATTAAATAAAAGCTGTTGTGAACGTGAATCGCTCGCACGAGTTCAAATTTGTATTGTTGCCAAATAAAGTAACCATTTTTAGAGATTTTTTTCACGTCAAAATAGGTTGTGAGGTCGGCTATATCGTCGCCAATATCCCTCATCCCTCCCGATAGACATCGATCCCAAAGATCTGTCACTACATCTTTACTCGCGTACAAATTAGGCTTAGTACACCGTTCGTTAAAGAAAGTTGTAAATCCAATATATTCCAAACCGCCAACATGGTCGGCATGAAGATGACTGATATAAATATCGGTAATATCTCGATAGGAGAATCCGGCAGCGTGTAAGGAAAAACGAATATCAGAACCGCAATCGAGTAGCAGTTTATTCCCTTTCTCGTCGAGCAATAACATATTAGACTGAAAATTGTCGGCCCCTACGGTGAAGGCCGAACCCGAACCTAAGAACAAGAGTTTCATCGGTCTGACTGGCTAGCTAGCTTTAGTGGCTGTATAAATTTCCTTGAGCTTTGCGTCCACTTTTGGGGATTTAGCAGTGAACTGGATATAGAAGCAGCCCTGGCTTGCTGGCTCCTCTAGCACCTTGGCATAAACGTCTTCATCTTGGAGCGCTTCAACCGAATCCAATCCCGAGAAATTCAGCTTAATGTTACCGAGGGCAGGGGGAAGGTTGCTGTTTTCGCGCTTCTCTAAGCGCACTTGACCTCCTTTTGCCGATAACTGAATTAAGTGACCCCAATAGGTAGTATTCCCGATATCTTTGCCTTCAATAACAGCGTATTGGAGAGAAATGGGTTCGGCGAGCGGGTAATAGATTTCTTCTTCTTTGGTCAGGGTGAGAGAGTAGGGCGCGCCAATACCGCCCACGTCGTAGATGCGAATGGGTTGAGCTACACCTTTAGGCGAGACTTCTTTGGAACCGTTGGTTTTGATGTCCGCATTAACCTCTTTAAGGGTTGTTTCAGAAATCAAGATTTGTCCGCCCGTGGTGTAGGATTCGATGCGATAAGTGAGGTTGACTTGACTGCCAACGATGCCGTATTTAGTGCGCTTTTCAGAGCCGATGTTACCGACGACGACTTCGCCGGTGTTGATGCCAATGCCCATGTCGAGGTTGGGCAGTCCCCAAGCTTGCATTTGGCTATTGACTTGCGACATTGCTTGCTGCATGGCAATGGCGCAAGCAACAGCACGTTCGGGGTCGTCGTGGCGAGCGGTGGGCGCACCGAATAAGACTAAAATGCCATCGCCCATGAATTCATCGATCGTACCTTGATACTGCGCGATCGTATCGGCCATGTGGCTGAGATAGAAGTTGAGAATTTTCACCACTTCCTCGGGCGATAAGCGTTCGGATAGAGCCGTAAAACCGCGCAAGTCGGAAGTGAGGATGGTAATCTTGCGGCGTTCTCCGCCCATTTTTAAGCCTTCCGGGTGTTCGAGGAGGTTGGCGACGACGGCATCCGTTAGGTAGCGTCCGAAGGTTTTGCGGATGTCGCCAGCGCTGCGCGCAATTAAGGCGGTAATGGCACTGGCAGAACCCACGAAGGCAAGCATGGGGGGAACGACGGGAATCCACCATCCCTGTAAAAAGGCTAAGTAGGTACTTCCTACTAGGCTGGCGGCGGCGACGATAACGATGCTCGAGGCTTTAAGGAGTAAAGTGCGCGCTTCTCCGGTGTAGCGCATGGTGCGCCATGCTATGAATGCACCGATGCCAGACCAAGCAAAAATCCAGAGATATTCGAGGGGTTCGGGCCAACTGCGAAAAAGGGGGCGACTGTCGAGAACGCTGCTGAGGATTTGGCTGGCGAGGTTGGCGTGTATTTCGACTCCGGGAACGGGGTCGGGCGTACTGATGAGATTGTTGCTGTAGGGGATATAAAAGAGGTCGTTGGAACTGTCACCGACCATACCGATGAGGATGATGCGATCGCGTCCCCAATCGGCTGGAATGCGGTCTTTGAGGACATCCATTAAGGAGACGGTGTTAAAGGTTCTTACCGGACCGCGATAGTTGATTAAGATTTGGTAGCCCCGGCTATCGGCGCGAACGTAACCCCCATCGTTACTATCGAAGCGCCTCAGTAATGTGTTCCCAAGCGTCCATTGTTTCCATTCGTTCGGGCCGGTTTCACCCAACTCGATACCGTCGCGCTCGAGGTAGAGCGCTGCTGCATACATGGGAAAACTGGGGATGGAGGCTTGTTCGTTTTCTGGGTCGGGGAGCGAGATAAAGGAACGCCGAATAATTTTATCGGTATCGATTAAGATGTCGTTGGCTCCCACTTGGGGCGGATCTTTCTGTTTTAAGGCGGGGGGCGGGGCTACGCGTTGCAGATCGCTGTTACCGATGACTTTTTCGATGCCGATGAGGTTGGGAGTGGTTTGAAAAACTTTGACGAGTTCGTTATGACCCGGTTCGACGGGTTGGTCGCGATAAATATCGAGACCGATGACGCGGGGGTTTCGGCTCTTGAGTTTCTCGATTAAGGCGGCGTAGATGCCATCGGGCATAATGGCACGGCCGACCTCTTGGATGTCTTTTTCGGTGATGCCGACGATAACGACGCGATCGTCTCCTCCCTCTCCAGGGCGCAAGTGCATATAGCGATCGTAAGCCGCCCATTCCCAAGCTTGTAAAACACCAGCAAGGCGCGCGCCAATGACGAGCAAGGCAATTAACGGAGTTGTTATCCACACGCTGCGCGATCGCCAAAGAAACTGTTTGAGGTCAATCTGCATGAGCTTCCTAGTTGCGCGGCAGCGCGGTCAAATCGGCGGGTGGAGGAGGCGAGCCGGGGCAACCGAGACACCTTCTAGAAAAAGGGATCGTCAAAGTTCGATCGAGTAGAAGGGAGTTGGGGCGGCGTGCATTTTTTGAAGAGCGCGATTTGTAAGGTCTTTGTCCTTTCCCGATCGCTGAAAAGCTAGCGATGGAGCATCGTGCTGAACCTTCTGCCCCCATCATACCGCAGATTTGCGCACCTTTCTCGCTTTCTAGGGGGCGATCGCGACAGGGAAGCCAGTCTACCAAAGTCCCTCAATAGGAGTGGAGGAATTTATCGCATTGGGTGCATTGGGCGCATTGGGCGAATCGGGCGATCGCATCGAATCGAGTTCCGATGCTTCTGCACCCATTTTTTCTTCTGATAATACGGGCGATTCTCCAAAGTAAGGCGCTCGGGCTAAATCCTCGAGTTGAACCGATTCGAGCAGCGTCTGCCATTCTTGGGGAGTAGTCTTGCTGGCTTCTCGAACCAGGGTCAAGGTTTCATTCCAAACCTTAGCTCTAGCGTAGATTTCTGCACGTTGTAAGGGCGTGCTAGCCTCTTGGAGTTGCTCGCTGTCTGCGGTACTCAGACTCGTGCGCTGAAACTGTCCTTCAACAAACGTTTGATCGTAGCCGGGAATTCCATTGGTCACATCGCAGAAAGGGGTAAAGGTCCAATGGTAAGTCTTGTTGGGTTCGAGCTTTGCACCGTTTAAGGAGAGCTTAACGATCCCGCGAGCATCGACCGGTTTGTTGGATAGGTCGAATCGCTCTAGGTAAACTTCTTGTTGTGTTGCAACATCAATAATCGAGACTTCTCCGCCTTCAATCTTGCTTTTGGGAATATACACGAAGAGGTTCGGGTCGGCGGCGACGGTGGTTCCAATGTTGTCAATCGGCATCAGGGCGGTTACGGAGGAAATTCCTTTGCCCTTTTCGATGTTGCACTCGCTGCGGGAAGCAGCACCCGTAGTACGAGCAGGTCGGCTGCCCCCAGAAGAGGGAAATCTAAGGCTAATTAGTTGTTCGATGCGGCTCGATGACTGCGGGGAGGCTGGAAGGTTGGTAAAGCCGAACAGGGCTGGGGACATCAGAAGGGCGATCGCGCCAGTCGCGAATCCCCATTTTTGCAATAACATCATATCAATCACCTCATTGTTAGGATATAGTCAAATCAATCGAGCCTTTTAATCCAGAAACGGAGCCGATGCGATCGCCTTCTCGCTCTCCTTCTTCAATGCTGACTTCAGCAAACTAAGCCGTTGTTTGAGGAAGAGAAACGCCAAGGTACGGAGCGGCGGCGAGCGTTGTACCGATGTTATCAAGCGGCATCAAAACGGTCGTACCGTGACTGATGCAGGGGCTTTTGTAATCACCAGGAGCCGTGCGCTCTGCCCCGTTAGCGCCGCAATCCCGGGGAAACTTAACGCTGATGAGTTGTTCGGTACTGTTCGCACTCACAGGAGATGAAGGGGCAGTAAACCCAAATAATGTTGGCAACAGCAGAACCGCGCTCGCACCCGGAGCGACCTTCGCGTTCCGAATTAACATCATTTTTATTCACCTCCTGTGAGGAAAACATACCATTGCATCAAGGGTTTGACTCGAGCAACGGAGCCGAATCTAGGTTGTTAAGATCGATGGAGTGCAATAACTCCGTCCACTCTCGAGGATTAGATGCACGCAAGGAGGACACGAGCGCTAAAGTTTCATTCCAAATCCCCGCTTGGGCGTACAATTTAGCTTGTTCTAAGGGAGTAGCCCCTTCCAGTTGCCGTCTCAAGTCCGCCGACAATTCCTTCGGCTCGAAGAGTCCCCAGACTTTTTCTGCCTTAGAAAAATCGTTGGCATCGCCACAGAATGCTGTGAAAGTCCACTTATACAACTTATTGGGTTCCAAGTTCGCCCCGTCTAGCTTCAAAGTTATAATTCCCGGATCCTCTTTAAGAGCAACAGGAATTACAAAATCGCTTTTGACGTACACTTCTTTAAATTCTTCCTCTGCAAACGCTACCTCTGCAATCACGACTTCAAGTCGTTTAGCATTGGTTTGAGGGATATAAATCGATAGAGAAGGGTTGGCTGCCACTGTCGTCCCGATATTACCAACCGGCATTATAGCCGTCATTCCGGGTTGACTATCCTTGCGGATCGTGCAAGTCCCGTTGCGGTTGCCCGCTCCGGTCGTTTGCCTGGGGCTGCCACTGTTGCCCGAAGCTTTGGGGAAGTTGACGCTAACCTCCCAAGCTGGCTGGGCGAGGGCGCTGAGTTGAGTCATACCGTTGCCATTCATCCACATCATAGAAGCGAGAAGGCTGACAAGGAGACCTCGAGAACGAATTGCTGTGTAGAAACCCACCATAACTCGATAACAGAATCTGAATGTTCTTTAGAGTGCTACCTCTGCGGAGCGCTTTTTTTCGGACGAGTTGGTTATACAAAGTCCGAGCGGGAATCCAAGGCCAAAAAATTCTCAGCCAGTTTTGGTATAATGCACCCCGACTGGTTGAGTTGACGGATTAACGGCAGTTTGAGTTCCCAGCGACGTGCTGCCTGTTCTTAGACTAACCTCGCTTTCGGTTTTTTGACAAGATTGGCATTCCGCTAGCTTCTGGGTGGAGTCGGGGTGGGTTTAAGGGGCGACTCGCAGATAAAGCGCGGGTAAAGGGTTGACTTTAGCTTTAATTTCTTGTTTTTGAGTGTATTCGGCGATTTTAGTTTGGGCGATCGCGCTAACGGAGGTATCTGGGGGTATCTGCTCGAGCCGCGAGATCGCTTCGGTAAATTGTCGGTTTTGGGCGAATTCGTAGGCTTCTTGCAGCAGGACGGCGGCGCGAACGCGTTGTTTGGATCGATATTCATTCAGTTTGTGCTGAATGCTGGCTCCTGTCGTCGTTTGGGGCGAAATTTGTTCGAGGTAGCCGATCGCGCGAGCGAAGTCTCGCTCTCGGGCGCGATTGAAGGCTTTATCGAGCAAGTTCTTGGCTTCTGCTTCTGCCCCTTCCTTGGCTTCTGCTATTAACGGCGCTAATTTCTCTTGCCAAAAAGCGATTTCGGGAAAGTTGTTCGCTTGAGTTAGTACGTCGTTCCAGTGTCGCTGCGCGACGGCTTGCTCGATTTCTTGGAAACGAGCCGATGCTTGTTGCCAATTTTTCTGCCACCGGCTGAGGGCGGCTTGAGAATCTTTATAGGAATAACTTTCCGGGGGAATGGCTTTGGCCAGAGCGATCGCGCGATCGAATTCGCCCTTCTGATAAGCGTTACGGGCGCTAGAAAGTAATTGTTCGCCCGGATCGGCGTTATCGACATTGCTAATTGCGTGCATTCCCAACGCGATCGCCGCCGTGTTAACCGCTGCAATTGTTACGCTGGTACTGACGAAAAAGGGAAACTGGGGCAGGCGAATGTTACTGAAAGGGTTGGGATGCGTCTGACTCACCGCCACGGCAACTCCAGCCGGACCAATACTCGCATTAAAGGAAACATCGAGTTGCTCTCGTTCTGCTGTGGCGCTTTCGCTCTGCGTTTCGATAACTTCTTCGAGCCAAGCTCGGTTAGCCGCTAAAGTTGTTAAGGGTGTCGGGCTGTTTGAAGGGGTGGAGAGCAAGATATCCGCTCCCGTCTCGATCTCCTCGATCGCTTCTAAAACGGCTTGAGCAGATGGATAGCGCTGTTGCAGGTCAGAGCGCACCATTTGCTGTAATATCTGCTCGAAGGGAGTATCTTGGCGCTGCCAGCCGCTCGGCTCGCCGCGATCGATATCCAGTTGAAGTCGAACCGGATCTTGTCCGGTGAGTATTTCAATTGCGATCGCGCCGAGGGCGTAAATATCGCTACTGGGAACGGGTTTGCCGTTTAACAGTTCGGCGGCGAGGTAGCCCGATGGACTCACAGCAATTGCAGAACGGGCGGATGGTTCCTCAGACGACAAGCGTACCGGCTGGGCGTTGCCAAAATCAATTAACACCCACCGAGCGTCTTCAGAGCGCTGAATCAGGTTGTTCGGCTTGAGATCGCAGTGAATGATGCCGCACTCGTGAAGGAAGTCGAGAATGCTGAGAACGTCTTTAAGGAGCGAGATTGCGACTCTCTCTCGTTGTAGGCGATCGCACTGTTTTAACACCGAAAGGTAGTCGGCGAGGGTTTGCCCCGCGATCGCTTCTTGAACTAAGTACCATCCCCCCTCTAGCTCGAACGCATCGATGAACTGAGGAATTTGCGGATGCTGTCCCACGGTTTTTAAAATGCGAGCTTCCGCGATAAAAGCTTGCTGGCTGGCACGAACCAGATGGACGAGATCGCTGCGGCGCGGATAATGTTTGAGAGCATATTGCGGCTGGGCGGGATCGAGCAAGTCGCAAACTGCGTAAGTCTGACCGAAAGCCCCACGGCCCAAAACTTGTAGAATTTGATAGCGCTCTCGCAGAATTTGTCCGACTAAAGGATAATTAATTTTTGTCTTCACCTAAACTTCGACCCCCATGACCGATATGCGTAGTGCTTCCTAGTCTTTCCGATGCAGGGGAGGTTCTTCCGGAAGGAATGGATGCTCCGAAAAAATACTGGGTTTTTTGCCGCTTGGCACGACGCTAAATCGTGCCTGTATACTCAAACTGAAGGGTTCAACCGCACTAGAGGAGTTTCATTTCATTAAGATGTCCGATGTTAACTGGCAGCAGATTTTCCGGCATCTGCCTCAAGACGCTACAGAGTCTCTGGTTTGCAGCGATTTTGTCGAGCCGCTGTTGCAAGAACTCGGCTTCTCTCGCTGGGAGTGGTTTCCGGAGTTCCCCACGCATCCCGGCGAACGCCCCGTTCATTATGCGGCTCGTAAGAGTCAGACGGAAATTATTTTCGCGAATCATCCGGAGGAACCCGAACTTTTAGTTGAAGTTCGAGGGCGTGCCGAATCGACGGGAGACGCGATCGATTTTTCTTCGGCGACTCCTCAATATCAAGAAGCGCGATCGCAACTCGCCCGACATCTCTGTGCCGCTAATTGCAAAACAGCGATTTGGGGCATCCTCACGAATGGCGATCGGATTCAACTGTTTCGCAAACACGGAAAAGTCGTTTTTCCGGTGACTTCCATTTTGGAAATTAAACGGTCTAATATCGAGACAATTATCGGCGGATTGAATGCTTTAATTGCGTCTCCCCCGCGCGCGCTGACCGTGAGTTTATACAACGATAAAGGCGGTGTTGGCAAAACAACGACTACGGTTAATTTAGCCGCAGCCTTAGCTTGGACGTATCAGAAAAAAGTTCTGGTTATTGATTTCGATCCCCAGCAGTCCGACCTCACCGATATTCTTAATGTTCGAGCGGGAGTGATTAAACTATCGGATTGTATGCTCAGTCGTAAGTTTGAGATTGAGGAAACAATTCAACAGTATCATGTTAAATCGTTGAAGGATGAGCGGTTAATTCCAATTTTTGATTGTATTCCTTCCGATCCCGAACTCGAAGCTTATACGGATCTATTTCAACAGGCAAAGGTACAAGGCGGAATTACTCGCTTGCAGCGATTGCTTTCTCCCCTTGTTTCGCAATACGATTATATTTTGATCGACAGTCCGGCGAACTGGACTTTTTACAGCCAAAGCTGCGTTTACGCTTCCGATGTCGTCTTGATTCCCACTCAACACGATAATTTTTCTTCTTTGAAGAATGCGATTAAAGTTATTCAATCTTATATCCCAGAAATTCAAAAAAGGCGCGATGATGGCAGACCGATAGCTTTGCCACTTTTCTTTAATTCTTATCGTTCTAATGGCAGTGTTTTTAAAAAGACACAAACGGAGCTTGACAAGATTATAGAAATTTTAAGCAAATACAGTCAGGAAGAGGAACAGGATTTAGGCAAATATTTTTATTTTCAAACGGGTACGGAGAGCGATAACAGAACCGTTTTTACGATTCCTCAAAGCGATATCGTTTCGCGATCGAATTTCTCTCATTTACCGGCGGCTTTGATCGATAAAAAAGCGAGAGCTTATTATGGCGCTTTAGTGAAAACGTATTTTCTGGCGTAGAAAGTAGAGGATTATCGGCACGAACGCGCGCGATCGCCCTTTTGTTTTCCCTTAAATTCGGAACGCAAATAAAAAGACGCACTTGCAAAGCGAGTGCGCCTCAATCTCAATCGCGGAGGGCGGAGGCGAGAGATTGCGCCTCCTGCCAGAGTTTAAAAAGGAAAAACTCGACGCGATCGCTTAATGCGGTTACGAAGGCTCCTTCTTCGCCGTCGGGCGCGGAAGAAACCCAAGTCCCGTTCAGGCTAACTTCGATATATTCTTCATCGCAAACCGCCAGCGCGATACTATCGCCCTCTTCGCGCATCGCCAGCGCTTCGAGTTCTTTGAGATAGGGCAGATCGATCGGCAGGAGGAAAGAAGCCGTCGTCGGTTCGACGCAAATTGCCGTTGCCGATCGCATCGCGACGAGGACTCGCACTTCTACCCAATCTTCCAGCGATTGAGCCAACCGTTCGAGATCGAATCCGTTTTCCAGATAGGTGAGTTTCAGCATTGTTTTCTCTCCTGCTATTCCAGGTTAACTTGCTGTTCGCGCCAGAACTGGTCGGCAAAGGTAACAGCGGGGTGGGGTGGGGCTTGGGGGCGACAGCGAAGGTTCATTCCCACTTGCTGGGGAGTGCGATCGCCTTTTTGGGAGTTGCACCGCTCGCAAGCAGTAACTACGTTGTCCCAGGTGTGTTTTCCGCCCTTGGAACGGGGAATTACGTGGTCGAGCGTTAACTTTTTGGTGCTGCCGCAGTATTGGCAGCGGTGTGCGTCTCGTCGCAGCACTTCCCGACGATTCACCGGCGGCACTTTCCAAGTTCGTTCGCCGCTATTAACGAGCAGGCGAATGTGCTGGGGGACGGGGAAGATTTGCGTTGGCGATCGCACCAACCACGGTTCCCGGACTAGAAAATCAACCGGCTCGGCTTTTCCGGAAACTAACAGAACCAAGGCGCGACGGATATTAACGCGACTGATCGGTAGATAGTTTTTAGAAAATACGACAACGGACTGACTTAACATTTCGGCGCTCCTTGGCTCGAATCGGTTAAAACTAAAAACCCCCGCATCCTGGGAGGAACAGCGGGGGTACTACAAACCGACTACAGGGTTTTAGTTTATTATCGGTACAGTCGCTTGGGACTCGTACCTCCCGCTGGTTTGATTAACTTCAGGTTCTAAATTTCCGAAGCCGTGATAATGGCGATCGTTGCTCGATCTAATACTGGGTTGATTGGGTTTGGCATCTGCCATCCGCGTCCGACCTATGCACTCGCCCCCAACCCACAAAAAATCCCAATCCTTTGTCGCCGACGATCCCGGTCTGAGAGCGGAGGCAAAGTGTTGGGCGGTTAGGACGGTAAGGTTTTTCACTGAAGGCGTTCTTGAAATTAAAGGTTTAAGGATTTGATAACGGGTTTTTTTCAAAGGCGCTCGCTGGCGCTTCGGAGTAAGCTACAAGCGGGGGCAACGCGATTCCGGAAACCAAGCTCTAAAAAATCGATCTTTTTTTTGAGAGCGAGTGTAGGAATTTCTCGAGACTCTTGAAATTCCCCGCTCTTTAATACTACACTTGTATTATCGCAATGTCTAGTATTTTTGGAGAAAAAAAATGATGCGTACCCTGACTCGAACTTCAACCACCGATATGGAAGTGACTAGCATCCGCTTGGAAAGAGACCTCAAAGACAAACTCAAAGAACTCTCTGGCGGTACGGGATACCAAGCGCTGATTCGAGATGTACTGTGGAATTACGTCCAGCAAAAGTCCGGCTCTTATCGACCTCAATTTTCGCAAGCCGATATCCGCGCCTCAATTGAAGCGATCGCGAACAGGGACGAACGCTGCGTACTGACGGGTAAGTTTATTGCTGAAAAAGAGCCAATGATGTTAGGTTTGACTGCAAACGGCGACTTGGTGCCGCTCAGTCTCGATAGTCTCGACGATTAACAGCCCTTCGGCGCGATCGCCGCAACAAAAGCCCCGGCTCCTCTGTTAGAAAGAAACGAGGAACCGGGGCGCGCTGTATCTTAGTGTTTTATTCGACCTTGCGACTTGTTGGTTATGTAACGAAGTGCGGGATTCAGGGAATGTTTCGAGCTTAAACCGCTGCTACGACCTTTTCTTCCACACTGCTCGCCGTCAGGTTTTGATACGCTTCTCGCATTTTGAGACCGACCAAAACTTGGAACAAGCCCGAGCCATTGTTGGAACCCGGGTAATCCTTATGCGCGAGCAACAACTCGGTCATTTCGCCGTAATGTTTCGTCGCCGTATTGCTCAGATGACTTTCGATGTAAATCATCTCTTCGAGGTTATCAAACTCGCCATCCACTTCGAGAATCGAAACTTCGTTGCCCATGTAGCTATCCGGGCCGTAGTAGAGCTTAATGCCGGGATAAGAACAAGTCAACTTACGACCGCACGGTCTCCAATCGATGGTCGAACCTTCGTCGAAGAGATAAACGGGGCGGAAATGGGGTTTGCCTTCTTGTTGGATCAGGCGAACCCGCAGATACCTGCTTTCCTTGTCTTCAATCAACTGCGTTGGCACGATTTGAATGACGACATCTGCATACTGCTTCTGCGGTTCGATATAGGCGCTGAAATCCGGTCGTCTGGCATTAATCGAAGCCAATACGTCCTCGTAGGTATGACCGCGCTCGGCCATATCGCGCTGAATTTTCCAGTTGATTTTGACCTCATCGCTAATGTCGAGGTAAACGCTGAAATCGAGCAGACTGCGCACGCGCTCGTCAAACAAAGGATGAAGCCCTTCAACCACGATCACTTTATTGGGATCGATCCGCTCCGGCGGGTCGATCTCTCCGGTTTCATGATTGTAGATGGGTTTATCGATCGCTTTGCCTTCTTTAAGCGCCTTAATCTGTTCGTACATCAAGTCGAAGTTATTAGCCTTGGGGTCGAGTGCAGTCACCCCCGCCGCTTTTCTTCCCTTGCGATCGAGACTGTGATAGTCGTCCAGACAAATCACCGTCATAAATTCGTCACCAAATAAATCCGTCAAGCGGCGCAAAAAGGTGGATTTACCGCATCCAGAGTCACCAGCGACTCCAATGAGAACCACGCGATCCGATTGAGATACCATAGCTTCCCTCTAAACACAAAACTGATTTTCTTAAATCGCGCCAAGCAGGGGAGAATCTGCCCTCCGCACCGAAATATCTCCGGCTTGCTGGATTTCCCGCCCGTAAATTTACACAACGAACCTAGTAAGTCTTTAATACTAGATACTTATTGAGAAATTGTACCAAAACAGGAGTTCTCCTACAAGGTCGAGCGAGCGGGAAAAAATTTTGCCCCGTACCTATGCTACGGTAGCTCGAGCCGTTTTGATAAAGAAAATATAAAATTGCTTAAATCTTTACAGTATGCCTTTCGAGTTCGGGCTAGTCTCAACTACAGAAAATCTCTAGAAATTTTGCCTCTCAAGACCGACCGCAGCAACTCGAGCGGCTACCAGTGGTAGTCTGAAGTTATACGGACTTGTCTCGACTGCGACGCACCCCTTCGATCTCGAGATCGCCATTAACGATTTGGGGAGCGCCAGTGCTGGGACACATAACATTCAATCCGAGTTGGGAGATCCTTAAGTAGTGATGTATAGTTCTAGCGCGGCTGGTACTTATCCCGGTAATACAACCTTTAGCAGCCGATTGTTCGTCTACGAAGTGGAAGGTCTGAGTCAGAACGAACAAACCGATCGAGCAGGCTACCCCATTCGTCAGAGTGGTACGATTCAATTGCTCGTTCCCTATGGACGCATGAATCAGGAAATGCGGCGAATTACCCGCTTGGGAGGCAAAATTGTCAGCATCAAGCCGTTTGATGCGGATTATAAACCTCAAGCGCGGCCGGCGAAGCCCGCACCCAAGAGCGAACCTATGACTCAAGCCAAGGCCAAATCAGAAGCTAAATCCGAAGATATTCCGGTTAATCTTTATAAGCCCAAAAACCCTTACATGGGCAAGTGTCTGGAGAATTACGAGCTAGTTGCCCAAGGGGGACAGGGAACAGTCCGCCATTTAACATTTGACCTCTCTCAAGGCAACCTGCGTTATCTGGAAGGTCAAAGTATCGGTATCGTTCCGCCGGGACAAGATGATAAGGGCAAACCTCATAAACTGAGATTGTACTCGATCGCTTCGACCCGTCACGGCGATCGCGTGGACGATGAAACCGTCTCCCTGTGCGTGCGCCAACTGGAGTACAAGCACCCGGAAACGGGCGAAACCGTCTACGGGGTTTGCTCGACTTATTTGTGCAACCTCGAAGTCGGTGCTGATGTCGCCATTACTGGACCTGTGGGTAAAGAGATGCTTCTCCCCCACGATGAAGATGCCACCATCATCATGCTGGCAACGGGAACGGGGATTGCGCCTTTCCGCGCCTTCCTCTGGCGGATGTTTAAAGAACAGAACGAAGGTTACAAGTTCAAAGGTTTAGCTTGGTTGATCTTCGGGGTTCCTTACACGGCCAATATTCTCTATAAAGAAGAACTCGAGAAAATGGCGGCGGAATTCCCCGATAACTTCCGCCTCACCTATGCTATCAGTCGCGAACAAAATGCAGCCGATGGCGGCAAAATGTACGTTCAGAGTCGCGTCAGCGAAAACGCCGACGAACTGTTCGAGATGCTGCAAAAACCGAAGACGCACGTTTATATGTGCGGTTTGAAGGGAATGGAACCGCCGATTGGCGAAACTTTCACGAATGAAGCGTCGAAGCGCGGTATGAATTGGGATGAGTTCCGCAAGCAACTGAAGAAGGAAGAACGCTGGCACGTTGAAGTTTACTAAGATGCCCGTTTCGTTTTTCGTCGCTTAAGAAACTTAAATTTTGCTTGACGATGCGCCTCTTTTCTGAGTGGGAAGAGGCGTATTTTCAATGCTTGTCGGCAATATTTAGATTGTCTTCCCGAGCCTACCCGGGCTTAAATCGACTCCCCCTTCGCCCCCATCGGGTTGCGAGAAAACTGAAAATTAGGTTAAATTTAATTAAGCTTGAGATGCAATTTAGGCATTTTTGGGTAATAGAACCCTCGCTCGTTGGGTTAAAACGCCAAATTTCTTAAGAAAATCCATCGACAGACCTTATAGAACTTATACAAAATGAAAATTTCCTGGAAAGTAATCCTTCTGTGGTCCCTACTTCCCCTCTTAATCGGCTTCTTTGTCTGGCAGGGAGCCTTTTCCCCGGCGGCGGGTAATATGGGCAATAACGCCGCGAGTACGCGCATGACTTACGGTCGCTTCCTAGAATACCTGGATGCAGAACGAATTGTGGGGGTCGATCTTTACGAAGGAGGGCGTACCGCGATCGTCCAAGCGCTAGATCCGCAACTCGACAACCGCATTCAACTGCTGCGCGTCGATCTGCCCGGAAACGCACCGGATCTAATCGCCAAGCTTAGAGATAAGAACGTCGCCCTAGAATCTCACCCTGCGCGCAATGACAGCGCTTTGTGGGGATTTTTAGGGAACTTAATCTTCCCGGTGCTGTTACTCGGCGCGCTGCTGTTCCTATTCCGCCGTTCTAGCAATATTCCCGGCGGTCCGGGACAAGCGATGAGTTTCGGCAAGTCGCGCGCGCGTTTCATGATGGAAGCGAAGACGGGCGTAATGTTTGACGACGTAGCGGGGATTGAAGAGGCGAAGGAAGAACTGCAAGAAGTTGTGACTTTCCTCAAGCAACCGGAACGCTTTACGGCAGTCGGCGCGCGCATTCCCAAGGGTGTTTTGCTCGTCGGGCCTCCGGGAACGGGTAAAACGCTGCTAGCTAAAGCGATCGCGGGCGAAGCGGGCGTTCCTTTCTTCAGCATCTCCGGTTCGGAATTTGTCGAAATGTTCGTCGGTGTCGGTGCGTCGCGGGTGCGCGATTTGTTTAAGAAAGCGAAGGAAAATGCACCTTGCTTGATCTTTATCGATGAAATCGATGCAGTCGGTCGCCAGCGCGGTGCTGGGATTGGCGGCGGTAACGACGAACGCGAACAAACCCTCAACCAACTGTTAACGGAAATGGACGGCTTTGAGGGCAATACGGGGATTATTATTATCGCGGCGACGAACCGACCGGATGTGTTGGATGCGGCGCTGTTGCGTCCGGGACGTTTCGACCGTCAGGTGACGGTGGATGCGCCGGATTTGAAAGGTCGCGTGAAGGTATTGGAAGTTCACGCGCGCAATAAGAAGCTAGCATCGGAAATTTCGATTGAAGCGATCGCGCGACGGACTCCCGGATTTACGGGCGCAGATTTGGCAAACTTGCTCAACGAAGCGGCAATTTTAACCGCGCGGCGGCGCAAAGAGGCGATGACGATGTTAGAAATCGACGATGCGGTCGATCGCGTCATTGCGGGGATGGAAGGTACGCCGTTGGTGGATAGTAAGAGTAAGCGTTTGATTGCTTACCACGAAGTCGGTCACGCGATCGTCGGTACTCTCTTAAAAGACCACGATCCGGTACAAAAAGTCACCTTAATTCCGCGCGGACAAGCGCAAGGTTTGACCTGGTTCACTCCCGGCGAAGAACAAGGATTGACGACGCGGGCGCAATTAATGGCGCGTATTGCGGGCGCAATGGGCGGACGCGCGGCGGAAGAAGAAATCTTCGGCGATGCGGAAGTCACGACGGGTGCAGGCGGCGACTTGCAGCAAACGACGGCGTTAGCGCGGCAAATGGTCACGCGCTTCGGGATGAGCGATTTGGGGCCGATTTCCCTTGAAGATCAAGCCGGAGAAGTATTTTTAGGCAATAGTTTGGTTTCGCGTTCTGAATATTCTGAAAAGATCGCGACTAAAATTGACGATCGCGTTCGTTCGATTGCCGAAGAAGGACATCAAATCGCTCGTCAAATTATTCGGGATCATCGCGCCGCAGTTGATCGCTTGGTCGATCTGTTAATTGAGAAGGAAACGCTCGATGGCGACGAGTTCCGCCAAATCCTTTCGGAATATGCAGATATTCCTGAAAAGGAACAGTTCGTACCGAAACTGTAACGCGAGTAGCAGGCGAACTTGCGAGCTAGATGCGCTTGCTCTGTAAATAGCAATAACCCCAGTTTCTTGCTTTCAAAGCTCGAGAAACTGGGTTTTCAATTCACTGTAGGAGCAACCCGCATCTTAACATTCCGCTCGGATATTAACAGATCGAGCTAAATATTCTGGCGTTGTTTGAGTTCCCCGACCAGTCGGGACTGTTAGCGCACATCCAGGGAGTATTAGTTAAGTTGAGTCTCAAAGATATTGTTAAGGGAAGTGCGCGCTTTCGCCCGATCGCTGCGATTTCACTCGGCGCGATCGCGGGTTCCTTAAGCCGTTACTATTTGGGTTTAGGAATTGCCAATATTTTAGGGACTCAATTCCCTTATAGCACTTTAATCGTTAACATCACGGGCTGCTTAATGATGGGATTTTTAGCAACAATATTGCTCTCAAAATCCCTACGCTTTTATCCCGATCTACGTTTATTTCTTTTGACGGGATTTCTCGGCTCTTACACGACATTTTCGAGCTACGAACTCGAAAGTATTACGCTGTTAAACGAGCAGAAATTAGGCGGTTTTGGTGTTTATTGGGCGGGCAGTTTTTTGCTTGGATTTGTCGCTCTGAAAGGAGGAATCTTTATCGCAAGAAAAAGTTTGAAAATAAAAAATAATACTCAAAGCTGAATGCCTCTTCAGCAGTCAAAACCCGCCCTCTTCATGTTAAGGTTATTTTCGTCAACCTACTTATACCAATTCTCATTGATTTTGCACGATTCCCGAAGAGGGCATAACATTGTTATGCCCCGGAGAGCAAAAAATTTAGTGCATCGCGATTTGGAATTGGTATTAGGGCTATAGTTTTAGTAATAGGTGCATCAGAACTTAACCAACAAGTCGTATGAATTCTCCCTTTCTCGTTCCTTTTTGGATCGCGCTCGGCGCTATTCCCGGAGCGCTAAGCCGCTACTATATCGCGATATTTAGTGCCAAAAAAATTGACGCTCGTTTTCCTTATGGAACTTTAATCGTGAATTTGTCGGGCGCATTTTTAATAGGTTTTGCTAGCCAACTCTTATCAGCAATGGTTGCAAGCCAAGCGCTAAAATTATTTGTATTAGTGGGATTTTTGGGGTCTTATACGACATTTTCAACGTATGAATTAGATGCTGATGTGTTATTTGAGGTGGGCGAACCCAAGCAAGCTTTTCTGTATTGGTTGGGTAGTCCGGTTTTCGGTGCGATTTGTATTGGACTAGGAGCGTTAGTCGCACAAAAACTGTTTTAATTGATAGCGATAAACTCCATACCACGATCCATTATCGAATGCCACTGACTTAAGGCTGGTGGGCGCTGCCCACCCTACAAAATATCAAGGCTGTGGGCGATTTTTCAACTCTTATTTCAGTGCCATTCATCCATTATCAATTGTCAATTTTAAAGGAGGCTTTGCCTCAAGAGAGCAATCAATTTGTACGAACGTTGTCCATTATCAATTATTCAGTTTGCCAGATGCGTTGGAGGAATCGATGCAACTGCGGGCGAATAAGGTTAGTCTCCCGAATGACGGTGCTACTTGCTTCGAGTTCGACGATGAGGGGAATGACTTCAGTATCGATCGCGGCTCGAAAAAAGCGATCGGGCCAGACTAAATCGGAAGCACTACGCAAATCGTAGATTTTGTCAAGTTCAAACTCGTTAAAGATTGCTAAGAGTAAAGGACGTACCCAACACATCTGGCGATCGGGAATGATTTGAATAACCTCGGCGTAGAGGTATGTCTTCTCAGCCTCCAGGCAAACAATTTGAGAAGTATTAAAGCGATCGCTTGAGGAAGAGGGGGAGAGGGGGGGAGGGGAGGAGTTCATAGGGCGGAAAGCGCCTACCCGCTTTAATTCAGGGCTATTCGTTCAAAATTCAAAATAACACATCTAAAATCCAAAGGTTAAATCATCGATGCCGCCGCTTCTTCGGGCAAACATTCCCGGAAGCGAATGAAATCTTGCCTCGGGTCGGCACTAGCAACGCGAACATTCAAACGCTCGCCTAAGTTAGCGTTGCGATTAAAGCGGTGCGGCAGTTCCAAGCCCAAATCTTCTAACAAAATCAAAGCGAGGTTATTATCTTCTTGCAACCAACGTAGCATCAAGGCAGTCCAAACGCGATCGCTGTGACGGCGCAGGTATTCCAACCCCCAATAACGATTGGTTTGTCGTTCCACTAACGTGGCTTCGTAAGCCGAAGAAGTAACGCTAAAGATCAATTCTTGCAGTTGCGACGGCTCGAAGGGCAGCGGTTCTCCTCGCAGGTGGGCTTTGAGTTGAAAGTGCGCCAGCAAATCGGTGTAGCGGCGAATCGGCGAGGTGACTTGGGTGTAAATTTCGAGACCTAAACCGGCGTGGCGATTGGGCGTAATTCCCATCTCGCTGCGCGGCATCCGGCAACGCATGGCGCAAAAGCGAACCGGCCCGGCGGGAAGCAGTAAAAGTTCTTCTTCCGGGGGCAGTTCGGGTTGTGCTTGTCCGCGAAAGGGTAGGGGAATATTATGTTCGAGGGCGTAGCGTCCGGCGATTTCCCCGGCGAGGATCATCATTTCGGCGACGAGTTGGCGCGATCGCGAATCGTCCAATAAATCGATCTCGATTTCTTCGTTGCCTTTAACCTTAATCGAGGCTTCCGGCATCCGGATGTCAATCGAACCTTGGGAATGTCGCCACGAACGGCGCAAATCAGCCAGCGTCGCCAGTCGTTCGATTTCCGGCTCTGCGGTAATGCCCAACTCCAGCATCTCGTCTACATCGTCGTAGGTGAGGCGATAGGTCGGTTTAATCAGACTGGCATGAATGCTGTAGTCGAGGACTGCTCCGGTATTATCGAGCGTCGTACTAAAACTGAGGGCAGAACAAACTTGTCCTTGCACTAAACTCATCGGCCCAGTCGCTAAAGCTTCGGGGAACATGGGGATCGTTCCCGTCGGCAGGTAAAGGCTGGTACTGCGGCGGCGCGCTTCTAGGTCGAGATCGTCGCCAATCGCCACTAAACGGGTGGGGTCGGCGATGTGAATCCAGAGTTTTGCCGTTCCCCCTTCGAGAAATTCAACGCTCAAACCGTCATCGATCTCGCGGGTGCTTTCGTCATCGATGGTATACACTTTTAGATGCGTTAAATCGAGCCGATCGCGTTCGGAATCCGGTGGAGGAGACTGCAAGCGTTGCTGAGCCACGTCGAGAACCTTTTGAGGAAAGTAAGTCGGAAAAGAGCTACGGCGCAGAAATAGATTTTCGTGGGGACTCCAGCGACCGAGTTCTACTAACAACTCTAAGGCAGTTTGGGGACTTGCAGTGCGTCCCAAGGCTTCTAAAAGTTCTTGAGCGAGACGATGGGTTTGTTCGGGATAGAGGACGAGTTTTTCGATCGCTTCTAAGCGCGCGCGATCGCTCTCTTGCCACTCTACCGCTTCTCCCGCTAAGGCTTCGCGCACCCGATTGAAAAATCCTTCCTTTTCCCGAAGGCGTTCTCGTTCGACTTCTTGTTGATGCTTGATTTCAGCAACCTGAGTTGCAGAGCGCGGTTCGTAATGTTCTGCTTTTTTCTTGAAATAAACCTTATCGTCCGCCAAAAGCAAATGCGCGGCATAACACAGCGACGGACTCGTATCGGAAAAGAGTAACTGGGCGAGTTCTCCGGGGGTGACTCCCGTCCCGTCTTCTACCAGTAACTCCCAAGCCACTTCTAAACTGGAAGGATCGAGATAATCTTCAATTCCCGCTCGCAACGCCGTTAGCTCTGTCGGCTTGCAAATCTCGCCTTCGATCGCGTACTCAATGCGCTGAGGGGGAAGGGAATGCGCCTGACCTCGCTCGTCGATAACGATCCATTTTTTTTTGCCTTCCGGACGGTCGATAACGGCCAGACGGCGTTCTCCTTGGACTCTAAATTCGATCGGCGTTCCCTTCTCCACTGATTTTGCGCTTCCTCATGTGCAATGTTGCATTCCGCGATCGCGACACCCATCGGTGTCTATCGGTTTCGAGCGACTGTTTAAAAATGTCACAAACTGCCCTCATACAGCAGCATTGTAAATTTTTTTGGCTCTATTGCGTTCGGAGCGAACCTCCGAATTCAACCCTCAAAATTTTGACTTTTCCGCAGCCAAACTAGCCTTCAGCGTTAACGTAAGGCAGCAGTGCCAGATAGCGCGCTTGTTTGATGGCTGTGGTTAAATCTTTTTGCTGTTGGCAGGTCAGGTTCGTAATCCGACGCGGCAGAATCTTGCCTCGCTCGGTGATAAATTTGCGTAGCAGTTCCACATCTTTATAATCGATGGGGTCGCCCGGTTTGATGGGGGAAAGACGTTTGCGAAAGTAAGCCATAGTTGAAATAAATGGATATCTGGATGAAACGGGGAAATTACTTGATTTCTTTATGAACCGTGTGCTTGTTGCAGTGCGTGCAGAACTTTTTCAGTTCTAGCCGCGCTGTCGTGTTGCGACGGTTTTTGCTGGTGGTGTAGCGGGAAACGCCGTTGGAACGCTTGTCGGGATTGGTTCGACATTCGGTGCATTCCAGCGTGATAATCAGTCTTACGCCCTTTTTGCTGGCCATGTTCTAACTTATACGACCTCGATCGAATTGAGACACAATTTACTATTTTCGCATACGATACTTTAATTCATCAAGCACTCTTTTTACACGGAGGTCGAGGGAAAAGCCGCGCTTGCTTTGAATGATGACTGTACCGGAGATGCGATCGTGAAAAGCTTGGTTGTAGCTGTCGTCGGTGAACGCCGCGCCGCAGTCTGCCAGTAGGGGCGAGACTAATAAGAGCGTACTAAATGAGTTGGTAAAAAAGAGGTTCAACCCCGCCATCGCCAGTAGTGCTGTCCCGCCGAGAATGGCTTCGCGCTTTGCCAGCGTCACGAGATCCGGAACGCGCCGAAAGCGCAAATCGAGAACTTTTTCATCCATCGCCCAACCGCCCAAACTCTGCCCCTGGTTGCGCCCCACCCAAATCACCCGCAACCCGAACCAAGCGGCGAGGAACACAATGGCTTGAAACTCCCAGTTTCCTGCCATTGCGCTGACGAGCCAAATGCTAACAAAATCAATTAAAAAGGCATAGGTGCGGCGCTCGAAGGGAACGCGCGGGAAGCTTTTGGGTTTAGGTCTGTCGTCGTACATCTTTAACAATAGCGAACTGCGATCGGCGAACCATTCAATTTCCAGTCCAATGGCACTGACACCAATTCTCAATCGCGATGCACTAAATTTTTTGCTCTCCGGGGCATAGCACTGCTATGCCCTCTTCTGGAATTGTGCAAAATCAATGAGAATTGGTATGACTTCAGCGAGGGGGTGAGGGAGACTAGAGAGGGGTATCGCTTCCATCCTTGAATTCAGTACCATCCAATCTCAAGTCTAATCGATATAGTTCAACGAAGTAGAGAAACTTGATTCGTCAAAGAACGCTAGTATCGAAAAAGGCTTGTTCAAACTGCTACCGCCTCCTCTTGTTCTGATTCTTGCTTGACCTTAAAATACCAATAAAGATTCGCTACAGCTAAATTTGATGCTTTTTCTAAATTCGCGGGAACTAAAGCTTTGTAACCCACTGCCGCAGATTGTTCGCTAATGTAGGTTTCGTACTGTCGGCGCAGACTCGAAGAGAATAAGAATTTGAGTTGGTCGCTTAGGGAGTCGGGATGCGATTTCGGCTGCAATTCTTCGTAGAGAGTCAGTTCTGGGGGTTTGGCTAAACTTGCTGCGTTGTTGCCATTTTCAAACTTTTCTGCATCGTTAAAATCTGCACTGGCAAGAAGTTGCCGTTCCGAGGGAGAGAGCGATCGCGCCCAATCCATTTGATTTTGCCACACTTCCAGAACGGCGAGATCGTGGTGATGAATGCGGGTTAATTCAGGAAAAAGGAACTCCAACTCTTCTTCCGTTTCGCAGTTGTTCGCAACGGCGAGGCAATTTTGCTGGAGTGTGTCGCGCAGGTAGGAGACGCGATCGCTGGCCGCCGCCAGTTCGCCCTGGAGTTGGTAGGATAGAGCCAGGGTTTGCTCGATCGCCCAAGCGCATTCAAATCGCCGCAATTGACCTGCCGCGCAGGTTTCTGAGAGCAAATGAGGATTATTGTAAATCGCTAAAGCTTCGCTTAACGTTTGTCGCGCGTTGGCTAATTCAGTCGTTCTCGCGATCGAGTCCTGAATCGATAGCGCCGTTTTCATCAATTTACTTGCTTCGAGAAATCGTCCGTAAGCTTTAATCAACTCCAAGCGATGTTGTTGAAATGTTATATCTCGCGCAACTTCATCAATATGCTCGATAATATCGGTTCCTTGGTCGCGCAACGCTTGTTTGAGATCGATAAAACCGTCTCGAACATCTAACTTCAATTGCTTAAGATCTTCTCTCAGCTTCAGCGTTTGCCACAAATTCACCGCTGAAAGTGCCGCCGTCGCCACCACACCAACACCAATAACCGCCGTCGTTGCTTGCAAAACCCCCAAGCTGGACTGAATAGCGTTAATCCCGTTCAGCGTTGCGGTAAACCCTCGATGTGTTTGATACATCTGCGCGAACTGCATGGGAACAGTGATGGGATTTAAGGGGATGCCATTACTTACCATACCAACCGCATGACCCACAAACTGACCTGTCGCGGTATCTCTAGCAAGTCCAATGAGTTGACCTGTAGCAGACTGGCGGACGACCTCGTAAGCACCGGAGGCGATACCCGCTTGAATCTGAGGAGGAAAGACAAAATTCAGCATTTTTACTTAAAAATAGAAGCGCAATTAACTTAGCTAAGTTCTATTTTGGCTCACTGGAATTGGGATTGGCGAGTATTTTCTTGAAAAGAGTAACTCAGAATCAACCTAGATGGGGAATTTATAGATAAAATCAGATACAGGCTTAAGTTACGTCGCGAACATATGGATACTTTGCGTATTGGATCTGAGGTAGTTGAACTCCTGTCGCGCATTACTGGACAGAAGCTCAATCAACGGGATATTACACCAACTGTATTGTTCCTTGCTAATTTAATAACGCTCCTCTTAGGTGTAATCTTTGCAGATGGGCAGGTGACAGAAGAAGAGAAGCGGCAGCTTCAGAAAACTCTCAACCAATTTATCCCACTTGAGGGGAGTGTACGACAATTAACTCAACTAATGCTAAAAGGTGTACGAGAACAAAAAATATATACAACATCTCAAAATTTTAGACTTCTGACTGCTCCTCTCTCAGAACCAGAAAAGCTACTGTTAATCGGCTTGGGTTATAAAATGTCAGCAGCAGATGGAAATATAGATAAACAAGAGCGGAAATATTTACAAGTCGTCTCTAATTTGTTGAGCATCGATCTGCGATATCTGTCCGTGTTGGAATCTGGATTTACTGATCATTGCGATTTCGAGCCAATGGCTTTAAATGAGGTTCGTTTTCTCCTAGACCCAACTCGTTTTCACAAATTAGAGCCTGCATTTCTTCAAGCAGCGAGTCAAATCATAGATAAATTGCCAAAGGCATCTTATCACGAAAATACGTGCAACAATTTGGCTTTATCTCACCATAATCTTGAGAGATTTAAGTCGTATCTCAAATGTTTAGAAACGATTAGTCATAATCTTCTTAATGTTATCTCTGAATGTACAGAGCGAAAACTTCTTTCACCAATGCTGACAGAAGAGGCTCAGCAAATTCATGAAAAATCGAAATCCCAACGATTTCGATTATCAGTCGTAGGAGAATTTAGTCAAGGTAAGTCAACACTTCTTAATGTCTTACTAGGCGAAGAAATTCAGCCTGTTAGAGCAATCCCTTGTAGTGGGGTGGTTACAGTTTTGAAATATGGAAAACAAAAACGAGTAGTTTGCTGTTATAGAGATGGGCGCGAAGAAGAGATTCCGTTTGATCAATATCAAGAAAAAGCAACTATTTCTGAAGAAGTAGCATTGGAAGATGAAGTAGAAGAACTGCTTAAGTCCGAATTAGTGGAAATTGTCTTAGAGCATCCGGATCTAGATATGTGTCGTTATGGAGTAGAAATTGTTGATTCTCCCGGTCTAAATGAACATCCGGCTCGCACAATGTTGACTCAACAATTGTTAAAAGAAACTGATGCAGTTATTTTTTTGACAAATGCTTCGCGTCCTCTCACAGAAGGGGAGCGAAATTTAATTCATAGTTTAAGAATACAACTGAATGGCGGGAGAGTTGAGGAACCTACGGATAATCTTTTTATAGTTGTCAATTTTATCGATTTGCTGCGTAGAGAAAAAGATTTTCAGGATGTTAAGCGTCGCATTGAAAAGTTTGTCTACGAACAGCAAAAAATTGTTCGAGAAAAAAATCGCGTTCACTATATCTCTGCTCAGGCTGCTCTAGAAGCAATTTTAGAAAAAAATGAAAATGATTTTTGGCTTAGCTTTAAGTCTTTTTCTGAGGCAGTTGAAGAATTTTTGAGCAATGAGTGTGGCATCATAAAGATAAATCAACTAATTGCTAGAATCAGCAACTTAAGCCAATACATTTATGATGAAATCAATCGATTTGAAAGACTTATGGACAGCAATATAGAAAATTCAGATGAATCTATACAAGTCACAATCGAAAAAATTGGTGAAATAAGTGGAAGAGATACAAAACTAAAGATATTTGCAGACGACTTGAGAGAAGCAGCAGTTGACGAAATCAGAGAATCTTGGGATAACTGGTTAGACGGATTGCTAGAGCGTTTAGCAGAAAAAGCTGAAAATTGGACATCCGAGCATTCAGCAATATGGAGTAAAGATAAGCTCATAAAAGATTATGTGAATCAGTTCAATCAAAACTTATCTACAGAATTAGAATCATGGATTGAAACTGAGTTAAAACAGGAAATCTTAAAACCGTATATTGAAATTCTCGATCGTGAAATACACAAGAATTCACAAGCCATTAAACATAACTTTTTTCAATCTGGGGACACTTTGATGAATTCTGATTCTAATTGGATATTTTGCAGAGAACAGAAAAGTGCTGAAGAAGAAAATATTATGGGAGGGGTGGCTCTGGCTGGTTTGGGAGCAGCATTATTTATACCAGCATTTATTTTTGCAGGTCCAATCCTAGGACTTATAGGTAGTTTATTCGGAGGCGGCCTGATTGGTAAAGGGATAGGCAATGTGCTGGACTTCGATACAGCAATTAGAGTTAAGGTTTTTGAGAGTGGTTGGCAGCAATTTTCAGAGTCATCAGCAGACATTGAAAAGATCAACGAGATCATTGGAGAAGCGTTTGATAAAAAAGTAGAACAGACTGACGAAATAATGACCAAAGCAATTGCTGTTCATGAGAGCAGAATAGCGCAACAAGAAAAAGCTATGCTGGCAACTCTTGAACAACGCGAGTTAGAAAAAGCGTGGCTTGAACAAAAACGCCAAGAACTCGATCGCGTGCGCCAAGAACTCGAAACCGTATTAAGTCAACTTCCCAGATAGTTTCTGTAAGTTGGTCATTGCGCCAACAACTTCAAATCTAAGGAACAACTTTAAATTGGCAACGCCCACCATAACGGTTTTGGTGGGCAAGGCGACGTTGAGGAAAAAGCGATGGGGATAACTAAATAGCCTTGCCCACCTTATAATTTATTAAAAAGTTGGATGAAACTCACGGGCGATAGTTCCTTCGAGTTCCGCACCAATTAGCGGGACTTTGACAAAAATCTAAGTCAAAAAGGGCTGAAAGCCTTATATATCAATAAAATTAGGTCGAAAACACCTGAACCCTGACTACAACTACGTTTGAGCCGATTTTACGCCTTCGACGTAAAATCGGCGTGGAACAAGGCTTTCAGCCCTTTTTGTGCCGCAAAGTTGTCAAAGTCCCGTTAGGGCATTGCAGTGCAATGCCCCTACAGATAAAATATTGATTCAAAAAATACGCAAACGTTATAAATAGTCCCTATGATTTCATCTCAAGAAGCCGAAGCTAAAATCTTACAACTTGTTTCTGCCCTCGATCGCGAAATTGACGTAGAAACCGTCGATTTAACTGCCGCACCGGGACGCATTCTCGCAACCGATGTTACCAGCAGCTTGGATTTTCCCCATTGGGATAATTCGGCGATGGATGGCTATGCGGTGCGCTATGCAGACGTACAATCTTGTCCGGTAACGCTGGATATTATTGAGGAAATTCCGGCGGGAGTTCAACCGCAAAAACGAGTCGAAATGGCGCAAGCGGCGCGCATTTTTACGGGCGCAATCTTACCGGAGGGCGCGGATACGATTGTGATGCAGGAACAGACAAGGCGGGAGGAAAATCGAGTCACAATCTTGCAAGCGCCGCAGTGTCAAGAATTTGTGCGCCATCGCGCTTCATTTTACCAAGCGGGGGAGACGTTGCTCGAGGCGGGAATCGCGATCGCAGCCCCAGAAATTGCCGTTCTCGCTGCCGCCCAATGCACCCAACTCACCGTTTACCGCCGTCCCCGCGTTGCCATCCTCTCCACCGGCGATGAGTTAGTCTCACCGGAAAAAACCCTGCAACCGGGGCAGATTGTCGATTCCAATCAATACGCACTGGCTGCATTTGTCGCGCAAAATGGCGGCATTCCCCTACAATTGGGGATAGTCCGCGATCGCCCCGATGAATTAAAAGACGCGATCGCAAATGCCATTGCCAGCGCCGATTTTGTCCTCTCTACCGGCGGCGTTTCCGTCGGCGATTACGATTATATCGATCGCATCTTACAAGAACTCGGCGGCGCAATTCACATCCAATCCGTTGCCATCAAACCGGGCAAACCTTTAACCGTTGCTACTTTTGCCCGCAAAGATAAATCCTGCCTCTATTTTGGCATCCCTGGCAATCCCGTTTCCGCTTTAGTCACGGCTTGGCGATTCGTCCTGCCTGCCCTCAAAAAACTATCGGGATTGGCAACAAATTGGAGTCCGGAATTGATTAAAGTCAGAACCCAATTTGAGTTAAAAGGTGCGATGCAGCGCGAAACTTATTTGTGGGGAAAAGTACAGCTTATAGATGGATATTACCGCTTTGTTGTTGCGGGCGGCAGTCACAGTTCGAGCAACTTAATTAACCTCGCTCAAACCAATGCTTTAGCCATTGTTCCGTTAGGAGTTAAACAAATTGCAGCAGGAACAGAAATTTGGGCGATGCGAGTTTAATGTTTTGATGATAATCGTTATTGCTAGATTTAGTGATAAAATGAATTCTAAAATCGCAAAAACGTTGAGGTATTCTATAAGGAGGTTTTATCCTAAAATCGAGAGATTCTATCTTAAATGGCGCTGACTTAAGAAAAAACACATCGCCCGTAGAGACGTTGTATACAACGTCTCTACAGATGATTTTGTAGGGTGAGACAGCGCCAACCAGCCTTAAATCAGTGCCATTCGATTCTATCTTATCTTAATAGAACTGCTAAGTAAGGGGCATAAAAAAAGTTAACAAGACCTGTAGGGGCGGGTTTAGCTGAAACTGTTGTTATGAGAGCGATCTAGACATCAAAACCCGCCCTCTCCGCATTCTATTTAATTACAACCGCCTACTTAGAACCATTTTTCAGTTGCGCGAGTTTTCAAATTTTCAAACAGTCGTCATCTTAGAGCATTCATGGTTGAAACAAGAAAGTTAGTTTTAAGTTTAGTAGGAACCTGTTTCCTATTATTATCAAGCGGATGCGATTCCGGTCAAGTTGTCGAGCGCGTCAGCGATGGCGATACCCTTGCCGTTCTCGAACCGGGAGGTCAAAAAATCACCGTGCGATTTGCCTGCGTCGATGCTCCAGAAGTTCCCCATTCAGCGAAAGAACGGTCTAGCAAACGCGCCGTCGATGTCAATCAGTTTAAGTGGGGAAGTCGAGCGCAGCAGCGAGTCGAAGAACTATTAAAAACTAGCGACAATCGTATTGTTCTAACGATAACGGATAGCGATCGCTACGGCAGAAAAGTTGCGGAAGTTCGCACCAAAGATGGGGTTTTTATCCAAGAAGTTTTAACAAAAGAAGGACTCGCCCTAGCCTACCGTCCTTACTTCAAAGATTGTCCGAGTTCTGCCGCGATCGAGCAAGCAGAAACGGAGGCAAAAAGTAGACGGCGTGGCGTTTGGAGCGATAGTAAATTTACCTCGCCTTGGGAGTATCGAAAATTCAAATAGCCCCATCGTGCTAGAACAGTAGCCTGATGGGGCTTGTAATTAACCGTTAAAGGTTGTTTGCATCCGGCAGGTTGACGCAGGGATTTACGTCAAGAGAGTCGAGCGACTAATCGCTGTTGACAAAACTACCTTGGTATGGATTACCGATTTTTAGCGCTACTATTCACGATTCATTGCTCATTGAGTAGGCAG
The DNA here is from genome assembly GCF_014698145.1 of Oscillatoria sp. FACHB-1406. Taxonomy (NCBI): domain Bacteria; kingdom Bacillati; phylum Cyanobacteriota; class Cyanophyceae; order Oscillatoriales; family Oscillatoriaceae; genus Oscillatoria; species Oscillatoria sp. FACHB-1406. The sequence continues at coordinate 321,139 of NZ_JACJSM010000002.1, read as the reverse complement.
GTTCTAAACCGAGTTGGGAGAGGAGGCGATCGAAATCGAAGCGATCGCGCAGGAGTTCGCGAGCGCACTGAACTTTAATCGGTTCTTGGATGCGGGCGCTACCAAAGGCGCGATCGGCGATTTCCACAGTCGTTAAGGTGTCGAGATCGACGGCAAGGATAGGAACCTCAAGATCTTCGGCGCGGCTGAGGATATAGTCTTGCGGGGGGCTGTGGCCGGTTAAAATCAGGCAGTTGGTAGAGGTTTCGAGGGCTGCCAGTTGCAGTTCGGCGCGATCGCTCCCCGTAACAACGGCGAGGTTGCGTCCTTTGCGGAAGTATTCGAGGGCGGAGTTGACGTTCATCGCTCCAATTGCCAACCCTTCTACCATGAGATCCAAGCGATCGCCCCGACAGAGGACTTTAGCATTGAGTTGTTGGCTCAATTCCCGCACGCTGACGCTTTCGAGCAAGCTTTCGCGAGGTAAAGTTCCTAAAACAGGGATTTCCAAGCGTTCTAGGAAAGGAACGATAACTTCGCGCACTTCTTCCCATTTTTCCGGCGCGATATCGTTAAGGACAACGCCGAGTAAGCGATCGCCGAGTTCCCGTTTAGCCGCGAGCAATTCATCCGTATCTAGGGAGGACGTATAGCGCACGATTAAGAGGACTTGGGCGTTGACGGCGGCTGCAATCTGACTGGCGGATAATCCCAAGGATGTCCCTTCGGCTAGCGTGCGCGCGCCTTCGAGCAAGACGAGTTCGCCTTCAATTCCGTCTAGATGTTCGATTAAATCCGAAGCGTCATCAAGCAAGCCATCTTGCTGGAGATGGGCAGTCATCGTCTCCTCATTTAAATTGAGTAGGGGCGATCTCACTCGTTCGGGCGGCAAACTGAGAACTTCTGCGACTAACTGCACGTCCTCTTCCGTTTCGCTCGCGCCCGCTCCCAGCGGTTTGCTGTAGGCAATCGCGATTCCTTTTTCTTTGAGGCAATCCCCAATCCCCAAGATCGCTGACGATTTTCCACTGTAGGCTGCGATCGATCCCACTAATAAATATTTGGCTTTTGCCACACCCTCACTCCTTCTCCGTATAAGTAATAGCACTTAAAATAAGCTTTTTATTCATCAATTTTGAGTAATTTTCTATAAAAAGCACGAGTAAAATCGGTTTGTCTGCTGCGCTTGTAGTTCATGAGCAACTCTAGCAAATGATCGACAAACTCCGAATTTTGGATTCTCGTTTCGTAGGCTAACTCAGAATTTCCAGCAAATTGCAGGCGACAGCCTGTTAACTCCGTTGGCAGCTTCGTCACGTACCAAGTCGCTACAAAGGGAATGCTCTCCCCACCTTCGATATGGCGTTCGCCCTCTAAAGATCCGAGTTGATACAAGCCAATCGCTAATGGTAGCAAATTCCGCTTGTTCCCCTGAAAATAGGGGGCGTAGACGATGGCATCCGCTTTAGAAGCAGGTTTTAAGTTATCCAGAGACATAGTTAAATCTTAATTTCTAGAGGCTCCCAAAACTATCTTGGCTCACGTTAGGATGAGCAGACACTTTCTACTCTAACTTTATTACATCCTCATTCAGTTCCCGAGGTGCATTTTTGAGTAAGAGCTTATAAACCGATCGCGCCTAAGATCTGCAACGCCGCTGTTCGAGCGTCCCCGTTGCGCCCGCCAGATTCATGCCGAAAAAATATCCCCTAAAATTTCCACGACAAATTGTAAAGCAGCGGGACGCTCGAGCCGATTTTTAAGAGTTTGCCGATGGCGGTAGCGACAATAACCAGCACCAACAGGAGTTTTTTCGGGCGAACTAGCGACTAAATCTATTCGCGAAGGGATTGCAAAACTGAGAAACTCCAACGCTATAATCTCAGTGCAGACTGCTATAAGATTTTTTTCATAGCAATTTTGCTGATATTATGGTATTTTTACGGATACTAGATCGCGTAAAAACCCTGAACTTGCCTCGATAGTTTTGACAGAATGCAGATACCGAAGATTGACTGGGACGACTGAATGCCCTCGACTTTTAGGGCAGAAAACGGGTTGCAACAAAACCGATCCCCAATAACCGAGTACGAGCTATGCCTTTTCGTCCTTTTCTCCAACGTGGATTTCGCATTTTTGCTGCCTTTAAATCTTGGAGAATAATGCTGCCCGGTGTGGCGATCGCTAAGTTGCACCGTCGCCGTTTTGGGTGGCTATTCCTGGCGGGATTGTGGGGATTCGCGATGCTTTCGCTGAGTTGCGAGCCAAACTTGCCCTCTTCCTCCGCAGGATCGGAACGGGTAAAAACGGGAGGTTTCAAAGTCGCAATGGTACTGCCGACGACTAAAAACGATGGTTCTTGGAGTCAGGCGGGGTTTGAGGGGTTGAAATTGCTCGAGAAAGAACTGGGCGCGCAAATTGCCTACACGGAGAAGGCGAGCGAATTGCCAGAACCGGCGAAAGAGGAAGTCTTCGATCGCTACGCGCGGGAGGGGTTCAACTTTGTCATCGGTCATGGCGGCGAGTTTCTGAGCGCGATCGAAAAAGTCGCCAAAAAGTATCCCCGGGTTAAGTTTTCCGCTACAACCAACTGTCCGGGGAATAATATCAATCAAGGGTGTTTAATTTTTCGGAGTGGCGAATTGGGATATTTAACGGGTGCGATCGCGGCGATGAAATCCCAAAGCCGAAAAGTCGCTTTTATCGGCGGCGTGGACTATTCTCACATGAAAGAACGGGCGAATTCTTTCGTGCAGGGTGCAAAAGCGATCGATCCCAATATTCAAGCCAAAATTGAATGGGCGGGAACTTGGACAGATCGCGATAAGGTTGGGAAAGTTGCTGAGGCACTCATTCAAGACGGAACCGATATTATCGCCATCAGCGCCGAACCGGCAGAAGAACGAGTATTTAAGATGGCGCGCAAAGAGAAAGTCTGGCTGATGGGCTGGGATCGCGATCGCGCCCCTCTCGCCCCCGATCGCGTCATTACCAGCGCCTTACAAGATGTTCCCAAGCTCATGCTCCAAGGCGGAATTCTCGTCCAAAGCGGGCGCTGGCAGGGCAAGCAATACAAACTCGGTATTAAAGACGGGGTGCAAATGCTAACGCCGTTCCGAGGCACGCTTACCGCCGCACAAGAAGCAAAAGTCAAAGCAATCACCGAGGAAATCTTCACGGATAAGCTCGAGATTTTGCCGTAATTTATACTTATAGGCACGAAGCGATCGCAATGGAAACAGCCCTTCGATAGAATGCTCCTATAACCGGCATGAAAGACTACCAATCTCCCCTGACCCTTGCTCGCCAACTGCGTTACGGCGCGATCGCGCTGGCTGTAACGGCAGCCCTGCTCGCGGGCGGACTCGTTGCGACCCTCAGCTTTAAAAGCCTGTTGCAGCAAGCCATTGCCCTCCAGCAAGAACGCGGTGAATCGGCAGCCCGAGAAATTGACGAATATCTCAACGACGTTCAAAGCAAGCTCAATTATCTAGCTCGAATGCGCGGTTTTACTGAGCTTCCGCGCTCGGCCCAACAAAATTTACTCGAAGCTCTCGCCCGCCATAACGAAGCCTTTGAGTCCGTCGCACTCCTCGATAGACAAGGCAACGCGATTGTCACGGCTTCCCTCACGCGCCCCGTTAAGCTCGAAAATCAACGCCAACAGCCCGTTTTTATCCGTGCTTTTGCCCATAACGAAGATTACGTCGGCCCAGTCGAAATCGATCCCGAACTGAAACTTCCCACCGTTAAATTAGCGGTTCCCGTGCGTAATAATAGCGATCGCGTCGATGGCGTATTAACCGCTCGCATTAATCTCAGCTTTCTGTGGGTTGTCCTTTCCCATACCCGCGTCGGCAAGACGGGTTATGCTTACGTTATCGATAATCGCCTGCGTCTGATTGCCGAAGCGAGGAATTCTCCCGAAACTGCTACGGTAGAAGATATCTCCGAACGACCCTTCGCGATCGCGCATCGCTCTAAGTTTCTTTCCATCGGAAGTGAATTTTTAGACCGCTATCGCGGTTTGTACGGCACAGAAGTTCTCGGCACTCTAGCCCCTACCCGTAACGTTCCCTGGAAAGTCATTACCGAACAGCCGACGCGAGAAGTTTACGCCCCCGCGCGCCAAATGATAGTTGTTGTCGGCGGAACGTTATTAGCCGTGACGACGCTCGCAGGACTAGCGAGTTTGCTCTTCTCCAGCCAATTGATTCGACCTTTAAATCAGCTAACAGAAGGCGCAACTCAAATTCGAGAAGGCAACTTCCAGGTACAAGTTGCCGTCGAAACTCGCAACGAATTAGGCGCGCTCGCCGCCGCCTTCAATCAAATGGCCGGACAGATAGAAGCCTCATTTGCCGCGCTCTCTGCCAGCGAACGCCGACTGGCAGACTTTCTCGATGCTATTCCCGTAGGCGTGTTTGTTATCGACAGCCAGGGCAAACCCTACTACACCAATCGTACCGGCCAGCAGTTACTCGGCAAAGGCATCGTGGATTCCGCCCCTTCCGAGGCGCTTGCCGAGGTTTATCAAACTTATTTGAGCGGTACGGACGAATTGTATCCTAACGATCGCTTGCCGATCGCGATGGCACTACAAGGCGTTAGCACGCGCGCTGAGGACTTGGAAATTCGTCTGCGCGATCGGGTTATCCCGATTGAATGTTTGGGAACGCCGATTTATGATGGAGCCGGAGGGGTTAAGTACGCGATCGCAACCTTTACCGACATCACCGAACGCCGCCGAGCCGAACAAATCCTCGAAAATTACAACCGCACCCTCGAAGGACAAGTTACCGAACGCACTGAAGAATTACAACAGCGCAATCAGGAATTAACGCTAGCGTTCAAGGAACTCGAAACCGCGCGAGACGAACTCGTTCAGTCGGAAAAAATGGCTGCTTTAGGGCAATTGGTTGCCGGTGTCGCCCACGAAATCAATACTCCCTTGGGTGCGATTCAATCTTCAGCCGGCAATATGAATAAATTTCTCGAGCAAACTTTCAAGCAGTTGCCCGATTTATTGCGCTCCCTTTCTCCTGAAGTTGAAACGCTTTTCTTTGCTTTATTAAACCGGGCGCAAAACCAAGAAAGCTCCTATAGCGCTCGTGAGGAACGCAAATTCAGGCGCGCTCTAGCTCGGGATTTGGAAGCGGAAAACATCGACAAAGCAGACAGTTTTGCCGATGCTCTCGTTGATATAGGCATCTACGAAGATATTGAAGGCTTTTTGCCTCTGTTTAAGGAGCCGAACAGCCCCGAAATTATCGAACTTGCCTATAAATTAGCCACTTTGCAGCGCGGCTTGCAAATTATTACTCTGGCTACTGCTCGCGCTTCAAAAATTGTCTTTGCCCTGAAAACTTACGCCCACGACAACCCCGAGGGCAAGCGAGTTTTGGCTAGCCTTACGGAGGGGATCGATACGGTTTTAACGCTCTATCACAATCAACTCAAGCAAGGAATTGAGGTTGTTCGTCACTACACCGAAATCGAGCCGATTTGGTGTTATCCGGACGAACTCAATCAGGTTTGGACGAATTTAATCCACAATGCTATCCAAGCAATGGACTATTCTGGCACGCTAACGATCGATATTTCGGAACGAGACAATTTTATTCAAGCCGTCTTTATCGATAGCGGTAAGGGCATTCCTCCCGAAATTTTACCGAGAATATTCGACCCATTTTTTACAACTAAAGCGGCAGGAGAAGGGAGCGGTTTAGGCCTTGATATCGTGCGTAAAGTCGTTAAAAAGCATCAGGGAGAAATTTCCGTCGAATCCCAGCCCGGAAGAACCGCGATCGCGATTTTGATTCCCCGCAATCTCTCTCCGGAGGAACCGGCAAAGAGAAACGTTACGGCGCTTAACTAGAAACTGCGGTTTCCTATCCCATCGGGCAGTCGCAAGCTCCAGCGACAGATATGACCCCATACTATAGATGTTATATTGATTGTACCTTATTGATTTGCACGCGAAATAAGATGTCAAAGCCAGTTATCCTCTGCGTCGATGACGAACAAACTATCTTGAAAAGCCTCAAAGCACAAATTAAGGGGTATTTTGGAGATACTTACAATTATGAAGTCGCAGAAAATGCCGACGACGCTTTAGAGCTAGTTGAAGAATTAGTCGAAGAAAATGTAAAAATTGTCATTGTCGTTTCCGATTGGTTGATGCCAGGAATGAAAGGAGACGAGCTATTAATCGAGATTCATAAAAAATTTCCCAATATCGTCACGGTTATGCTCACCGGACAAGCCGATAAAACGGCTGTAGAACGCGCTTACGAACTGGCAAACCTGCATGGTTGTCTGCGTAAGCCTTGGTCGGATGAAGATTTATTATCTTTGTTAAAATCAGCATTAGCGATGACCTGAAACTGACGAATATTTATAGTTTCAATGAAAAATTAGGCTCGGCAATCAAGCTTAGGAAACTCGAACAAACGCGCATGAAAAAAAGAGCAATTCTTTGCGTTGATGATGAAAGAACAGTTCTGCTAAGTCTTAAGGCAGAATTGAGAGAGGCGTTTGGAAGAGACTATGCGATCGAAATCGCTGAAAGTGGTTCGGAAGCCTTAGAATTATTTGAAGACTTACGCGCAGAAGGCTACGATATTCCGGTAATTATTTCGGACTATATTATGCCTCATTTGAAAGGCGATGAGTTACTCAAACGAATTCATCAACAATACCCCGAAGCCTTAAAAATTATGCTGACAGGGCAAGCTGATGCAACGGCAGTTGGCAATGCAGTTAATGAGGCGAAACTGTATCGTTATATCAGTAAACCCTGGCAAGCAGAAGATCTCAACTTGACAGTTGCGGAAGCTTTAAATAGTTATTTGCAGAAGCAGCAGATTGGGGAACAAACCCTGAAGTTACAACAAGTCAATCAAGCTTTAGAAGCCGCCAATCAAAAGCAGTTACAACTAATCTCTCAGCTTCAGGAAAACGAAAATCGCCTCCAACAATTTTTGGATGGTATTCCGGTTGGTGTTGTGATTATCAATAATAATGGCATCCTGTCTTATCTTAATCGTAAAGCTAAATATTTACTCGGTCGGGATTTTATGCCAGGAATCGAACTCGAAAAAATTGATAATATGTATCAGCTTTATCGAGTAAACACAGAGGAATTATATTCCCCTGAAGACTTACCATTAAACCGCGCTTTAAACGGCGAAACCACTCGACTTGACGACCTAGAAATTCGCCACAGCAATATCAGTATTCCTTTAGAGTCTTGGGGAACGCCAATTTATGACGCGAATGGAAAGATTGCTTATGCAATTGCGGCTTTTGCTGATATTAGCGATCGCCTCGCTGCCGAGCAAGAACGACAACAGTTTATTTCCGATCTCTTTAAGGTGAATGTCGATCTTGAAGCCGCTCTTGATGCCCAAGTTCAACTCACAGAAGCAACGGCACGCTTTGTCCCCTATCAATTTCTTCAGTTATTAGATAAAGAAAGCATCGTTGATATCGAACTCGGAGAAACAGTGGAACAAGAAATGTCAATCTTGTTCTCAGATATCCGCTCTTTCACGACTCTCTCCGAGCAGATGAGTATGGAGGAAAATGTTACCTTCATCAATGATTATTTGAGTCACATGGAACCGGCGATCATCGAAAATCGCGGCTTTATCGATAAATACATCGGCGATGGAATTATGGCATTATTTCACGGCAGTGCGGATGATGCCCTGCAAGCCGGAATTACGATGTTACAGCGATTGGACGAATTCAATGCAATTCGCGAACAACAAGAACGCAGAAAAATTGCGATCGGTATTGGGATCAATACGGGGAAATTAATGTTAGGGACAGTGGGGGGTCAGTCGCGCATGGATAGTACCGCGATTGGTGATGCAGTTAATCTTGCTTCCCGTTTAGAAGGACTAACAAAAGAATATGGCTTGCCTTTATTAATTTCCGAGCAAACTTGGCTCAAATTAGCCAATCCCGAACGTTATGCCATTCGCCCTATCGATAAGACTCAGGTGAAGGGAAAGTTAGAATTAGTAACGGTTTATGAAGTTTTTGAGATGGACGATGCGGCGCTCAAAGAAGGGAAGTTTGCAACGAGATGGCTGTTTGAAGAAGCGCGACAACTTTACCAACAGCAGGTCTTTGAGGAGGCTGCGATTCGATTTAGCGACTGTCTGAATCAGAATCCGCGCGATCGCGCGGCACGCATTTTGCTGAACCGTTGCCAGAACCAACAGTCTTTTGTGCGACAATCTTTACTCCCTTAAGACTTTGGTATTGCCTGCATCAATAACCCCCTTCTTAAAGTTCAAAAAACTTGACAGTCTCAATCTTCCTTCATCGTTAATTACACAAGTATACAAATTAAGTTTCGTTCTGCTAAGTAACAGTTCGTTAAAAAGCAGTGCTTTGGTCGAAAAACCGGATTATGCTTGAGGAGATTAAGCGAGAGAAAGGGCAACAAGCTCGATATCAAAAAACGCTCTCATCTAAAACGACAAAATTAAGCGGTTTACTGCTTGCCTTTTCTCTCTTTCCCCTCGACTCGCATTGGCAATCCCGTACCGGAACGCTCTTCCTTGTCCGCTTCAGAGCGGGATGTCAGCCCAATAAGGAGATTGAAATGGAACTCCAACAAATTCAAAAAACAATCGATCGCGCCCTTGCCGATGGTAAACTTTCTCGCGACGAACGAGATATAATCTTCAGCGCTATTTACGGCCATAAAAAAGTAACGCCCCAAGAGTCGAAGTTATGGCGGGTTCTCCAGCAGAAAATCTGGTATGGCGAAGTACAAATCGATAGTTAAAGAAAATTGAACGGAGCGATTCGGGAGGCAGGTGACACTAACCCTATTTTAGATCTAGGGAAGAGCGATCGCTCGCAACCGCAAGTATTAAGTAAATTCCTATCATTGGCTGACTCGGCTTCCCGCCCGCCCTATCGCCCCTCATCCCCAGAAGAATTGTGTTAAAATATTAAAGAAAACAGGCAAAATTTTACATTTCTTCGCGCAAAAAGTAGCATTTAAAGCTGCTTTTTCGTATTTAACCGCCTAAACTCACTGTTATTGGAGTTTTCCGCCCCATGACTTCCGATTTTCAAGAACGGATTGTTCCCACAGATTTGAGCAACGAAATGTCGCGATCCTACCTCGAGTACGCTATGAGCGTCATCGTCGGGCGCGCGCTGCCCGACGCTCGAGACGGACTCAAACCCGTTCACCGGCGCATCCTCTACGCGATGTACGAACTGGGACTCACACCCGAACGCCCCTTCCGTAAATGCGCTCGCGTCGTCGGGGAAGTCTTGGGGAAATATCACCCCCACGGCGATACAGCCGTTTACGATGCTTTGGTTCGCATGGCGCAAGACTTCTCCATGCGCGACCCTCTCATCAACGGACACGGTAACTTCGGTTCCGTCGATAACGACCCGCCCGCTGCGATGCGTTACACCGAATGTCGCCTGCAAACCCTGGCAACGAACGCCATGCTGCGGGATATCGAATCGGAAACCGTCGATTTTGCCGATAACTTCGATGGTTCCCAACAAGAACCCGTAGTTCTTCCCGCGCGCGTTCCCCAACTCCTCCTCAACGGTTCCTCCGGGATTGCCGTGGGGATGGCCACCAACATTCCGCCGCATAACCTCAACGAACTGGTCGAAGGTTGCATCGCCCTCATCCACACTCCCGAAATTAGCGTGGAAGGGTTAATGGAATATATCAAAGGTCCCGACCTGCCCACGGGCGGTCAAATCCTGGGGCGCAGTGGGATTCGCGATGCTTACTTAACCGGGCGCGGTTCGATTACGATGCGCGGCGTTGCCAGCATCGAAACCCTGCAACAGCGCGGTCGTCCGGAACGGGAAGCGATTATTATCACCGAACTGCCCTATCAAACCAATAAAGCGGCTTTGATTGAAAAAATCGCCGAATTGGTCAATGATAAAAAGATCGATGGGATTGCAGATATTCGCGATGAGAGCGATCGCACCGGAATGCACATCGTCGTCGAACTCAAGCGCGATGCTTATCCTCGCGTCGTCCTCAATAACCTCTACAAACAAACGCCCCTCCAAGCCAACTTCGGCGCGAATATGCTGGCGCTGGTTAACGGCGAACCCCAACTCCTCGATCTCAAACAATTCCTGCGCGTTTTCCTGGACTTCCGCGTTGAATCCATTACCCGTCGCACCCAATACGAACTGCGAAAAGCCCAGGAACGCGACCATATTTTACAAGGGTTGTTGATTGCCCTCGATAACCTCGATGCCATCATTCACCTCATTCGCGCGGCAGCCGACACGGTGACGGCGAAAGCAGAACTCGTCGAACAATTCGGACTGTCTGAAGTGCAAGCCGATGCGATTTTACAAATGCAGTTACGACGTTTAACTGCATTAGAAGCCGAAAAAATTCAAGCCGAACACGAAGAATTGCTCGAAAAAATTGCCGACTTGCAGGATATTCTCGCTCGTCGGGAACGCATCGATGCAATTATTGAAGAGGAATTGCGCGAAATCCAAAAAATTCACGCAACTCCGCGCCGCACTGAAATCGTACAAGCGGAAGGCGAACTGCTGGATACGGATCTAATCGCTAACGAACAAGCCGTTATTTTGCTGACCGAACAAGGATATATTAAGCGGATGCCGGTGGCGACGTTTGAGGCACAAAACCGGGCAACGCGGGGCCGTGCTGGGGCGAAAATGAAGGAAGATGATGGTGTCGAACATTTCATTACTTGTTGCGACCACGACAATATTTTATTCTTTAGCGATCGCGGCGTAGTTTACTGCATCAATGCCTATCACATTCCCGTTTCTTCTCGTACCGCGCGCGGCGTTCCCATCGTACAAATGCTGCCGATTACGCGAGAAGAAAAAATCACCTCCCTCGTCCCCGTCAGCGCTTTTACTGAAGATGAATACTTGGTGATGCTAACTCGTCAAGGTTGCATTAAAAAAACCGCCCTCGCTGCATTTAGCAATATTCGCACGAATGGTTTAATTGCGATTTCTTTGGTGGAGGGCGACGAATTGCGCTGGGTGCGCCTTGCCAAACGCGAAGATAGCGTTATCATCGGTTCTCGCCAAGGGATGGCAATTCACTTCCGCACCGACGACCAACAATTGCGTCCTTTAGGACGGGCGACGCGGGGCGTGAAATCGATGAATTTGCCTGACGGCGATGCAGCCATTGGGATGGATATTATTCCCAGTCAAATTGTTGCTGAAATTGCGATCGGTAGCGAGGAAGAAAGCGACGATGAAAACGGAGTTGAAGATGTCGTTACCGAAGCGGGAGAGGGCCCTTGGATCTTAGCGGTGACGAAAAACGGCTACGGCAAACGCATTCCTATCAATCAATTCCGCTTGCAAAAACGCGCGGGTAAGGGCTTGAAAGCGATTAAGTTCCGATCCCAAGATGCCCTGGTTGCGTTGAAAGTTGTCGATCGCGGCGATGAGTTGATGATGGTGACGAATCGGGGGATTATCATCCGGCAAGCTGTGGATGCGATTTCGCCTCAATCGCGCAAGGCGACGGGCGTTCGGGTGCAGCGTTTGGATGGTGACGATGCGATCGCGGCGGTGGCTGTGGTGCCGCCTTCTCCGGAAGGGGAAAGTATCAGTAGCGAGGAGGAAGAGTAAAATAGGGGGCATAGCAATGCTATGCCCTTATGATTCTTTAATTTCGTGGACTCGAGGTTTAATAATATGAACTTTGTTAATCCTAAAACCGATTTCGCCTTTAAAAAAATTTTTGGTTCCCAACAGAGTAAAGCAATTCTCATCAGTTTTCTGAATAGCATTCTTTACCCCAGTGCGCCCTATATTAAAAACTTAAAAATTCTCAATCCTTATCAAGCTCCTCGCATCCGAGGGATTAAAGATACTTATTTAGACATTAAAGCACTTCTGAGCGACGGTACTACGGTCATTATTGAAATGCAAGTTTTAAATATTGAAGGGTTTGAGAAGCGCATTCTCTACAATGCTGCTAAATCTTATTCCATTCAACTCGCACCGGGAGACGATTATACGCTCTTGAATCCGGTGATTGCTTTAACGATTACGGACTTTGAAATGTTTCCCGATATCGAGCGCGCGATTACTCGATTCATTCTTAAAGAACGAGATTACCTGGTCGATTATATTATCGACGATCTCGAACTGGTTTTTGTTGAATTGCCGAAATTTAATCGAGAGTTAGACGAACTCACAAGCCTTGCCGATAAATGGTTGTATTTCATCAAAAATGCCCGGGAACTAGAGAAAGTTCCCGATGATTTTCAAGAAGTCCCGGAACTCAAAAGAGCCTTTGAAATTGCGAACCGCGCCAACCTCAGCCGCGAAGAACTCGAAGAGTTAGAAAAACACGAAATCTTTATCCACGACCAACGGAACGCGATTAAGAGGGCTTTGAAGCAAGGATTGGAGAAGGGGCGCAAACAAGGGTTAGAGAAAGGGCTGAAAGAAGGGTTGGAGAAGGGACAGAAAGCAGGACATAAAGAGGGGCGTAAAGAGGGACTAAAGGAAGGGCGCGAAGAAGGAAGGCGGGAAGCTCAAATCGTGATGGTGCGACAACTTTTAGGGGTGTTAGACGAGGAAACAATTCACCAAACGACGGGATTTAGCCTGGAAGAAATTCGCCAGATCGCTTCGGAAAATTGACTAAGTTGTAATCTCAAATAAGCTTGTTAATGTACTACCGAAAACCTTAAGTTGAGACCCATGAATCCACGAGAATCGGGTTTATACCAATTTAAGATTGCGTTACCTAGAGTAAACTCTCCTAAATTCTCAGGATGACGGTGCGTTACGCTTCGCTAACACACCCTACTTTTCATTCTATGCAGCTTCACATTAATTTGGTATTAACTCCGAAACAACCGCGTATACTGGGTTTCGTGGTTCATACTCGCCAGCGATAACCCCCAAGTGCAACTGTCTAACTCATCGTCCTGAAGGGCAATAATTTCGCGGGTGGCGGTTAAGATGCGATCGCGCAGTCCGAAAAGGATTTGCTGCCCTTCCGTTTGTCCCAAGGGAATGAGTTTAACTCCCGCGCTGACGAGGTTTGCCGCCCAAGCGTGTAAATAAGCCGCGATCGCGTCTTTGGGGTCGATCTGCCACGCTGCGATCGCAATTCCCCACGCGATCGCGTAATTACAGGGTTTTATCTCGGCAAACGATCGTAATTCTGGCTGCAAACTTGCCATCAATCTCAACAGCGACTCGCCCATCTGCCAACTCTGCTGGCGCAATTCCTGGGTTTCTCGACTCGCCGACAGCCAAGCATTCCAAGCTTCCAAGCAATCGCGATCTGGCCAGTTTTCCACCGCCCGCAGCATGACCGCCGCTTCGATCCGAATCGTCCCTTCGCACAACTCACGCTCGATCCAACAGCACAATTTATCTCTTTTGTCAACAACATTTTGTTCGACCAGCAATTCCAGCCCTTCCGAATAGCTGTAAGCGCCGACGGGTAGAGAGGAACTGGCGAGTTGCAGGAGATGGAGCAGTTCGGCGTTAGCGACGTTCACTGCAAACAGCGGATGGCTTCGAGCAACCCGCGCGCTTTATTGAGAGTTTCTTCGTATTCCTTTTCCGGGACGGAATCTGCCACTAAACCCGCACCCGCTTGCACGGAAACGAGACGATCGCCGCCGCTTTGAGGGCGAACTACCATCGTGCGAATCGCGATCGCGCTGTTTAACTGCCCCTCAAAGTCATAGTAGCCGTAAACGCCAGAATATACGCCGCGCCGTTCCGGTTCGAGTTCGTGGATGATTTCCATTGCCCGAATTTTCGGCGCGCCGCTTACCGTTCCGGCGGGGAATGTCGCTTGCAGCAAGTCCCAAGCACTTTTTCCCTTCTCCAGTTCTCCCACCACATTACTGACAATGTGCATAACGTGGGAGTAGCGCTCGATAACCATTAACTCGTCTACGCTGACGCTGCCCTTAACGCAGACTCGCCCTAAATCGTTGCGTCCCAAATCGACTAACATGACGTGTTCGGCAATTTCCTTGGGATCGGCGAGTAATTCCTCAGCCAGGGCTTCATCTTCAGTTTGGCTCGCACCGCGAGGGCGCGTTCCCGCGATCGGGCGCACGACGGCGCTAAGCGAACCACTCTGCGATCGCTCTGCTTTCACCATAATCTCCGGACTCGAGCCGATAATTTGCCAATCTCCGAAGTTGTAGTAAGCCATGTAAGGCGAAGGATTAATCAGGCGTAGGGAACGATAAAGCTCGAAGGGATGTCCCCGATAGGGCGTGGAAAGTCGCTGAGAGAGGACGACTTGAAAAATATCCCCGGCGCGAATATAATCTTTCGCCTTATTGACATTTTCACAAAACTGTGTTTTTGAGGTGTTGCTTTGATAGTTTAAGGGGAGGGAATTTGGGGACAGGGCAGTTGTAGAACGCCATTCTAACGGCTGGGCTTCTACGGGGAGGGGCAATTGCAGCTTGACGGAGAGTTTGGTAACGCGATCGCACGCTTCTTGGTACGCAGCTTTTAAATCCACATTTTCCCCGCGCAAATCTGCGTAAGCGATCGCCCAAATTTTCCGCTTCACCTGATCGAACACGAGCAAATTATCCACCTGCATCCAAATGCCATCCGGTTCGCTCTCGGGCGATGCGGGATAAACCGGAACGCGCGGTTCGATCCACTTAATCAGTTCGTACCCCCAAAATCCAAATAAACCGCCAATTCCGGGCGGTAGCTGGGGAAGTTGCACCGGATGAATCGGTTCGAGACATTGCTCTAAAATTTTGAAAGGATTGCCCGAGTGAGTTTCAATCGAACCATCCCGATAAATTTGCGTCGTGCGATCGCCTCGAGCTTCCAAAACCCAGGTGGGATCGCAACCGATAAAACTGTAGCGCCCCAGATTTTCTCCCCCTTCCACCGATTCCAGCAAAAAGCTGTAAGGTTCGCTCGTGCAAACCTTATACCACGCCGACACGGGCGTTTCTAAATCGGCAACTCGTTCCTGATAAACCGGAACAAAATTACCTTGCTTGGCCAACCTCGAGAACTCAGAGAAATCGGGAAAAATCATAAAGTAAGGAGCGAGTTAAATAATTGACAATTGATGGGGGACAATTGACAATACAATTCCTTAAAAGAGCCTAACGGCAACAGACACCAAACAACTGATGGCTCGTCTCCAACCGAGCGGCTAGAGACCCACCATCAGTTCTAGGGAACCCGTGCCGAAGTTTAGACTTCGTAAGTCTTTTGACCGGAGAACTTAATTGTGGCCGGCTCGGGGTTTGCACCGATCGGACGACCTTTTGTATTGACAGCAGAACGACCTTCGTTCACCTTTTCAGGGAACACGCCGTCAGCCGGATGGAGGAATTGAGTTTCTCCGTTGGGATAAACTCGGTAAACTTTAAAGTTTTCAATTTTGGGCTTGAACTTCGTGCGGAACTGAGTTCCTAAAGCGAGACATTGCTCTTTGCGAGCGAGATAGAGCAGGTTTTCGCCTTCGTTCATGATGGCAGCGCCACCCGTTGGCATTTCAAACACTTGCTCTTTGGTGGAAGTCCAGGTAATTGCGTATTTTTCTTCTACATCCGCTTTGGTTAACAGACCGCCTGTGCTGCCCCCAAACTTGGGAGGCTTCCCAGTAAGCTCTTCTGACATAAAATCTTCTCTCAACTAAAAGGGATTTATGGGAATGCTATCACCGAGCGTCCGTTGTTTTGTCGCTTTGTCAAGAACTGTTACAGTTCGGGGGATGGGGGGACTGGGGGAGGGGGTGACTGGGGGAGGGGGTGACGGGGGTGTTGAATTCGTATAAACTCTACTGGAAAAGAGGGAAGCGATCGCTTATTTTGTAGCGTAGGATAGAGGGGCATCGATAATCCCGCCCGCCCAGATTATCAGGAGTAACTTTGACATCCTCACCGCCCTAAAAGTGCGGTGATTCCTAAACCTCACGCGCCCATCCATGTTTTTGAGTTCTCCTCAAAAACGAGGACGCTACGATTCAGGTTTCTGCTTCATTGCAACTGCCTCCACCCGCAAGGAGTTTTATGGTCTTACGTTCGCTCCACAGACTATCCCCGCTAGCAAGCGCGGTTCTTAGGTGTCGAAATTCCGAAAAGAATTTCTCGGTTTTTGGTTGATTCGAGGGATGGCTCTACCCATTGCCCCGTCCTCTTTTCCCGGTCTACCGATTTTTCTTCCCCGTTGCGAAGTTTCGCAAGCTTTGGTGTTATGGTTTATGTCTCCATCGTCGCGGGTGGGTCATTGACCAACACGATTCTACCAAAAATTAATGTAAAGCCGTGCTTCTAGCACGGGGTTTCAAACCCATTTTTCTGATGAACGATCGCGCCACCAAAAACAGCAGCCTCAGCCTTCCTCTTTTGTTCGTGCGAAACCTCTGGTCGATGGCGACGGGGACGCTCGCCTTAATGATACTGTTTAATGCGATCGGGGTTTTGCGCGCGGGCGATCGCATCGTGGCGCAAGTTCGAGACTTTTTCAGCGCACCCCCACCTCAACCCCAAGTCGAACCCTCCAACCTCATCGTCCATCAAGTCCGCAGCGCTAGCGAACTCACCACCGCCGTTTTTGCGATGGAAGCTGTCGTTCCCACCCACAAAGATCGCACCCTCGGCAAACTCGTTGTTGGGAAAACCAGCCTTCTGTATACCGCTTACGGCGAAGTTCGCGCCGGAGTCGATCTCTCCCAATTTACCGCCAGCAACCTCCGCACGGAAAATAACACCCTTTACGTGCAACTCCCCGCCCCAAAAATTCTCGATAGCAAAATCGATGTCAACCGTTCCGAAGTTTACAACTACAATCGCGGTTTCCTCAATTTAGGGCCGGATGCTGCCGCAGAATTGCAAACCCTCGCCCAGCGAGAAACTTTAGATAAAATTGTCAAGAATGCTTGCACGCAAGGCGTTTTGGACGATGCGAACGAGCGCGCTGAGTTAGTCGTGACTAAAATCTTATCAACTGCCGGTTACAGCGACGTTCGGGTACAAACGACACCGCCCGATCTTCAAGCTTGCCAAGCTGCCTCTGTTGGAGTTTAGCGACACGGTAACATCAAAATTCCCGCTCGCCTCCAGAAACCATTAAAATACATGAAGTTCTCTTGCGCTTTGCTGCCGCTTGTAATCTTCGTATGACAGACGTACCCGTTTCTCGCATCCGTAATTTTTGCATTATCGCTCACATCGACCACGGCAAATCGACGCTAGCCGATCGCTTGCTTCAGGCGACGGGGACGGTGGAACAGCGGCAGATGAAAGAACAGTTCCTCGATAATATGGACTTGGAGCGCGAACGCGGCATTACGATTAAGTTGCAGGCGGCGCGGATGAACTATACGGCGGCGGACGGCGAAAAGTATGTTTTAAATTTAATCGATACGCCGGGTCACGTTGATTTTTCCTATGAAGTTTCGCGATCGCTCGTCGCCTGCGAAGGGGCATTATTAGTGGTGGATGCTTCCCAAGGTGTGGAAGCGCAGACCCTTGCTAACGTCTATCTCGCGCTGGAAAACGACTTAGAAATTATCCCCGTATTAAATAAGATCGATCTTCCGGGGGCAGATACCGAGCGCGTTATCGAAGAAATTGAAGAAACCATCGGACTCGATTGCAGCAATGCCATCCTCGCTTCAGCTAAAGAAGGCAAAGGCATACCGGAAATTTTAGAGGCGATCGTGCAATTAGTGCCGCCGCCCAAAGATACGATCGCAGAACCCTTACGCGCCCTGATTTTTGATAGTTATTACGACGCTTATCGGGGCGTGGTGGTGTATTTCCGGGTGATGGATGGAACAGTGAAAAAAGGCGATCGCGTGCGGTTAATGGCCTCGAAAAAAGAATACGCGATCGACGAACTCGGTATCCTTTCTCCCCACCAAATTCCCGTCGAAGAACTCCACGCAGGCGAAGTGGGTTACTTTGCCGCCGCCATTAAAGCTGTCGAAGATGCGCGCGTCGGCGACACGATTACCCTCGCCGCTGCCCCCGCCGCCGAACCCCTCCCCGGTTATACTGAAGCCAAGCCGATGGTATTCTGCGGGCTATTTCCTACCGATTCCGACCAATACAGCGACTTGCGCGAAGCCCTAGAAAAGCTCAAACTCAACGACGCAGCGCTGCAATACGAACCGGAAACCTCAACAGCGATGGGGTTTGGCTTCCGCTGCGGTTTCCTCGGATTGTTGCACATGGAAATCGTCCAAGAACGCTTAGAACGCGAGTATAACCTCGATTTAATCGTCACTGCGCCTTCTGTGGTGTACCGCGTCACAACGGTACAGGGTGAGGTGTTTGAGGTGGATAATCCCAGCCAACTGCCGGATCCGGGCAAGCGCGAGAAAATCGAGGAACCTTACGTGCGGGTTGAGGTGCTTTCGCCAGAAACTTACGTCGGCACATTAATGGATTTATGTCAAACGCGGCGCGGCGAATTTAAAGATATGAAATATTTCACGCCGACGCGAACGAGTTTGGTGTATGAGTTGCCGTTAGCGGAGGTGGTAACGGACTTTTTCGATCAAATGAAGTCGCGATCGCGCGGTTATGCCAGCATGGAATATCACCTGATTGGCTACCGCGAAAATCACCTTGTCAAACTGGATATTTTAGTCAACGGCGATGCTGTCGATTCACTCTCAACCATCGTCCACCGCGATAAAGCCTATTATGTCGGACGCGCGCTGACGGAGAAGTTGCGAGAATTAATTCCGCGCCATCAATTTAAGATTCCCATCCAAGCCGCAATTGGGGCAAAAGTGATTGCTAGCGAACACATTCCTGCGTTGAGAAAAGACGTATTAGCGAAGTGTTACGGCGGCGATATTACCCGGAAGAAAAAGCTGCTGGAAAAGCAAGCGAAAGGGAAGAAACGAATGAAGGCGATTGGAACGGTGGACGTGCCGCAAGAAGCGTTTATGGCGGTGTTGAAATTAGAGTAATTGTCAGTCGATTGAACAGCAATTTAATCATGAGGGGGGATTTTCAGTCGTGCTGCGACTGCGCTCCCCTTTATAGCAATATGTATTTTATGAGGTGAGGCAGAATTGGGTTTGAAACTATAAGTTTGAAGACTATCATTAACTAAGATGAAAGAATTTGAAGAGATTATTGCCAGAAAAGTAAGACCCATCCATCCCGGTGAAGTTATTGAAGACATTCTTGAAGAATTAGAGATATCTCAAACAAAATTTGCTGAAATTTTAGGCGTATCATACAGTACCCTGAATGATATCATTCAAGTTAAAAAACAAATTACAGTCGATCTGAGCATTCGGTTAGGAAAAGCGTTAGGCAACGGGCCTCAACTCTGGTTAAATCTACAACAGAAAGTCGAGCTTTGGGATGCACTACAGAACCCAGAGGAATACAATAAAGTGATGACTGTTGTCTAGGACAAGCAGTTACAGCGATTTTCTATTTTCTAAAAGAAATGGACAATTATTTAATTACCCATAACCCTTCAATCCTACAGCAATTTTGGCTGCCTTTATCGCTAAAAAGTAGAGTTCGTTAGCGGAGCGTAACGCACTACTACCTCTCAGTTCCAAGCGTTATAAAAGACTGGATAGCTCATCACCTGCGCGCAATTCCAAATACCTTTGTTTCTCTTCCTCAAATTCGTCGAGTTGGAAGATTTCTAAGACTTGCGCGACAGAAACGCGATCGAGCGCGCCAATATTGGCTAAATCTTGAAAATAAATCCAGAAACGCCGATATTTACTCTCAATATAATCTTCTGTTTCATCTTCACGCTCAATGTCCTTCTCCGCTTCAAAAGTCGGCAAATAATTGATAAAGCGAGGGGATGCTTGAGTGCGATTGTCAAAAGTGCGTTAAAAGTGCTAAATTAGAGGCAGAAGAGGCAAACAGCGTAGCAACAAAGATATTGATAACCTTCTCTAAAAATTGTTAGATTCGTGAGTCAATTCCTACCTGAATTTTGCAGCTTTCTGAAGTTAAAAACCTCTCGATCGCGCCGAGGCCAATTCGCCCACCTCGCCGCGATCGCCTTCCTCATTGTTGCAGGCTGTACTTCGCCAAAAGAACGAGATTTCAGCGAATATTCCCAGCTTCCTGCGATTAAAACTTATCTGAGCGATCGCGTTTGCAGTAAGGGTTTTGGAGGGAAAACCTACGCCGCCTACGAAGTTTTAGGCACTGAAACGGAAGGAAATACCGAGCAACTTTATCTTTGGGTGTTGTGCCAAGAATTTTATCAAAAAAATGGCAAACTCGAACAAGGAACGGGGAGTAGTTCTCCGGTTCGCTTAACTGTTGCTCGCTCGCCGCAGGAATTCAAGGTTCTCAGCCATCAACAACCGCGATCGGGTACATTATATGCCGAAGACTTACAGAAAATGTTTCCCGAAAGGATTATAAAAAGTTGGAACTCTCAAGGGACTGAAGCGCAAAATATACGAGTGAAGAAATTACAAGACGAAGTTGAAGCAGAAGCGAAGCGGAAGTAAGCAGTATCCTATGATAGTTTTATTCAAGCGAGAGGAAAAGTGAAAATGGCAATTAAAAAGCTCAGCCACGAGGAAATTTTAAACGCGATCGCGTCTTTAAAGGATTGGTCGTTAGTTGAAGGAAAATTACATAAAGAGTTTAAGTTCAAGAACTTTGTCGAGGCGTTTGGATTTATGACGCAGGTAGCGATTCTGGCTGAAAAAATGGATCATCACCCCGAATGGTTTAATGTTTACAACAAGGTCGCGATCGATCTGACGACGCACGATGCGGGGGGAATTAGCCAGCGAGATCTCAAACTGGCGCGAGAAATTGATGCACTCTAATTCCTGCGGGTTTGTTTCATAAAATTGCGAATTTGTCAAGTTTTTGCTGGAAGCTCGGACAACTGTTAAGATCGGTTGACAGTCAACGCACGGATGAATGGCACTGACTTAAAGCTGGTGGGCGCTGCCCACCCTACGAAATATCAATAACGACGTTGTATACAACGTCTCTACGGCGATTTTTCAACTCTTATTTCAGTGCCATTCAACGCACGGATAACTGATGACTGATGACGGATAACTGATAACTGAAGATGACCGATCGCTTTCGCCAAGCTGTCCTAGCTAAAGAATTTCTCGTGACTGCCGAAGTTTGCCCCCCGAAAGGGGGCAATCCGTCTCATATGCTAAAAATGGCGGCAACCCTAAAAGGGCGAGTTCACGCCGTCAATATTACCGATGGCAGTCGCGCGGTGTTGCGAATGTCTTCGCTAGCGGCTTCGACGATTTTATTACAACAGGGCATCGAGCCGATCTGTCAGGTGGCGTGCCGCGATCGCAACGCTATTGGATTGCAAGCCGACTTAATGGGAGCGAATGCCCTCGGAATCCGCAACATTTTGGCGCTAACGGGCGATCCGGTGAAAGCGGGGGATCATAAAGAAGCCAGAGGTGTTTTTGAACTGGAATCGGTACGATTGTTGCGCGCGATCGCGAAACTCAATCAAGGTTTCGATCTCAACGAAAAACCCCTCACCGACGAACCCACCGATTTATTTGCCGGTGCTGCGGTCGATCCGCAACTGAAAAGTTGGTCGGGATTGCAACGACGCTTCGAGCGCAAACTCGAAGCAGGGGCGCAGTTTTTCCAAAGTCAACTGATTACCGATTTCGATCGCCTCGATAAGTTCATGCAGAAAGTTGCCGTCGAAAGCGACAAACCGATCCTAGCCGGAATTTTCTTACTCAAATCGGCTAAAAATGCCAACTTTATCAATCGCTGCGTGCCGGGAGTTCAAATTCCCCAAGATATTATCGATCGCCTCGCGAAAGCCTCAGACCCCCTCGAAGAAGGCATGAAAATCGCAGCAGAACAGGTGAAGTTGGCTCGGGAACTCTGCCAAGGCGTTCACATGATGGCCGTGCGGCGTGAAGACTTAATCGCTCCGATTCTGGATTTAGCGGGCATTGAACCGTTGAGCGTGGTTTCTAAATCTTAACTGAGGAGCGATCGCGAGCTTACCCACGACCAAAACAATTCGGTAAGACCTATCGACACAATCCGAGCGCGAATCCGACTCAGACGCGACTGTTACCCATCACTTCGATCGTCCAATATCTTCAACCGTTAACACCATTTGATGGGTCAACTGCTTCCATTGACGGTCGTTCGTCACGATGTAATTTGCCTGATGTGCGATCGCCGTACCTAGTTGAATGGCATCCGGTGTTTTGAGTTGGTATTTAGCTCGAAGAGCAATCGACTGCTCTGCGATCGCTTGATTAACAGGCAGCAGTCTTACCCGACTAGAACTCGTAAAATATACTCGATATTGTTCTACTAATGCCTGATTGCCCATCCGAGCCGGAAGCGTCGCAATCTCAATAAACGTCACGATGGACGAAATGATTTCAGCTTCTTGTTCGTGTACCTGATTAAACAACCGCTCCACGTAAGGAAAGAAAGTTGGATGTCGTTCAAAGAAATAAATGAACGGAGCCGTATCCAGAAAAATAACATCACCTTTTTTTAAAATCAATCCCATGCTGCCCGTTCCTGCTGGAGATACTGCTCCACATTGACGCTCTGCCAAACTTCTTGACCTAGCCCCGCAGCTTGACGGAAATCTAAGAGTTGAGGCTCTGTAGACGTGGCAACCTCTGTGGACAATTGGCGCGATCGCTTTTGCAGCAGAAACTCAGCAAAGTCTAAAATCTCTGCTGCTTGCTCCTCCGGTAAAGATTTCGCTAACTCATAGAGTTTATCCGCGCTACTCATCTCATGCTCCTAACTTAATACTCAGCAACACGACGAATATTCGGAATAGTATTGCTCGTTAAATCTCGATAGAGAGCGAGTAAATTTTCCTTTAATTCTCGCTCGCTTTCGCCTTGCGTCCAGTAATCTGGATATTCTTCCAGATAACCGAGCCACATTTCTTCATCTTGCCAATAGACGTATTTCTTGATATCCATATCAACCTCTTTTTCGAGTAGAAAAAAGTTTCGGTTTCTGGGGAGAAACGGCAACGCGCAACCCGACAAAAGAGCATTTTCTATCAAGTAGGAAGTGTAGGGTGCGTTAGAGAAGCGTAACGCACCGCCTCACAGCCTTAAATCGAATCGCTCAACACCAACTCGCCTTCCTTGATTTCCTCCCCAACTTCGGCTTCTTCGCTCGCGTCGGACATATAAATTTGACGGATATCTTCAGGTAAGCGCGCTTCCAAAATTCGATAGCCTTGTTGCAATTCGGTGCGAACGCGAGCGGGCGAAATTGATTCCCCTTCAGCTTGCAAGTAAGCCGCAATGCGCGTTTCGCTCCAACGGAAGGTTTGCGCCATCACGACAATTAAACGCAGCATCGGCGGCAAACTTTCTAGGGCTTGTTCCACATAACACCATAAAGGTGGCGAAGCGGCTTTGAGATCGTAGGTAATCGATTCTACCGGCGGTACAACGCCTTGATTGATACATAAAGCCGTGACATTAATCACCCAACTTTGGAAAGAACTGGGTTCGTTCGCGCCTTCGGTTCGCAGCACTAAGCCGCGCATTTCGTAGAAGATGTGCCGCCAAGTCAGCGCAAACAAATAATCGGCTTGAACGGGCGATCGCGCTGAATGACCGATTAAGGAATAAACAATGGGATAATAGCGACAGAAGATCGTGACGAAATACTTCCCCTGTTCCGGATAGCGCTGAAACAGAGTCAGCAACTCGCTATCGCTGTGGTGAAATAGGGACTTGACCAGAGGATGTTTGGATTCGGGAAATTGCTGAGTTAACACGGCAGGCGCTCGATACCTCTCACCACTAGAAATTAGACCTGTAGCATTAGTAGCAGAGAGTTCGCGCGATCGCAAGTCTTTATTGCGATTTTAAAAGAATTATCTTCCTTTGCAGAAAATCATGCAACCTCAGCGCGTCGTTGTAGGCAACCGGGAAGCGACAAACCCGGGCGCGCGATCGCTGCCAATAAGCTAACTTAAAATAGTACAGTGTATGTTCGACCATTATTCTAAGTCCTAACAATGCCGATCTTCGATAACTTAGGCGCGTTTATTCCCCCGCTCGATAGCTTATTTTCCACGCAAGGCATCATGGTAATGCTACTCGCTGCCTACGCTGGAGCGATGTGGATGTTTCTTACTAGCGCCCCCAAGGTTCATACCGTCATGGTATCCGACCTAGAAATCGCGCGCCAATTTTATGAGGGGCTGCTAAACCTTCCTGTCGCAGATATCCCCCTGCATTATTACTATAACTACGAACAAACTTTGGGCGCGACGGGCATGGATCCGCTTTATATGTCCGTTACGCCGACAACAACCGCTGCACCGGGGCGCGGTGCTGCCGATGGCTTGTGGTATCAACTCAAAAAGAACACCCAACTGCACGTTATTATGGGAGCGAGTTACGGACATAACAATCGGCAGCGTCACGTTTGCTTCGATCGCGACTGTCTGAACGAAGTCTTATTGCGCGTTCAGTCCCGCCGCTTGAAATATAAAGTTCGCACCAATAAACCCTTGAATTTTTTGGTGAAGGATTTAGACAATCGCACGATTGAGTTATCTGAGGTTACGAATTAGTCGAAACTCGATAGGAAAGCCCGATTCTAAGACAGAATCGGGCTTTTTAAGTCGGGAGGAAATTTTGAAGAAGTTTTATGCAGCTTGAGGTTCGAGGATCGTACCGAGTTGGGCAATTCCTTTGTTGAGGTGGCGCGTCACCGTCATCGGACTGATGCCAATTTTTTTAGCTGCTTCTTTACGCGATAAATCTTGGAGATAGACTAACGCGATCGCGCTTTGCGTTTTGTCTTCTAATTGACCCATTGCACCCTGAAGTTCCATGCAATCCTCTTGCCAACTTTTACGCGCCGAATAGTTGGGGTCGGGAAGCGTATCGGCTAAGCTGAGAGGTTCGTCCATCAACTGAGTCACCGGCGCATCTAAGCTCAGCAAGCGACGATTTCCCGTTGCCATTTTGCACTCGCGCCACTCTTGTAACGAGACTCCCAACGCCGGGGCTAATTCTTCATCTTTCGGCACTCTGCCTAATTCGAGAGTCAACTCCTTGCGAACTTTTTTCGCTTTCGCCGTCAGTTCTTGCCAGCGGCGGGGAATGCGCAGAACGCTGCTTTTATCGCGGAGATAGTGCAGCATCTCGCCTCGAATGTAGGGCAGTGCGAAGGAGCTAAAAGCACAGCCTTGGTGGGGATTAAAACGTTCTATTGCGCGGATTAATCCTAAGCATCCGACTTGCTCTAAATCTTCGTAGGGTTCGGCACACTGTCTGCTGATTTGATGGGCAACTTTTCGCACTAAGCCGATATTCAGTTCGACCAGTTGATTGCGGAGTTGTAAGGAAGGCGTGCGAACGTAGGCAACTAGGATTTCAATTCTACGGGTACGAACAGATAGTGTTGTCATTTCCGTCAATCTTTGAATTCGCGTGTCAATCTACATTTATTTTCACCCTTAAAAACTATGTTGCCATGAGGCCATCTACGGAGATTAAAAAGACACGATTTTTAATCTAGGGGGAACCACGTAGAAATGCTCAAAACTCCTGAATTTACTGTGATCTAGATCGCTCGTTGGGTGTGAATTTATCGAATTATTAATTTAATTTTGCCAGAGCATTTCCAGTCGATAGCGCTCCTTTCAGTCAAATTGTACCCATTTATATCGAGGAATACGCTCGTAATTTCCCCGCGATCGCAAGCCCCTTAAAATCGGATGTGAAACGTGAAAAACTTGTGAAAAAAAAGAGAAGAACTTGAGAAATTCGCCCGCATCGATCTCGCTTAGGACTCCAAAACTTCTAAAACCGATCGCGGCGACAGCTTATCCTTAAACCAAACGATCCGAGCCGGAACATCAATCGCCTTCACGCCCGACTTCTCCAAATTCAAACGCTCGGAAATCGCCAAAATTAAATTCTCCAGATTAGCGCGCCGCACTTGGGAAAACTTCTTCTGCAAGTATTCCGGTCGCCAAAAGCCGACAATTTCCAGGATATAATCCCGCCCGTCGGGATGAACGAGGCGAAAATCAGGAATCATCACGCTACCGGGAATAGGAACGAGATTGACTTCCCGCTCGAGAATCCATTCTGTCTTTAACTTTTCCCAGCGTTGGGCGAAAGCTTCCTCGAGCAAGCTATCGTAGGCTTTACCGGGGGGATAATGAGTAACGAGACCGCAGCGGTCGTTGAGGCTAAAATTGCCCTTCTTTTTTGCACCGCTGTAGGGATCTCGGTTTTCTAAAGTCGCTTTCAAGCTCCAGCGCGTCACGTGCAACAGAGCGGGCAGCATCTTTGCAAAAGCAAGCCCATAGCGCGTGCTAGATTTAAATAAACTGGTCGGACCGTCGAGAGAAATCGTAAACCCGTGGTCAACATCGCCTTCGACGTAGTACATCAGTTGGAACAGTTTGAGGTAGCGAAACAAGATTTTGTATTCGCCGGGGACGTTGCGGTAGGCGTTAATTGTCAGTTCGCTAGCGCGGTAAAAGATCCCTTGAACTTGAGAAAGATTGTAGCGATGCAGCAGCGCCTCTGGAGCGGGTGGCTCGAATTCGGTCAGGATGCGGTTTTCGGGGAGATCGGCGTAGAGTCCTTTTTCAATATCGGCGGGCAGAACTTCGCGATGGAGTTCGCCGGAAAGCTGAGTTGCCAAAACATCCAAGACGCGATCGCGATTTTGGGGAATCGGTATTGCAGTAGCAGCGCTAGCAAAGGCGCGCGTCCTCAGCAGCGGCGGATCGAGAGGGCTGATAATTTCAAACGTCGAAAAGCTATTTTCGAGCAAATGAGCCAGTCCGCGCTTGACGCGATAATCGGGACTGTCGCCCTCGAGTTCTTGAAGCCTGCCGTTGAGTTCCCCTTTCGTTTTGCCGAGGCAGTTTTGGAAACAGTCGATCGCTTCGACAGCTAGCGCGATCGCACCCTCGTTTAATGGCAATCGTTTGGGAATAATCGTATCGCCATTATGCCGATAACTAAGCAGATCGCTAGGAAGCATGATGAGAATTCAAAATTCGCGCATTCAAAACTCAGAATTCTGAATTCAAAATTCAGAATTCAAAACCTATCCCCTCAAATCCCGCTTCCGCCAACGATAGGTTTGAGGGATTAGCATCCACTGCAACCCCTAATCTTCTCCCTCAAGCATCATAGCCGGATCGATGAGAGTAATATCGTAGGGATCTTCTGAAGATGCCATCGGGAAAACATCGCATTGGCGCAATTGATAAATCGCGAAAACTTGAGGCCCAAAAACGACTTCATCTCCGTGTTTGAGATCGTGAGCCTCCTTTTTGTGGCCGTTAATGAGCAATCCGTTGACGCTCGTTTTGCCTTGACCATCGCCATCCACGATGCGATAGTAAGGCGTGCCGTCGGCTCCCAACTTTCTCAATAAGGTCGCATGGTGGCGAGAGACGAATTGAGAAGCCAACTGTATATCGCTATTTTGTCCTCGACCGATGGTGTAGGAAGCTGCTTTGAGAGTAATTCCCTTTCTTCCGGCATCATCTTCGACGATCAACAAATGTTCTTGGTTCGATTTTACCGATTGAGCAGTCATGGGCGATTGCCTGGACAATAAACAGTTAAAGATCCGGTGCTAGTGGGGTTGAAGGACATCAGTCAAGCCCCTTTCCATTTTGGCACAAGCGGTTGTCACCAATTTTTACATTAAGATAATATTTCGTCCTGACTTTTTTCAACCTTACTTAATGAGCATGAGGCGAACAATGCCGGGTAAATAGCCCCGAATGTCTCAGCAGTAGCGAGTTGCTAACCACCAGAACCGAACTCAGCGCCATGAAAGCTCCCGCGAGGGCGGGCGTTAAAGAAAGACCGAAACGCGGTAGAAGTAAGCCTGCGGCGATCGGAATCGCCATCAAGTTATAGCCCAGCGCCCAGAATAAATTTTGACGAATCTTGTCGAAGGTCGCATTACTGAGTTGAATGGCTTCCACCACTTCAAAAAGGCGAATTTCGGTCAGTTTGGCAGTAGTCGTTCCCATCAGGACGATTCCGGCGGTTTCCCGAGCGACATCAGTCCCCCCGCACAGCGCAATACCAACATCAGCGCCAGCGAGGGCAGGCGCATCGTTAATGCCGTCTCCGACCATACCGACGACTCTGGGTTTAGCTGCGAGGGATTCTTGGCGGTCGATCGCTTCTCCTTGCTGGAGTTGGCGAACGATTTCGGCTTTCCCTTCAGGGCGCACGCCTGCAAAGACGTGGGAAATGCCGACTCGGGACGCGATCGCGCGAGCAACTTCCGGGCGATCTCCCGTAACCAAAACCGTCTCAATCCCCATCTGCTGCAACCGTTCTATCGTTGCAGGCGCGTCGGGACGCAAGGGATCCTCGAGGGTAATAGCGCCGATATACCGACCGTCCGCAGCCAAACAAACAACGGTTTGACCGGCTTGCGCGCGATCGCAAACGAGGGCTGAAACCTCCGAGGGGATTTCAACTCCCCGTTCGAGCAACCAATCCAAATTGCCCGCTAACACCGTTTCGCCTGCGACGGTGGCTGCAATCCCCAAACCCGCTTCGGTGTAAAAATCTGCCGCTTCTAAACGCGGGAGTTCGCGGCGCTGCGCTTCGGCTACGATCGCAGCCGCGAGCGGATGCGTGGTTCCGCGTTCGGCGGCGGCGGCGAGTTGCAACAATCGCTCGTCGGTGCAGGAAGCGACGGGAAGGCAATCGATGACGGCGGGTTGACCGCGCGTTAGAGTTCCGGTTTTATCAAAGACGAGCAAATTCAGTTGGCGAACGCGCTCGAGGATTTCACCGCCTTTAATTAAAATGCCGCGTTCGGCTCCGAGACTGGTTCCAACGAGGATCGCGGTGGGGGTGGCTAGCCCCAAGGCGCAGGGACAGGCGATGACGAGGACGGCGATCGCGAGTTTCAAGCTGGGAACGACGGGCGAGACAAAAGCGCCCGGTGCGTGCATGGTTGTCGCCTGCAAAACTTCCGGCCACAGATGCGTTCCCCAAAAGTTCCAAAATAGGAAGGTGGCGGTTGCAAGGGCGATAACGCCAAAGGCGAAGCTACCGGCTATAGTATCGGCCAGTTTTTGCACGGGGGCTTTGCGGGTTTGCGCGTCTTCGACGAGGGCGACGATCTGCGCGAGGGTGGTATTTTTGCCGGTACGGGTGACTTGAATCGCGATCGCGCCGTTTTGGTTGACGGTTCCGGCAACGACTTCATCCCCCGGCTGTTTGAGGGCGGGAGTCGATTCGCCCGTCAGCATCGATTCATCGACGGCGCTTTGTCCGAGCGTGACCTGCCCATCAACGGGGATTTTTTCTCCCGGTAGGACGCGCACCCAATCGCCGATTCGGATTTGTTCGATGGGAACGGCTAATCCCGGCTCGTCTAAGTAGTGTTCCCTGTGTTCGCGGGAACCTCGAAAATGGGGGTGAGACGCGTTGGTGTTGCTGCTGCCGATTAATTGCGCGATCGCGGGTTGTAAGGCGATTAACTTTTCGAGGGCGGCGGCGGCGCGATCGCGAGCCTGTCGTTCTAAAATGCGTCCCAGCAGAATAAAACCCAGCAGCATCGCCGGTTCGTCAAAAAAGCACTCCCAACCGAGTTGGGGAAACAGCAGCGCGATACAACTGGTTCCGTAAGCGCTGAGCGTTCCGAGCGCGACAAGGGTATTCATGTTGGGCATTCCGTACCGCAGACGGAGCGCGCCATCAAGAATAATTTCCCGTCCGGGTAACAAGAGGGCGAGGGTGGCAATCAGCCAATGAATTCCGATGCGATCGAGAAAAGGAAAGCTCGGGCCGCCCCAATGGTGTAAGTGACTGATGGCGGAAAATAAAAGCAGGGCCGCAGCGGTTGCTAGTTGTTGGCGGTACTGTTGTTTTGCCTGTTGCTGGCGCTGGGCGCGCTCTTGTTGCCAGCGACCGAGGCGCAGCGTTTCTGAGGAACGCGCTTGGCTGGGAAAGCCGCGAGCGGTTAAAAATTCGGCTAAACGGTCGGCGCTGATGGTGTTGGCTTCGTGCCGCACGACTGCGACTTCGGCGATGAGATTGGCACTCGCAGTCGCTACGCCGGGATTTTGGAGGAGTTGGCGTTCGACAGCTTTTACGCAGCCCGCACATTTCATCCCCTTCACCTCGAGGGTTGCGGTTTCGAGCAGCGATTCGGCGGGCGGAGTTGGAGTTTTGAGAACGGTTTGCATACAGGAGCCGTTGCGATCGCGCGTATGAGAGTGTGGGTATTAGCGTTTGTTGCTTTATAGTAATAGTTCTTCGCTTAAGGGGCGCGATCGCTACGGATTTGTTTAAGACCCGCTCTCGATTAAAATTTAGACTTTCGGTAGGTGCAGTCGTCGATCGAATTGAAAAGGAGAGCCAATATGGGCAGACAAGCGAGATTGAAAAAAAACCGGCAGGATAGCTCGGGACAATCGCAACCTCCCGATACTACAGAACCAACGCAATTTGTCAAGCAAATTCAACAACAGGGTTACAATTTGAAACAAGCGCAGCGATCGCCCGAATTACCGGACGATCGTCCCGAACCGCAAGTTTAATCCCCTTGAAAGTGCGAGCTTCAAACTCGTATTCTCCGTAATTTCCTGTAGCTCGCACGCTTCAGTGGGGGAAGTGACTCGCCAGAGATCGGGGGCAATACGGGATCGCACCGAAATGCGATCGCGCCTTGCATTCGCAGACTCCCGACCCCAAGGCTGCAAGTTAATTTTTGTTGACTTTGGAATCGAGAATTCCCTCTCAACTGAAGTAACAAATTATACTGTAATCCTAGAAGGGCATCGCACAAGGCTATCGGAATTTCAGATCAATGCGTCTTCTCGATTCGATAACTGAGAAACTGCACCATCGGCATTTTTTACGGAACTTGCATCAAGTGCATCCCCGATTTTAGTTAGTGAGGGCGCTCGCTCTAAATTTTGGGATCGAGATAGCTTCGATCCCGAGCTTCTATAGCATCCGTAGCGCTAGACCAGCCCTTATCCACTTGTCGCGCAACTGCTTGCAACTTTCATGCTGACTTGTAACGTTAACGATATCGCTCGCGTTAATCGAGGACTGAGTGCGGATCGCGTTCTAATTAACCGAGAAAAGTATGGTGCAAATGTTCTCAGCCGCCGCCAACAAGAACCTTGGTGGAAGCTCTATCTCGGAAAATACGAAGATCCGGTCATTCGCATTCTAGTCATTGCAGCAGGAGTCTCCGTCGGGATTGGCGCAATTGAAGGCGAATATGCCGAAAGCATCGGCATCATTATCGCAATTTTTTTAAGCACTAGCCTCGCATTTATCAACGAATACCGAGCCAGCCGAGAATTTGAACTGCTCGATCGCGTCGGGGATGACGAGCGCGTCCGAGTCATTCGCGATAACAGTTGCATGGCGATCTCGCGGCAAGAAGTCGTTGTCGGCGATCTCGTCTTTATCGAACAAGGCGAAGAAGTTCCTGCCGATGGCGACGCGATCGAAACCCTCTCCCTCCTCGTCGATCAATCCAAAATTACCGGCGAATCAGAACCCGTTCAAAAATACGGCTTAGAAGAAGCCAATCTGCACGCCACCGTCTCAGAAACCTATTCTCCCGAAAAACTTTATCGCGGTACTCTTGTCGCCCAAGGACGCGGTGTAATGGAAGTTACGGCTGTCGGCGATAATACCGAAATCGGCAAACTCGCTACCGCCGTCGCCACCGTCGAAGCCAGCGACAATACACCGCTTAACCTCCAACTGGAAAAACTCAGCCAACTCATCGGTATTGTCGGGCTTTCCTTCGCACTATTTATCTTCATTGCCTTACTCGCGCGCGGCTTCTTCCTCGGTGATTACTCCTTGACTGCCCCACAAAGCTACATCTTCGGATTGCTCGTTTCTAGTGCTGTTGTCGCTTTGATTCCGATCTGGTTGCCCGTCCTCTACGACGGCTGGAACCTCCTCGGGCGCACGGAAAAACGGCCGGACTTTTTGGAAGCGAAGGGCGGCTGGGGCAGCCTGAAACCCATTGCTGCCAGTTCGATTGTCCTCCTGGGCGGTTTGGGGGCGGGCTACCTGTTGCACTGGCTGCCCCCCGAAGGTCAAAGTTGGCTGCCCGCCGCCGTCAGCAATGCCCTGCTGCAA
Organism: Oscillatoria sp. FACHB-1406; assembly: GCF_014698145.1. Taxonomy (NCBI): domain Bacteria; kingdom Bacillati; phylum Cyanobacteriota; class Cyanophyceae; order Oscillatoriales; family Oscillatoriaceae; genus Oscillatoria; species Oscillatoria sp. FACHB-1406. The sequence continues at coordinate 289,020 of NZ_JACJSM010000002.1, read as the reverse complement.
TACTTTATGGTTGCCGTGACGATTATCGTCGTTGCCGTTCCGGAAGGCTTGGCGATGAGCGTGACCCTTTCGCTGGCTTATAGTATGCGAAAGATGGCCGCCTCGAATAACCTGGTGCGGCGGATGCACGCTTGCGAAACGATTGGGGCGGCTACGACGATTTGTTCGGATAAAACCGGCACGCTGACGCAAAATCAAATGCGGGTGGCAGAGGTCGATTTTCCGGGGTTACAGTCAAGATGGCAGAGCGATCGCGAAGTTGCCCGAGGACTGATCGCCGAAGCGATCGCCGCGAATAGTACGGCAGATCTTGAAACTCGAGGTGAGGGCGAACCAGCAATCCTCGGCAATGCCACCGAGGGCGCGCTACTCCTCTGGCTCCACGAGTGGGGGCTTCAGTACGGAACCTATCGCCAACATTTTCAGTTTACCTATCAAACTTCCTTTTCCCCAGAAAAGAAGTACATGGCCACCTTGGGCTATTCTCCCATGCTCGGAGCCGATGTTATTCATATCAAAGGCGCGCCGGAAGTCTTGCTCGAATACTGTTCCCACAGCCTTGAAGAGGTGGGAGAAGTGCCGTTAAGCGATCGCAATCGCCTACTCGCTCAAATCGAAGCCTACCAAAAGCGCGGAATGCGTACCCTCGCTCTAGCCTATGAAAAATTGCCCGATAATCTGATGAATCCGGATTTGGAGACTTTAAGGCATCATTTAACCTGGTTGGGGTTTGTGGCGATCGCGGATCCGCTGCGCGCGGAAGTGCCGAGCGCAATTCAAGCTTGTTTGAATGCGGGTATTAATATTAAAGTCGTCACTGGCGACTGCTGCGAAACGGCGCTGGAAATCGCGCGGCAAATCGGGTTATGGCAGGGCGAGGGCGAACATCCCTATGCCCACATGACGGGAAAGAGTTTCCGCCAATTGAACGATGCGGCGGCAAAAGAAGCGGTGAAGTCGTTGAAAGTGCTATCGCGCGCGATTCCCCTCGATAAACTGCGCTTGGTACAACTGTTGCAGGAAAATGGCGAAGTCGTAGCTGTGACGGGAGACGGAACCAACGATGCGGCAGCCCTCAAACAGGCGCGCGTCGGGCTGGCGATGGGTAGCGGTACGGCAATTGCCAAGGAAGCTAGCGATATTATCTTGTTGGACGATTCGTTTAAGAGCATTGTTAATGCGATTATTTGGGGGCGATCGCTGTATAAAAATATTCAACGCTTCATTCTCTTTCAACTGACGATTAACGTCGCTGCTTTAGGAATCGCCCTGTTAGGGCCGTTTATTGGAGTGGGTTTGCCGCTGACGGTGACGCAAATGCTCTGGGTTAACCTGATTATGGATACCTTCGCCGCCCTCGCCTTAGCCACCGAACCGCCCCACGAAGAAGTTATTGAGGAATCGCCCCGCAATCCGCAAGATTTTATTATTTCGGCGGCGATGACGAAAAGTATTTTAATCGGCGGTTTCGGTTTTTTAGCGTTTTTGGTCGGTTTTTTGAAGTATTTACAGCGAGACGGTGAAATTGGAATCCACGAACTCTCGATTTTTTTCGCGGTTTTCGTGTTTCTACAATTTTGGAACCTTTTTAACGCGCGCTGTTTGGGGTTGAATCGTTCGGCTTTTGAGGGCTTATCGCAAAATAAGAGCTTTTTAGCGATCGCGGCGACGATTGCGATCGGACAGATTTTGATTATCCAATTTGGCGGCTCGGCTTTTAGAACGGTTCCGCTCTCGCTGGTAGAATGGGGGGCGATTATGGGGGGGACTTCGGTAGTCCTAGGAATCGGGGAACTCTGGCGGTGGCAGAAGCGCGCCCGCACTGAAAGGGGGGAATAAATAATCGCGTTTCCCCCCCTTTTCGAGCTAGACTGGTAAACTTTGCCATTCCCGCATAAATTGTTCTGCCCATTCGCGCCCGAGGGTTTCTTCGGCATTGGGCGTGCCTCCTTGGTTGAGGATATAAACTTGGCGCAGGTGAGCCAGACGGTTTAAACTGGCAACGTGAATGAAGTTTCTCGGCATTCGATCGTTTTCAAAGGCGTACTGTCCGACGTGGTGCTGTTCGGGATTGTCGCGATCGATCCACAAGCCCCAGCCTTTTTCAGCATCGTTCAGTCGGGCAATAAAATCTACAGTCGTCATGGCTCGAACTCCTAATTGTTTCGCATGATGAGACATATTCTTCCTCTCATTATGGTGCGGCCCGCTCGTCTTTAACTTTTAAGCACTGGAAGTTTTACGTTTTTCAGCATTTATTGATAGAGACTGACAAAGCTTTAGGAACCAAAACTTTTCGCAAAATTTTTTAATAATAAGATGGCTCCTTTACTTCAGTGAAAATACAATCTTCTTAATTTGCAATTGTCCATTGTCCATTGTCCATTATCTCCCCGTCCCCAATCCCTGTACAATAAAAAACGTCATTGTGGTTGGTTTGAGGAATACAAGGCATGGTATCTACAGACGAGCGCATTGCTCCTCAAGAAGGAGTCTCCGCCTTCGATCTAGCAGCATACTTGAAGCAGCAAAAAGCGATCGTCGAAGCTGAATTGGATCGTTCGCTGACGGTCGTCGCGCCCGAAAAAATTTATGAGTCCATGCGATACTCGCTGCTTGCAGGTGGGAAGCGCCTCCGTCCCATTCTCTGCTTGGCAACCTGCGAATTGATGGGCGGCACACTGGAAATGGCGCTGCCAACAGCTTGCGCGCTAGAAATGATTCATACGATGTCGTTGATTCACGACGATCTGCCCGCGATGGATAACGATGACTATCGGCGCGGCAGACTGACCAACCACAAAGTTTATGGCGACGATATTGCAATTTTAGCTGGGGATGGCTTGCTCGCCTATGCGTTTGAGTACGTGGCGGTCAACACGCGCGAGGTTCCGGCCGAACGCACCTTGCAAGCGATCGCGCGTTTGGCGCGTGCGGTGGGTGCGGCGGGATTGGTGGGCGGACAAACGATCGATCTCGAATCGGAGGGCAAGTCGGATATTACTTTGGAAACCTTGCGTTTTATCCATACTCACAAAACTGGCGCTCTTTTGGAAGCGTGCGTGACTTCCGGCGCGATTTTAGCGGGAGCGGGAGCCGAAGACTTGCAAAGATTGGCAAAATATGCTACCAATATCGGCCTTGCTTTTCAAATTGTGGATGATATTTTGGATATCACCGCTACCCCAGAAGAATTAGGGAAAACGGCGGGCAAGGATATTAAGGCACAGAAAGCAACGTTTCCAAGTTTGTTGGGCTTAGAAGCTTCTCGAACCGAAGCCGATCGCTTAATAGAAGAGGCGATCGCGAGCTTAGAACCTTACGGCACGAAAGCCGAACCCCTGTGCGCCCTCGCCCGTTATATTACATCCCGCAAAAACTAAAAACTTTTGTCAAAGTCCGCTTAAAGTTAATCTAGAAAAACTCTTCTTAAACTCCGCAAAAAAAACGAAATTATGCAGGATGTTGGCGATATTTTTGACAATCAGGTATTACTGGTTGCACTAATTGCTTGTTTCACCGCCCAAGGATTGAAGGCGATCGTCGAACTCATTACAAAGGGTAAGGTTAATCTGCGTTCTCTGGTGAGTACCGGAGGAATGCCTAGCGCTCACTCTGCCCTCGTTTCCGCTTTGGCGACGGGAGTCGGTCAGGTAAAAGGTTGGTCGAGTGCCGAATTTGCGATCGCCTGTTTGTTTGCCGTCATTGTCATGTACGATGCAGCAGGCGTGCGCCAAGCCGTTGGCATTCAAGCGCGCATTCTCAACCAAATCCTCGACGATATGTTCCAGGACGGCAAAGAATTAAACGAAGAACGCCTCAAAGAACTGCTCGGACATACGCCCTTTCAAGTGTTAGTTGGCTTGAGTTTGGGCATTGGTATTGCTTGGCTTGTTCCTTGGGCGTTAAAACTTCAGTAACGCACGCTCGGCGTTAACAGAATCACCTGAGTGCTATCGACAACGAGGGCGCTCAAACCGAGAGCGCTCAGTTGACGTAAGGTAGTATTGGCTGAATCGCGATCGCTACTATAGAGCGCGAGAAGGTAAGGGCGAGACAAATAAGAAGCCAATCCCACCTCCCGCCCAATCGCTTGACGGACTTGGGCAGCAATCTGCGGTCGATCTAAATAATCTACCAGTACCGCATAACCGGCCCCCAACGGTTGAGGATTGTAAGCCGCTACCGGACTCGAGGGAGGCATTGCGGTTGTCGCAGTTGCAGGTTCGACAACCGCCGTCGCCAACTCCGTTAGCGCCGACACAAAACGCCCCCATTTGTCCGCATCTTGCGCGCTGCGAAAACCGCCAATGCGCGCGAACGTATTGCCCTGATAGCTACAAACTGTTGTGGTTGCTGCCGACGGCAAAATGCGGCGCGCCAGCAGTTGGCTATCGGGTGTCGGGGTTTGGACGAAGAGGAGATATTCGCCCGTTGCAGGCCCTTGACAGTCAGTGAGTTGCGCCTTAAGCGGCGGTTGTACCCCGAAAGTCAAACCCAGGGACAACAAACAGAAAATTGTGCGTTCGGGGCGTTTAAACTGGAAAGCAGAGACAGCAGAATTGACCACAGATCGCAAGTTAAGTTTTATTTAGACGGGACTAAGCAACGGCAGCTAAGGAAGCCAACGGTTCGGGAATGGTATCCGAAGGCGCTTCAAACTCGCCTTTGAGGGCATATTCTAAACGCAACTTCAACCAATTAATAAAATTGTGATTTGTGCTGATGACCGCTACAGACGGTTGCGGACATTGCTTCTTAATTTCAGCAAATTCCGGCGCTTCCAGGAATGCCGGTTCTTTGACCAACCAAAAATCGAGTTCTTTATTGTGGTCGTGGTAGTGGCGAGTCCGTTCCTTCAAGACTTCTTCAAAGGGTTCTTCCTCGAGCAAAAACTTTTGACTGGCTAAAACGTAGTAGTAAGTGGTCATTGTCGTTTCTTAAAATTATGATGATTGCAGAGCCGGAGCGATCGCTCCCGATTTTAGATTAGCAGGTTAGAGAGCGCGCCGGAAAATCCAGTATTGTTATACCAATTCCACCGCCCCGAGGGGAATTAAAAATTAAAACTTAAAACTTAAAAATTATCTTTCTCATCCCCTCACCCCGTCACCGTTGCGCTGAGCGAAGTCGAAGCGCCCTCACTCCCTCACACCTCTCCCCGCATCGCCAACTTCATCTCTCGCACCGCTCGCTCCAAACCTACCAAAACCGCACGGCTGATAATACTGTGACCGATATTCAATTCTTCCATCCCCTCAATGCACGCCACGGGATAGACGTTCCAGTAGGTTAAACCGTGTCCTGCATTGACTCGCAACCCGAGCGCCTGCGCCTGCTGACAACCGGCGATTAACAACGCCAACTCCTGCTTGCGCGCCTCCTCATCGGACGCATCGGCATACTTTCCCGTATGCAGTTCGATAAATTTAGCACCAGTTTTTCCTGCTGCCTCGATTTGCGCCTCGTCTGCATCGATAAACCAACTGACGGGAATTTCCGCCCCTTGCAAGCGTGCAACGACTTCTTCGTAGCGCGGGAAATCGCCCAGCAGATTGAGTCCGCCTTCTGTTGTTACCTCTTCCCGCCGTTCTGGAACCAGAGTCACGTAGTCGGGCTTAAGCTCGAGAGCAATCTCAACCATTTCTGCGGTAGGAGCCATTTCTAAATTGAGATGGGTGCGAACGGTTTGCCGTAATAAGCGTACATCTCGATCTTGAATATGTCGCCGATCTTCGCGCAAGTGAACGGTAATACCATCCGCACCGCCAAGTTCTGCTAAAACTGCCGCCGCCACGGGATCGGGTTCTACGGTTCGTCTGGCTTGTCGGACGGTGGCAATGTGGTCGATATTAACGCCTAGAGTTAGCACGAGTTCTAGTTTACGGTTTTTAGGTTTAAAGCCAGTTTATACCAGGAGGGGGGAATAATGAATAATGAATGGTGAATAATGAATGATAAGTAATGAGGGGAAGATGGGAATAATTTTGAATGCTGTTAATATTCCCTGGGGGATTGGGGAATAGAAGGGGGAGAGCGATGAAGTCTAGCGAGTCTAAATAAATCGCGCAATCTTCGATTTTTTTGAGCATCTGCCTAAATCGGCTCGATTCTAAACTCCCGAACTTCTGCGTTCTTCCCCCAAGAGATTTTCACAAATTAGAAGCTCTCGCTTTTGAATTTTTAAAGACTTTCGGGAATCTTCTCGACCAGACTCGAAAATTCTGCGGCGGTCTTAATGGGGGCTGGCGGCGGTTCTACAGTCGGAAAGGTTTTCTCGAGCGCTTCTAAATTGCCAGCAATCGTTTTATGAACGTCGGGTTTACTTTGACTGACTTTATCGCTAACTGTTTGATAGAGACTTTTGCTATAAAGTACAAAACCTCTTGCATCTTGATATTCGATTAACTCTTCGATTTTACCGTCGGCAATCGCGGCTCCGTACTCGTCGCTAGCGGTTTTCAAGATTCCCGATATTGCTTTGAGGACAAAGTTGGGGTCTTGAAGTTGCGCGGCCGGGATATTAGCGATCGCGCCGTCAATTGCTTTCATCGCTGCATCGTATTCGGAGCTAATCTTACCCTTATCTGCCTTCGCTTTAACCGAATCGTGCAATTGATTTAACGTTGTTTTGAATTGCGGGACTTGGCGCTTGGTGAATTCCGATTCTACCGTTCCGTACAACTCTTCAACCGGATGACCGATGTGCGGTTCTGCTTTATCGAGTTTTCCGGCTTCAATTAGCTCTTTAGCAACGATTAAATGCCCTTTCATCAGTCCTAAAGTAGCGAGGTAGTCGGAATCGCTGCCGACAACTCCACCTTCTCCGCCTTCCCCGCCTTCTCCCCCTTCCGCGCTAGAATGCGTCGCACTGGCGTGCGGTGTGGGCGATTCGGGAGTAGTGGGATTGTTGCTTGTCGTCGTATTGCAGGCTCCTAGGGTTAACGCTAAGCTGGCAGCCAGAAACAGTTCTATTGATTTTGAGGTGCGATCCCGCAGGGATCCGCGTAACGGTGCGCGTTGGGTCATTTTGGGGGTTTCTCCAAAAACAAAAAATCGTACAGTGCATTGTGCCTTAAATAGCAATTATTATCAATAACAAAATTTGTGACTTGTCCTGCTAAATGGCTAAAAAAGCTATTTGTTGCATATATTGCGAGTTTTGTCAAGCCGGAAGCACGTCAAATAATCCCATACAGCCGCGTTCGGCAATCTCGTCTTGGTGGGGATGGAACATATAGCGGCCGGCATAGGGATAAGAAAACTCTAAAATGTGGCGTTCTGCCGTCCCCATCGTGATGACATCGGTTTCTTCTGCCGGAATTAGCGATCGCCCAGTTCGATAGACGCGGAACAGATTTCCGTGGATATGGAAGCTTAAAGCCGCGTCAAACTCGACCATATTCAGTAAATAGAGCCTTACAAGCTGATTTTGGTAAATCTTGAGCGGATGCGACCTGTAATAGTCGGGCAAGCCGTTAAACGCATACAGTTCGTTGCGTTTGTCGTTGTTGAGATCGTAGCCGCCCATAACCAATACGATTTCGTCGGCGGGGGGACGTGCTTGGGGCGGATCGACGATGAACATTCCGTACAATCCTTTACTGATATGACGCGCGATCGGGGCAATATGGCAATGGTAGAGGTGAACGCCAAAAGGTTCGGCAGTGAATTCGTAGATGGTTTCTTTGCCGTTACGAATCGGCATTACGCCGTCCGCTTCGGGGGGGTGCGTGCCGTGGAAGTGGAGGCTGTGGGAATGTCCGGCTTCGTTGTGGAAGATAATGCGAACGCGATCGCCAGCCGTGGCGCGTAGCGTCGGCCCGGGGACGCGCCCGTTAACGTTCCAACTCACGAAAGAGACGGCGCTATTCAGTTGTAAGGGCGTGGTACGAGCCGTGAGGCGAAACTCGCGAATGATTTTTCCCCCTTCTCGCTTCAGAACACCGTAGTCGAACTCGCGCGCGATCGCGGTTGGGCTGAAGCCATTCGGGGTTTCCGTCGGTGAGGGAACAACGATCTCCGGGACGCGCGGCGCAGTTCGATCGGAAAGGAAAGAACGCAGAGCGATCGCGCCCCCGATCGCTCCAACTCCCGTCAGTCCCCATTCGAGAAATTGGCGGCGACTTCGACCGGAAATTTTGGGTAGCAGAGAATTGGACATAGACACCCTTGGCTTTATTGAAAATTTTTATAAACAAAATTGACTTTTAGAGATTATATCCCGATAGGGTTATTTAAAGTTATTCTCATTAAACTCCTAAAACCCCTATGGGAGTAGAATGATTATCATTCTCATAAAAAAGATGAGTACCGTGTGAGGAACCAATCAATGTCAATTCGAGTATCAAACGTTACAACATCGAAAATGCGATCGCTGCAAGGATCGCTGCTATTCTTGAGCGCAGCGCTATTAGCATCCGGAACAGCCCGAGCCGAAGACGCGCTCCCATCGGACATCAGCACCGTCTTAGAAGAAATCCAACAGTACAGCAGCGAGCAAGGGCAAACTGTCCAAGGAGCCTCCAAATTCCGCGACGTTCGCCCCACCGACTGGGCGTTTCAGGCCCTCGACGACCTCATTAAGCGCTATGACTGCCTCGTTGGTTATCCCGACGGGACATTTCGAGGCAACCGCCCGCTAACGCGCTACGAATTCGCCGCCGGACTCAATGCCTGCTTGAACCAAATCGAGCGCTTAATCGGCTCCGCAACCAATCTCGTCACGCGCGAAGACTTAGAAATTTTGCGGCGACTGTTGCAAGAATTTGAAACCGAACTCGCCAGCTTGGGAGCGCGAGTCGATAACCTCGAAGCGCGAACCGTATTTCTCGAAGACCATCAATTTTCCACCACCACTAAACTGGTTGGCGAAGTTTCGATGGGATTGACCAGTTTATTTTCTGGGGATGACTTCCAAGGAAACGATCTCGATGAACAAACGCTCTTCGGCGCGCGATCGCGCCTCGAATTCCACAGCAGTTTCAGCGGCAAAGACACCTTAATGATACGGCTGCAAGCCAACGGATTGGGCAACTTCAACGATGTCACCGGCACTCCCGAAGGTTCCCTCGGCATTGCCACCGGAACGGGAAATAGCCTTGGCATCGATGCCCTCAACTATCGCTTCCCCCTCGGTGACAACACTTCCGTTTTCGTCGCCGCTGCTGGGGCAACAACCAACGACATCGCCAACACGATTACGCCCTTTGATGGGAGCGACGGCGCAACCTTAGCGCCCAGCTATTTCGCCACCCGCAACAGCGTTTACTACATCCCCAACGGCGCGGGAATCGGCATTCAGCACGCCTTTAGCGACTTTCTTGAAGTCAGCGCCGGTTATTTTGCTAGCGAAGCCAACGATCCCGGCCCGGGTAAAGGCTTATTCAACGGTCCTTATGGACTTTTTGGGCAAATTACCGTTAATCCGACCGAAAACATTACCCTCGCTTTTGCTTACGCCAACGGTTACAACAACGATCCCGGAGTTGGTAGCAATCGAGCGAACTTGCGATCGTTTGTCGAGAGTCAATTCGGTGCGAGTTTGCCGATTTCCAGCAATACCTACACCGCCCTCGCCTCCTTCCAAATCAACCCAGGGCTGATTTTAGGCGGTTGGGTTGGCTATACCACCACTCGCACCCTCGCTGAGGTGGAAGTTAGCGATCCTCTCGGTACGGGGACGGTAACGCTGGGGCGCGGCGACTATCGGGCGTGGAATTGGGCGGCGATGGCAGCCTTCCCCGATTTAGGAAAGGAAGGCAGCATGGGCGGTTTGATTTTCGGGATGGAGCCGAAAGTAACGGGCGCGACTTCTAATATTAACGATGTCATCGGTACGGATCCGAGTACGTCGTTCCATATTGAAGGGTTTTATCAGTATCCAATTAACGACAATATTTCGATTACACCAGCGATAATGTGGTTAACAGCGCCCGACCATAATGCGAGTAATAACGACATTTTAATCGGGATAATTCGGACGACTTTTTCTTTCTAAACATTTTTATCTCGGAATCTCAGAAGACGCGGAGAGAAGAGAGTTATAATGCTGTAGGGACGTTCAATTGAACGTCTCTACATTGACCCGAATTTTTATGCACAAATCGTTAATTTCTTTCTTTGCAATTGTCTTCATTGCAATGGGTTCTGCACATTATACCCTTGCTGCTCCAATTCCCCTGCCAGTCCGAGCGGTTAAAGGCAACGAACAAGTTTTACAAGATGCCTTTCAAAATCGTCGAACTAACATTCAAGTTGAAAGTCAAGGTGTTGTTACAAAAATTCTTAGCGATGATAGCGACGGTAGCCGCCATCAACGTTTCATCGTGCGTTTGAGTTCCGGACAAACGCTATTAATGGCTCATAATATCGATATTGCACCGAGGATTGAGGGGTTAAAAGTTGGCGATCGCGTTGCATTTTTTGGCGAGTACGAATGGAATACACAAGGAGGGGTGATTCACTGGACGCATCGAGATCCGGTGGGACGGCACGTTGCCGGATGGATTCGGCACAATGGTAGAACTTATCAATAATTTCCTACAATTTCTAACAGAGCGAGTTGGATAGAAGAAACGCTATCGAAACTCTAGTTAAAGAAGCCAGTAGTAGGAAGTGCGCCATGTATCGAATGTCCTTTCCCCGCCTCGTGGCGCTGATTGTCGGTCTCAGCGTCATCATCGGGATGATGCTGTGGTTGGTCAATTCGATTTACCGACTCTATATTCAAGTTTCGTTTACCGCGCCGCTATTGGGCAATTTTTTGCTGCTGTTGATTATCGTTCTGTTGGGGCTAGTCATTGCGGCGTTTTTCTACTATTTCAACTTGGTGACGGGGAAAGGGACGCGCCGAGGGGGTACGAAACGCCGCCCGAATCTGAAGTTACCGGAACAGAAAACCGAAGCAGCTTCGGAAACGCTCAAAGCGGTACGCAAACAGGTGGGGCAAATTCAGGATCGCGTTGCTCAAAAGGCGCTGTTGGAGCGATCGCGGGAAATTGAAGCTAGTTTAGCACGCGGGGAGTTGCGCGTTGCCGTCTTTGGCACGGGTTCGGCGGGCAAAACCTCGCTGGTGAACAGTTTAATCGGCGAGATGGTGGGGGAAGTGGGCGCGCCGATGGGAACGACGCAAAACGGTGCAACGTACACCTTAGAACTGAAGGGACTCGATCGCCAAATTTTAATTACCGATACGCCCGGTATCCTGGAAATGGGGACGATGGGGACGCAGCGGGAAGAGTTAGCGCGGCAGTTGGCGGCGGAGGCGGATTTATTGCTGTTTGTGGTCGATAATGACCTGCGATCTTCAGAATACGAACCGTTGCGAATGCTGGCGGAAATTGGCAAGCGATCGCTGTTGGTGTTTAATAAGAGCGATTTGTACAGCGATCGCGATCGCGAAACCATTCTCGCTCATTTGCGCGATCGCACCAAAAGCTTCATCGGCCCATCTGACTTAATTTCCGTCGCCGCCAACCCCCAGCCCGCCCACCTCGAAACCGGCGAACTCGTCAAGCCCGAACCCGAAATCATCCCCCTCATCAAGCGCCTCGCCGCCGTTCTGCGTGCCGAAGGTGAAGACTTAGTGGCAGATAACATCCTCCTGCAATCCCAGCGTCTCGGGGCGGAAGCGCGCCGCATCATCGATAACCAGCGCAAACGCCAAGCCGATAAAATTATGACTCGCTATCAATGGATTGGTGCGGGAGTGATTGCCGTTACGCCCGTTCCTGTCGTCGATATTCTCGCCACCGCCGCGATTAACGCCCAAATGGTCGTCGAAATCGGTAAAGTTTATGGCGTAGATTTAGATACCGAAAATGGCAAAGAATTAGCGCTATCTTTAGGCAAAACTTTAGTGAGTTTAGGCGTGGTAAAAGGGGCGGTGCAACTGCTTTCTACAGCATTGCAATTTCAGGTGACAACCTATTTAATCGGGAAAGCCATTCAAGGCGTAACGGCAGCTTATTTAACCCGTATTGCCGGTAAAAGTTTTATCGAATACTTCCGCCGCGACCAAGATTGGGGAGATGGCGGTATGACGGAAGTGGTGCAGCGTCAGTTTAAGTTGGTGCAGAAGGAAGAGTTTCTCAAGGTTTTTGTTAAAGATGCGATCGCGCGCGTCGTCGATCCGATTAAAGCCACCCTCGAACCGGAAGCGCTACTCGGAACGGGCGAAGAAGAACCTCTAGAAATCGAACAAATGGAAGCAGAACTCGTTGTTGGCGAAGAAGAAGATGATTGGGAAAAGCCGCAACGCAAGCTGAATGAGGAGTGGTAGTAGAAGAGGAATTACTGTCGATCTAGTAATTCGATTGGGAAAAGATTTTGCACTGTTCCGCAACAATTAGGGCATTGCACTGCAATGCCCCTACGGTGTGGCGCTTACGAGCGCGAATGCGATTCGCCAAGCGCGCCCCTACAGATAAAATTTAGTGAATCAGGACTGGGAATTGGTATTACAGAACATCCGGATCGATCCCCAACTCCTGAAGTTTTGCTAAAGCTTGACTCAATTTAACCCGGGCTTCTTCTTCTCTCAAACGTGCTTCATCTCGTTCGCTACGTGCCTCATCTCGTTCGCTACGGGCCTCATCCCGTTCCAGCATACTCGCTTCCGGGTCGGCAAACAGTTCGCCATCTGGATGAAATACAGATAACCCATCTTCAAATCGCTCAAACCGTATCTGTAATAAAGGCGATGTCCAAGGTAAATATAACGCCGTTATCAACGTGAAAACATCTTCGGAATCTTCCCGCACAAAACCCCAGAAATCTTGACGCTGTGGGTCGTAATAATAAGCCTCTAATACCCCATAATTTTCATAAAACTTCTGCTTTTGTGCCATTTCCCGACGGGTGTTTTTGGGAGAGAGAATCTCGAACACCACTTGAGGTGCAATATTATCTTCTTCCCATTGTTTGTAACTGCCTCGATATCCCATCGGGCGACCGAAAGCAACCATTACATCAGGCGCTTGGCAGGGGGCGGGCGGTTCGCTAACTTGTACGGGATACCACAGCAAATCTCCCGCAACAAAGGCAATTTTATCTTTCAATAAATGCTTGAGATTGGTCGCTAAACGGACAATCCACTCATATTGCTCGGTGTTATCTGCCATCGGTTTCCCGTCTGAATCGGGATATAGGGTTTGGGAAGAGAGGGGGGTTTGAACCATAGAATCCGACCCGCAACAGTCATTGAGATAAATTGATTATAGCTGGATGGAGCAGGAGAGGTATTTCTTCAATAAAATTGAGTAGGAGCGAACTACTGTTCGCCCCTACTCATAAAAAATGCGAGATTTTTTTATACAGTAGCCAGGGATTCTGTCGAAATCTGTTGATTGTTATCGGTATTTTCCACAGGAGCATCGCTTTCTAATTCAAGATTCCCTTCTAGTTCCTCACTAATACGCAGGCGCTCGCAGGGAATCGTATCGGAAAGAATGGAACTCGCCATCATACCCGTGTGAATTTCTAAAAAGGCTTCGGGTAGGGCTTCAAAAACTAAACGTTGTCCGGGAAAAACCACGCGCTCAAAATACCAATTGGGAATGTTGGTAATGCGTACTACTTGAATCTGACTGGTCGCGTTCACGTAGCAGCAGAGTAGAGGGGCTTTTTCGGTATCCGGAACTGGGTCAAAAATTTGAGCCATAGGTTGAGTAACGCTTTAAGCTATAGGAGTTTACTATTACGCTTCTAAAGCTAACATTTCGCGATCCCCACTTGCTGTAAACCTGACTACCAATCTTAGTTCGTCTATTATCGGGAGCGAAATCTGCAAAACGAGAAAACGCTACAAAATCGGCAATTCTCCGTTGATTTATCGCTTTTCTGGACTGCATTAAAACTTTCTTAAATCGATGTCGAGGAAGGGGAGAACTTAGTAGCAGAGGTCTGCATTATGGCGAGGGACGGTTGATAGGACGCAGCGATCGCGCTACAGTTAAGTTATGTAAATTTTATTTCTTTGTTACGATTGCGACATTCTCGTAAGTTCGCGATCGTAAGAACGACCTTAACAAACTTCCTTAAGATAGATTAAACAATGGCCCAGCGAATTTTATACGTCCGCCTTCCCTGCAACCCCATCTTTCCCATCGGTGCAGTCTATTTAGCCGACCACATTCATAAGTGTTTCCCCCAAGTCGAACAGCGAATTTTCGATCTGGGGACGGTTCCTCCCTTGGATTTTACAGAAGCGTTGGATCGCGCGATCGACGACTTTCAGCCCACCCTCCTCGTTTACTCTTGGCGGGACATCCAAATCTACGCCCCCGTTGGGGGTCGGGGCGGTAACCCGTTACAGAATGCCTTTGAAGTCTATTATGCTAAAAATCCCCTTTTGCGACTGCGGGGCGCGATCGGCGGCTTAAAAGTCGCAACGGCGTATTACGGCGAACTCTGGCGCAATCAAGGTTTAATTAGGCGCGGTTTGAAGCGGGCGAGGCGCTACCATAGCGAAGCGCGCGCTGTGGTTGGGGGCGGTGCGGTAAGCGTTTTTTACGAACAGATGAAAACCTTGCTTCCGAAGGGAACGGTGGTGTCGATTGGGGAGGGCGAACTGTTGTTGGAGAAGTTGCTGCGAGGGCAAGATTTTCTCGACGAACGCTGCTATATTGTCGGGGAAACGCAACCGCGCGATCGCACCATCCACGAATTCCCCACCCCCATCGAGAAAACAGCCTGCAACTACGACTATATCGCCCGTATTTGGCCGGAATTTGACTACTACTTACAAGATAACGACTTTTATATTGGCGTTCAAACCAAACGCGGCTGTCCTCACAATTGCTGTTACTGCGTTTATACGGTCGTTGAGGGCAAACAAGTTCGCATTAATCCAGCCGATGAAGTCGTCAAAGAAATGCGGCAACTCTACGATCGCGGGATTCGTAACTTTTGGTTTACTGACGCACAGTTTATCCCCGCCCGCAAGTATATCGACGACGCGATCGAACTGCTTCAAAAAATCCTCGATTCCGGGATGACAGATATTCATTGGGCTTCCTATATTCGTGCCGATAATCTCACGCCGGAACTGTGCGATCTGATGGCAAAAACCGGCATGAACTACTTTGAAATCGGGATTACCAGCGGTTCTCAAGAACTGGTTCGCAAAATGCGAATGGGCTACAATTTACGCACCGTCCTGCAAAATTGCCGCGATCTCAAAGTGGCTGGATTTAACGATATCGTCTCCGTTAACTACTCCTTTAACGTCATCGACGAAACCTTCGATACCATTCGACAAACTGTTACCTATCATCGCGAACTCGAAGCGATTTTCGGTGCGGATAAAGTCGAACCCGCTATTTTCTTCATTGGCTTGCAACCGCATACTCACCTCGAAGAATATGCCTTTAAAAATGACGTTCTCAAACCGGGTTATAACCCCATGAGCTTAATGCCTTGGACTGCGAAAAAACTGCTCTGGAATCCCGAACCGTTAGGCTCTTTCTTTGGGGAAGTTTGCCTGCAAGCGTGGAAGCGAAACCCTAACGATTTTGGGCGCGAAGTGATGAAAATTTTGGAGGAAAGATTGGGACGGGCAGAATTAGAAGAAGCGTTAACCGCGCCGCTTGTAGAGAAACAAGCACTTAACCAGAAACTTGTTATACCAATTTAAGATTGCGTTGCATAGAATCAACTCTCCTCAATTCTCAAGATATAGCAGTTTTCAAATGGATAAGGTACACCCAGCGGGCGAATACCATTCGCTCCTACGGAGCGGTGTTTAATAACGAAAAACGCTATAACGGTGCGTTACGCTTTGCTAACACACCCTACTTTTCATTCTATGCAGCTTTATATCAATCTGGTATTAGTACGCGATGAATAGATAATTTGTAGTTCGTAGTTCGTAACTTAAGCTCGGTTCCCGCGCCGCAAATAAACAATTCGACAGGTGTTTCCCCTGTCGAATTTTCGCCGGATGCTTGTCGAAATATCGCAATGTAATTTTCCAATGGAATAGAGTCAAAGACCTCTAGATTTGTAACTACGAATTACGAATTATCAATTACGAATTATGCTGATTGTTGGCTGGAATCTCCAGGTAACTTCGGCTGCTGTAACGAAAAAGATAGGCGAGAGATGCCGGTAAATAAAACGCTGACACCGATTAGCGTGCCGATCAGCCAAGGCGCATTAAACGGCCATTGGAACCAAATCATTAAACCTAGTAAAAATGTTACTACACCGTTAATGAGGAGCCACGACCAGTTTGCTTGCGGACGCAAACGAAACGCCAAAATCGATTCAAAAACTCCTTCCGTTAATAAAAAGCTGCCTAACAATAACGTCAGAGTGAGAACGCCAGTTAAAGGGGCGGAGAATAGTAATATACCCGTGGCAACGTAGAGAATGGCTAGTAAAACTTGCCACAATAAACCGCCGCGATCGCGGGTTTGAAAAGCATAGCCCAATTTTGCACCCCCAGCAGAAATCAAAATTAGTGCAACCCAAGTTTCAGTAACGAGGGTAGAAATATTCGGTAGGGCGATCGCTACAATCCCTAACACAATTAATATAATGCTTAACCAGAGGGGACTATTCAATCTTTTAGTGGTATTAGGCTCAATGTTCGCGGTCATTCTTATCTCCCTGTGTACTGAATGTAATTTCCTAAACTGACATCAATATCTAGATTAAAGAATTACCGAACCAGCGGCTACTACCCAAAGAGAGATGCGATCCTTAAATAAACTTACCTAATGCGATTAAAACAATATTTTAGGCAAAGTCGCTCCTAAATCGTTCGCGATCGCAAGAGTAGCTCGAAAAAGAAAAAGCGAAAACGCTACAGAAAAGTGACAGAGGAGAGATAGCAGTTGCTTGTAGCTGTCAACTTCAAGAAGTAGTAGCCATCAAATTGCCTTCTCGCCGTCACCTCGTCAAGTCGCTTCGCTCCAATTTGTAATTGCGTGCTTTGCAGTCATTAAGACTTCGGCAAATTTTGTCCGCAATTACGAATTACGAATTACAAACTACGAATTATTGCATCGCCCTCTCACCTTGCTACCGCATCTGCAAAACGAATCTTTAAGTAATCATCCTCCATTTTCGCTCCCGATGGATTGAGTGCTGCTAGGGCTTGCGGCAGGACTAAGTTACGGCGATGATTGCCGATGCGAACGTTTAACTCATCTCCCGTTTTATTGAGTTGAATTTTATCCTTTGCAATCCCCGGTAAATACAACTCTAAGCTGTAATTTTTTCCGTCTTGTACAACACGAATTGTATTTTCTTTGTAATAGACTTGGGAGGGGTCTTCGTCAGCATATAACGTTTCTTTCAACCGTTCCAATGCCGCAAGTCCGCACATTTCTTCCGAATAAAGCGGGACTTCTTTGACGGGCAGCGGGTGGAAGTTATCGTAGATTTCTTGCTTGTAAACCTGCTGATTTTCTTTCCACTTTTGGAAAAAAGGATCGGTTACGCTTTCAGGGATAATGCGATTTGCTACAACAAGATCCGTTGAAACGTTATACAAACTGAGGTAAGCGTGAGCGCGTAATGACTCCTTGAGAACCATTTTTTCGGGATTCATCACCAAACGCACCGAGGTCTGGGTATTGTCGGTTAAAACTTTCTCTAATGCCTCGATTTGCTCGTAAAATTCATAGGGAGCGTCCATGACTTCTTTATCGGGCAGAGAAAATCCCGCGATCGGTCGGAAAAGAGGCTCGACAAGCGGTCTTAGGGCGACGGACATCCCTTGTAACGGTTTGTAAAATCTTCTCATATACCAACCGCCGACCTCTGGAATGCTCAATAGGCGTAAAGCGGTTCCGGTCGGTGCGGAGTCGATAATGAGAACGTCGTAAGTCCCTTCATCGTAGTGACGCTTCATACGCACTAGACCGAAGATTTCATCCATTCCCGGCAGAATCGCCAATTCTTCTGCCTGCACGCCCTCTAAACCCCGCGCTTGCAGCACTTGGGTGATGTAGCGCTTCACCGCGCCCCAGTTGCCTTCCAATTCCATTAGCGCGTCCAACTCCGCTCCCCAGAGGTTGGGGCGAATTTGTCGGGGGTCATGTCCGAGTTCGAGGTCGAAACTGTCGGCGAGGGAATGGGCGGGATCGGTACTGAGAACGAGGGTTTTGTAACCTAACTCAGCACAGCGAAGTCCCGTTGCTGCGGCGATCGAGGTTTTCCCCACGCCACCTTTACCAGTCATTAAAATTACGCGCACGATCTCATTCCGAGGAAGAAAGTTTACATTTCTTCTTATTATCTATAATTTTTCGCTCGGCGGACACAATGGGTTTTGCGCGAGTTGGGCGAGATGGGAGAACTCCGAGAGAAGCGATAAACTTTTTTACACCATATTTAGGCAGATCGCTGTTCCCTAACGCTACAGGTAGAGTACACTGAGACAGATTCCTAACTTAATGCTGTCTCTCCCATGACTGCTCTTGCTCTCTCTACCTTTGAACTTAACAGTCCTGCCGAGCTAGCGGAATGTCTCAAGCAAGCGCTCAAATGGACGGAAATCGAGGCGCTAACTGCGACTTACTCGGATTGGAAGGTCGAAGCGTGGAAACTCTTGCCGGAAAGCGATCGCGATCGCATTAAACTCCTCGAACGTTGGAAAGACCACCCCATCGCGCAAAAATTTCCCCTCGGTTGCATCGTGCAGCGCCTCAACGACCTCGAAGGACAGCGCGGTAAAGTCATCAACTACTGGAGTGCCTATGGGTTCGAGTATATCACCTTCCGGGTAGGAGAAGATATCGACTGGTGTCGCGCCCAATACCTCAAACGCATTGCCACGTGAAAAACGTCCCAAGATGGGAGCATTCGAGCAGAAACACACACAATAGCAGCCCCAATATTGTAATCAAAGATACAGAAATAAAAACCATATTGAATGAATAATTGACAAAATTTTCAGCCAGAATGCGGCTTCATAAGTATCTCAGTTCAAAAATGTCATCCTTACCTCTTCGACAGACTTTAAATTAACTCAGTCGGATTCACAAAAACCTTGAAGAGTGGGAACTGAAAGCCTATCGAAAGTAGCATACTGGGTCTAAAATTTTTAAGACGACAGCGAGTAGCTCGCTTTATGTATCGGTTCGGAAAAACCAACAATCGCTAATGATTATTGTGTAAACCCGAACTCTCTACTCTCGGTGCTTCGATCGCTCTAAAAAGTCTCGTCTAATAAGATCGCTTAAAAGAAAATGGAAACTCAAACTCGTCTAAAACGTAGGCGATTTAAGGGATCGCAGGCTCCTCAAGCTGTGTGGAATGCGCCGTCCCTGAAGGCAGCAAAAATGCTCGCCGATCGCTTCTCTCCCTACTGGTTAGCCTGCATTCCCTTAACCGCCGCGATCGTTGTATTTTGGAATGCCGCCGCAATGGCCCAAGGCGGCAGCGAACTGACCGTAGACGATCTAAAAATTGCCTTAGATACCGTCTGGGTTATGGTCGCGGGGATGCTGGTCTTCTTCATGAACGCGGGGTTCGGAATGCTCGAAACCGGCTTCTGCCGGCAGAAAAACGCCGTTAACGTCCTCGCCAAAAACTTAATCGTCTTTGCCCTTTCGACGATCGCCTTTTGGTTTATCGGCTTCGGCTTGATGTTTGGGAACGGTAACGGCTTCTTTGGAACCGAAGGATTGTTCTTCATCTCCGGTGCCGATAACAGCCCAGCCCTCGCCGACAGCTACACAGGAGCCTATAAAGCGCTCAACTGGACAAGCGTACCCCTAATGGCGAAGTTCTTCTTCCAGTTGGTCTTCGCCGGAACCGCTGCAACCATCGTTTCCGGTGCGGTAGCCGAACGCATCAAATTCCTCGACTTCCTCATCTTCAGCTTGCTTTTAGTCGGTATTGCCTACCCGATTACCGGCCACTGGATTTGGGGCGGCGGCTGGCTGCAAACGCTCGGTTTCTGGGACTTCGCCGGTTCAACCGTCGTTCACTCCGTCGGCGGTTGGGCGGCGCTTATGGGCGCTGCTTTCCTCGGTCCTCGCTTGGGCAGATACAACTCCGATGGGACGGGTAACGCACTTCCCGGTCACAATATGAGTATTGCGACGCTGGGCTGCTTGATCCTTTGGTTGGGTTGGTTCGGGTTTAACCCCGGTTCGACAATGGCAGTCGGCGATGGTTCCGCGATCGCGCACATTGCCATTACCACCAACACCGCTGGAGCCTTTGGCGGCGTAGCCGCAACGATTACCGCTTGGCTAGTGCTGGGCAAACCCGACCTCTCGATGGTGATTAACGGCATCTTGGCGGGTTTAGTCGGCGTTACAGCTAGCTGCGCCTGGATTACTGTCTTTTCTGCTGCCCTCATCGGCACCGTTGCCGGGGTTTTAGTCGTCTTTGCCGTTGGCTTCTTCGATCGCTTGCGAATTGATGACCCCGTAGGCGCAACTTCGGTTCACTTAGTCTGCGGCATTTGGGGAACCTTAGCCGTCGGTCTGTTTGCTGTCGGTCCGAGCGAAGCAGAAGGCGCGCTCTATACTGCTGGTCCGGCGGCCGGACTGTTTGCAGGCGGCGGTATCACCCAACTATGGTATCAATTCCTCGGTGTCATCACCGTAGGCGGTATCACCGTATTGCTCTCGACAATCTTCTGGCTAGCGCTCAAATCAACCTTGGGGATTCGCGTTACCCCAGAAGAAGAAGCAGAGGGGCTGGATATCGGCGAACACGGTATGGAAGCTTATAGCGGCTTCGTTACAGAACCCGATACCTTTAACAGCCGTGCCGCGATCGGAATTCCTCGTACTAACGATGTAGCCGGTCGTTCGGAAATGTAATCGCGAAAACGAAGGGTATTAAAGCAACCCCCTTCAAACTCGATCGACCTTCTGTCGCGTGCAGGAGGTCGATTATTTACTGAATAACAATCGCGTTGCTTCGAGATAGAAGCAATAGAAGGGAGAGAAGGCCGCTGTTGTGGTAAAAAGATGTAGAAGCACGGCTCGTGGATTGATTCCCTTGAAGTACTATCCCCGTTGGGCAATTTTATCCCTCATGGCAAATGGATTTTTGATGCTCGCGATCGCGTATCTCTGGCA
Organism: Oscillatoria sp. FACHB-1406; assembly: GCF_014698145.1. Classification (NCBI taxonomy): domain Bacteria; kingdom Bacillati; phylum Cyanobacteriota; class Cyanophyceae; order Oscillatoriales; family Oscillatoriaceae; genus Oscillatoria; species Oscillatoria sp. FACHB-1406. Next base: position 267,967 of record NZ_JACJSM010000002.1, on the reverse strand, counting down.
GCGCGCGCCTTATGTTCCTCCAAACTTACCTTTTGGCGCAGCCCTACCCAACCGCGAATTGCTAGCACAAGCACGGCAGGAAACAACCCTAGATGTCGGGGATACTTATACCCTCAATTATCAACAATGGGTGGCCCTGCTCGCTCAAGAAGCCCGCGTTGCCGCCCAAAATAAACCCGATAATCTCTACATTCTGCTCGGAGATTCAATTAGTCTCTGGTTTCCCAAAGAACTGCTTCCTGTTGGGAAAACCTGGCTCAATCAAGGAATTTCTGGCGAAACGACGTTAGGCTTACTCAGACGTTTAACCTCGCTCGATGAAACCGAGCCGAAGGCGATTTTCGTCATGATTGGTATTAACGACCTGCTCAAAGGCATTAGCGACGACACAATTTTAGCCAACCAGCGTTTAATCGTGCGCTATCTCAAAAGCGCGCACCCAAATACAACGATTGTTATGCAGTCGATTCTTCCTCACGGAGGCGAGGGGGCGACTTGGGAAGGACGCGATCGCCTATTAGCGCTACCCAATCAACGCATTCAAGGCATTAACGACGAATTAAGGAAAATTGCTGAGTCGGAAAATGTCATGTATCTCAACCTATATCCCATTTTTGCCAACCAGCAAGGTCAATTAAAAATGGATTTGAGTACCGATGGTTTGCATCTCAATCAACGCGGTTACGCCCTCTGGAATACGGCACTGCAAGTTTTTATTCAAGCCAAACTCAGCCCTTAAATAAACTCACAAATTAACGAAACTTCGCTTCCAAAAGCAATTATAAAGAAACCGACAAGCGTTACTGGAGCCTCCCAAGCACGAACGTAGTTCAAGCGTTTTTGCAAAAGTGACCGGCTCCCCGTTATCAATTATCAATTGTCCATTATCAATTATTATCTACCGCTCGCTGGAACTGCCCGCATTCGGCATAATCGCGCGCGTCAAATCTGCATTTTTAAGATTAATTTCGTGCAAATTTGCATCGATCAAAACAGCATCGACCAGCGTAGCTCCCGTTAGATTCGACCAGCAAAGTTTAGCTCGGTACAAATTTGCCTCCGTCAAATCGGCTCCGCGCAACGTCGTCCAAGTCAGAGTCGCCGCCCTTAAATTCGCCTGCCGCAGCACGATATTGGTTAAATTCGAGCCGTTGAGGTTCGCTCTACTAAAGTCAGCCCCTTCCGCATTTGCCCCCGTCGCATTTGCGCCATTGAGAATCGCACCGCTTAAATTTGCCCCGCGCAAATCAGCATTCATCAAAATCGCGCTCGTGAGATTAGAATTTTGCAAATCTGCCTCGCTTAAATTGCAATTCATCAATTTTGTCCGGCCAAAATTGCAGCCGATGAGTTTCGCTCGACTCAAATCCGCATCCCGCAAGTCCGCTTCGTTGAGCATCGCATTGCTGAGGTTAGCGGCGCGCAACGTCGCTCGACTTAAATTGGCCGCGCGCAAACTGACATCGAGCAAACGAGCGCCCGTCAATTTTGCTCCCGTCAAGTTGGTACTAATGAGATTGGCTTCGGTTAAGTCAGCTTGAAGGCTAGCTTCGCTGAGATCCGCGTCGCGAAAATTGACCCTCACTAAACTCGCCCCAATAAGATTCGCGCCTTGCAGATTTGCTTCCCGAAGGCTCGCTCCGCTCAAATCCGCACCGCCCAGAAATGCACCTTGCAAATCCACCGATCGAAATTCTCGCTCTCCCGCAGCGTAACGTTCGAGAAGTTCTGCCCCATTCATGTTCGTCAATCCCTTGCTTATGCTTTTAATTTTCTTCCAATACAACAATATTCCGACTCGGGCGCAGCACTTCAGGTCAAAGTTTTGATAAAACCAGAGCGTGCTGAGTAAGGAGCGGGTTTTGGTCAGGTGCGTATTTTCCCGGAAAGTGATTGCCCGATTACCCATTCAATCTCCAAAAAGTCAGTCTCCACAACAGCGCGTTCTATCTTCCTTTCCTTAGTTTAAATGTACCCAGCAAGCTGGGATTGCAAGCTAAAAAAGCTTGAAACTCAGTACAATGCTGCTCTAGTCAGTCTTTTGTCATACCAGGTCTTTAGCTGGAAATTTCGATTACGCAGGAATCTTAAAAAAAGTAGGGTTCGATGCGAGGATATCCTTCAAAAGGCGGAAGCTACTAAAAAGGGCGGACGAACGTTCGCTCGCACTAACCGGGATGGTTCTAGCGCGAGCTATTCTTTTATTACAGGAGCAATGGAGCAGATGCAAGTCAACAAAAGAAGCCAAGCTATCGTCGAAGGCGTTCAAAGAAGTCCAAACCGAGCGATGCTTCGCGCTGTGGGTTTTGGCGATGAAGATTTTAGCAAACCGATCGTGGGGGTCGCTAGCGGCTACAGCACGATTACACCTTGCAATATGGGTATTAACGACCTTGCGCTTAGAGCGATCGCGGGGTTGAAGCAGGCAGAGGCAATGCCCCAGATGTTTGGTACGATTACGGTATCGGACGGCATTTCGATGGGAACCGAAGGGATGAAGTATTCCCTCGTGTCGCGAGAAGTGATTGCCGATTCGATTGAGGTCGCTTGCAACGCTCAAAGCATGGATGGAGTGTTGGCAATTGGCGGCTGCGATAAGAATATGCCGGGGGCAGCGATTGCGATCGCGCGCATGAATATTCCCGCTATCTTTGTCTATGGCGGTACGATTAAGCCGGGGCATTACAACGGCCGCGATTTGACCGTGGTTAGCGCTTTTGAAGCTGTGGGACAGTACAGCGCGGGGAAAATCGACGAGGAAGAACTGAAAAACATCGAACGCAATGCTTGTCCCGGTGCGGGTTCTTGCGGCGGGATGTACACGGCGAATACGATGTCCTCGGCGTTGGAGGTGATGGGTTTGAGTTTGCCTTATTCTTCGACAATGGCCGCTGAAGATGCCGAAAAAGCCGATAGCGCCGAAGAGTCTGCCCGCGTCCTCGTTGCAGCGATTAACAATCAGATTCTCCCCAGCCAGTTGTTGACGCGCAAAGCGTTTGAAAATGCGATTTCTGTTATTATGGCGATCGGCGGCTCCACCAATGCCGTACTGCATTTGCTAGCGATCGCGCGAACCATCGGCGTAGACTTAACGATCGACGATTTTGAAACGATTCGCCAGCGCGTCCCGGTTCTGTGCGACCTCAAACCCTCCGGACGCTACGTTGCAACCGATTTACACAAGGCCGGCGGCATTCCGCAAGTGATGAAAATGCTTTTAGCCCACAACCTTTTGCACGGCGACGCACTTAGCATTACTGGCAAAACCTTAGCTGAATTGCTCGCTGAGGTTCCAGAAACCCCCCCAGAAGGTCAGGATGTCATTCGCCCTTGGGAAAATCCCCTCTATAAACGCGGTCATTTAGCCATTCTCAAGGGCAATCTCGCCACCGAAGGTGCTGTTGCTAAGATTAGCGGGGTCAAAACGCCAAAAATGAGCGGTCCGGCTCGCGTTTTTGAGTCTGAGGAAGAGTGTCTGGCTGCAATTCTTGCGGGTAAAATTCATGCAGGAGATATTATTGTCGTTCGTTATGAGGGGCCTAAAGGCGGCCCGGGAATGCGGGAGATGTTAGCGCCGACTTCGGCGATTATTGGGGCAGGATTGGGCGATTCGGTAGGCTTGATTACCGACGGACGCTTTTCCGGGGGGACTTACGGGTTTGTCGTGGGTCATGTGGCCCCGGAAGCCGCAGTCGGCGGTACGATCGCTTTTGTGGAGGAAGGCGATGAGATTATTATTGATGCCGAGACGCGATCGATCCAGCTTAATGTCAGCGATGAAGAATTGCAACAGCGGCGCGATCGCTGGCAACCCCCACAGCCGCGCTACACTAGCGGTGTCCTTGCCAAATATGCCAAACTGGTTTCTTCGAGCAGTTTGGGGGCTGTTACCGACATGAGTTAGTCAATAGTTGATAGTTGATAGTCGCTCGTGCACGATCAATTATCAATTATCAATTAATATGCCAAACTGGTTTCTTCGAGCAGTTTAGGCGCTGTCACGGACATAAGTTAGTGAATAGTTGATAGTTAATAGTCCCTCGTATAGCAGTTTTCACGTGAGTGAGGTACACCCAACGGGCGCAAGGCTTGCGCCCCTACGGGGCGGCGTTTAATTTCGAGGAACCCTCGAAATCCGCGCCCCTACCGATTTGATTTTGGAATCTGTACCTCACGCATATAAAAAACGCTATACATTATCAATTATCAATTATCAATTATCAATTATTTCATGCCGCTCCTCATTTTAGTTGCTGAAGACGATCCAGGAATTCGCCTTGCGGTGTGTGATTACCTAGAGTTATTGGGGTATTCCGCGATCGCTGCCGAAAACGGCGTAGAAGCGTTGACTTTGTTAGAAAGTTATCGCCCTCACCTGATTGTGGCTGATATTAAAATGCCTCTTAAGGATGGTTATGCTTTGGTTAAACAAATTCGCAAGCGTCCCGAATATCGACTGCTGCCTGTGATTTTTTTGACCGAGTGCGGTAGCACTCAGGAGCGCATTCTCGGCTACAAAGCAGGCTGCGATCTTTATCTGCCTAAACCTTTTGAAATGGAAGAATTAGGAGCGGTCATTCGCAATTTGCTGGAGCGATCGCAAATTGTACAATCTGAGATCGTACAATCAGAAAAGCGCGGCAGTTCTGAAGAGGTTAAAGCTAACCTTAAAACTGCCCGCATTCTTTTTGCTGAGACTGAAGCGATCGATTTTACTGCTCGCGAACAGCAAGTTTTACAACTTCTAGCAATGGGGCTTTCCAATGTCGATATCGGTACGGAACTACATCTCAGTCCCCGAACAGTTGAGAAGCACGTTAGTTCTTTATTACGAAAAACTGAGACAAATAACCGCGCGGAACTCGTTCGTTTTGCTCTAGAACGGCATTTGGTAGAATAATGAATAATGAATGGTGAATAATGAATAATGAAGGAATTAGATTATCCTAAAAGCCGAATAAAAATCAAGAATTTGGATTACTGTTATTGCTTTCCTCTTCACTCAATCCGGTTGCATCATAATTAATTTGAGTCGAAGGACGCTGCGGAGTTTTAGGGTGCTGTTCTTCTTCACTCAATCCCGTTGCATCATAATTAATTTGAGTCGAAGGACGCTGCGAAGGTTTGGGGTGCTGTTCTTCTTCATTTAAACCCGTTGCATCATAATTAATTTGAGTCGAAGGACGCTGCGAAGGTTTGGGGTGCTGTTCTTCTTCATTTAAACCCGTTGCATCATCGTTAATTTGAGTCGAAGGACGTTTCGGGGTTTTAGGGTACTGTTCCTCTTCATTTAAACCCGTTGCATCATCATTAATTTGAGTCGAAGGACGCTGCGAAGGTTTGGGCTTCTGTTCTTCTTCTTCGCTCAATACTGTTGTATTAAGATTGATGTGAGTCGAAGGACGCTGCTGTTTGGGGACAGAAGGTGTAGTAAGAGTGGGGCTGCTAGGCGTAACCGGAATAGGAACTAACAGTTCAGATTCATTAGATTCATGATGTTCATGAGCGGGGAAGTAGCGCAATTCCAGGCTTTTAATGATGATATAAAGAATGGGAACCAGGAAAAAGCTGAGGAAGGTAGCGACGAGAAGACCGCCAAAAACAACGCTTCCTAACGACCAACGGCTGGCGGAACCCGCACCCGTCGCAATGACCAAAGGAAAGAAGCCGACTAAGCTGGAAATAGCAGTCATTAAAATCGGTCGGAAACGCTGTTCTCCGGCTTCTAGGGCAGCATCAATGACGGTTGACCCTTCTTCGAGACGTTGGTTGGCAAATTCAACGATGAGGATAGCGTTTTTACTGGCTAAACCGATAAGCATGACTAAACCGACTTGTCCATAGACATCGAGGTTTAAGCCGCGTAGGTAGAGGAAAGAAAGCGCGCCGAGGAGGGCGAGGGGGACGGAGAGGAGGATAATGACCGGATCGATGTAGCTTTCGTACTGGGCGGCAAGGACGAGGAACACCATAACGAGTCCTAAACCAAAGATAATGGGGGCTTGGTTGCCGGAGGAACGTTCCTCGAGAGCGGTTCCCATCCATTCGTAGCCGAAACCGGGAGCGGCAATTTCTTGGTAAGCTTGTTCCATTGATGCGATCGCGTCGCTGGAACTTGCACCGGGGGCGGTTTGACCTTGGAGTTTGATGGCGCGAAACAGGTTGAAGTGGGTAATTGTCGGCGCGCTGGTGACGGGGGTTGTTTTAATGATATTACTGAGGGGAATGAGGCGATTATCTTGCGAGCGAACGTAGATTTGGTTTATCGCCTCGGGAGTGGCTCGAAATTTAGGTTCGGCTTGGATATAGACGCGATAGCTGCGAGAACCATAAGTAAAGTCGTTGACGTATTGGGAACCGATGTACGCGCCGAGAGTGGTGAGGGCTTCGTTAATGTTGATGTTGAGCGATTTGGCTCTGTCGCGATCGATTTCGAGTTGGAGTTGGGGAGTATTGGCAGTAAATTGGGTGAAGGCTTGCGCGATCCCGCTTTTCTTGTTCGCGTTTTCCATCAAAGCGTAGGCAGACTGTACTAAGTCGTTGATACTAAATCGTCCGCCGCTGCGATCTTGCAGTTGAAACTCAAAGCCCCCAAAGTTGCTCAAGCCTTGCACGGGAGGCGCATTAAGGGCGAAGATCAGCGCTTCAGGAATTTTTTGCAGTTCGGCGTTCAAGCGTCCTAAAATGCCGTAAACTGACTGTTCCTGCGATCGCCGTTCTTCCCAAGGCTTAAGGGTTCCAAAAAAGATGCCTTGGTTGGGAGCGCTACCCCCGAAGCTAAAACCTGTAATGACGAAGGTACTTTTGACTTCAGGAAGGCTTTGCATTGCTTTATCGACTTTTTCCATGATTCCCTGAGTGTAGTTCAGGGAAACTCCTTCAGGCGTTTGCACAATGCCCAAAAAATAGCCTTGATCTTCTTCGGGAATAAAAGCGCCGGGAACGATTTCATACATCCAGAAGGTGAAGGCGAGCGCCGAAATAAAGCAAGCGAGGACGATATAGCGCAGCCGAACTAGGAATTCTACCCCAGCCCGATAGCGGCGGATAATCCAGGCGAAAATGGCATTAAAACGCCGGAAAAACCCAGCTAGGGGGCCGCGTCTATCTCCTAGGGGACGCAATAGCAACGCCGACATACTGGGGGAAAAGGTGAGGGCGTTGAAGGTAGAGAGGAGGATGGAAAAGGCAATGGTGAGGGCGAATTGTTGATAAATTTTGCCGGTGCTGCCCGGGAAGAAGGCGACGGGTATGAAAACCGCCATGAGAACGATAGAGGTGGCAATGACTGCCCCTGTGAGTTCTTGCATGGCTTCGATGGCGGCTTGACGCGGTTTTTTGCCCTGTTGTATTTTAGTCGCGATCGCTTCGACGACGACGATCGCATCATCAACGACTAATCCGGTGGCGAGTACGAGTCCGAAAAGGGTAAGGGAGTTAATCTCGAAGCCAAAGATTTTCAGGAAAGCGAGAGTACCAACTAACGAAACAGGAATGGCGACGGCAGGGATGACGGTAGTGCGCCAATCTTGTAGGAAAATGAAGATAATCAGGATTACCAGCGCGATCGCAATTATCAGCGTAATCAATACTTCTTCGAGGGAGGTTTTTACAAACTCCGTTGTATCAAAGGCAATAACTTCCTCGAGTCCCGGCGGGAAGTCTTGTTTGAGTTCTGCGATCGCATTTTGGACGTTGCGGGCTACTTCTAGGGCATTGCTGCCTGGAAGTTGATAAATTCCGATCCCCACTCCGGGATTGCTGCGAATTTGTACCGTACTATCGTAGGTTTCCGCCCCTAATTCCGCCCGTCCGACATCTTTTAATTTCACTAAAGAGCCGTCACTGTTGGTTTTAATGACGAGATTCTCGAATTCTTCGACGCTTTTGAGCCGTCCTTCTACTCGCAGGGGCAGTTGAATTTTGCCATCGCTCGGAGCGGGTTGTTGAGCGATCGCACCGACCCCAATTTGTACGTTTTGTTCCCGCAACGCATTCGCCGCATCTAGCGCTGTTAGACCCCGACTGGCGAGGGCATTGGGATCGAGCCATATCCGCATTGCATATTTGCGCTCCCCGAAAATAAAGGCTCGCCCCACTCCTTCCACCCGTCGCAGCGAGTCGAGAACGAAAAGATCGACGTAATTACTGATAAAAATATCGTCGTAAACTTTATCCTTTGCGTAAAAACCAATAACCATCAAGAGGTTACTAGACGCTTTTTCGGTGACAATGCCCGTTTGCTTGACAGATTCGGGTAATTGTGATTCGGCGCTCGCGACGCGATTTTGAACGTTAACTTGAGCGAGATCGGGATCGGCATTGCTATCGAAAGTAACGGTAATTTGGCTAAAACCGTTGTTGCTGCTGCTGGATTCGATATATTTCATCCCCTCCACACCGTTAATTTCCCGCTCCAGAATCGTTGTTACTGTATTTTCTACCGTTTGCGCATCGGCACCGATGGCAATGGCGCTTACTTGGACTTGGGTGGGGGCAATTTCTGGCAGGCGCGCGATCGGTAATTGCAAGCCCGCGATCGCGCCTAAAATAACGATAATCAGAGAGCATACGCTTGTCAGTACCGGGCGTTTAATGAAAGCGTTAACAAACATAAAAATTATGAATTATGAGTTATGAGTTATGAGTTATGAAGGGTGAATGATGAATTATGAATTAAAATGAGCGGGCGCAAACGCAAGATTAGGCTCTGGCAAAGATGGGCAGGCGTTGCCATTATAGCGACGTTAGGAGTTGTGCTGGCGAGTTGGCTGCTTAACCTCATGGTAAGCCTGCGCGCCGCAGCGAATCTCCCAGTCGATGCCATTTTTGTCCTCGGAGGTAGCATTCAACGCGAAATATACGTCGCTAAACTCGCTAAACAATCCCCCCAAACGCCGATTTTAATCTCTAGCGGCTCGAAAGCGCCTTGTATTCGCTTAATTTTTCAGCGCGAAGAAGCCCCCCAAGAGCGCGTTTTCCTCGAAGATTGCGCCCGAAAGACCTTCGACAACTTTTACTATAGTATCCCCATTCTCCGCAACTGGGGCGCGCGCAAAGTCAAACTGGTGACTTCGCAAACCCACCTCCCCCGCGCCCAGTGGATGGCGCAAATTCTTTTGGGCGCGCAGGGGATTTGGGTAGAAACCGAGATAGCCAAAGAAACTGGCGTTCCGGGAAATCGCGAATCTGTATTGAAAACTACCCTTGATGTCACTCGCAGTTTAATCTGGGCGGTGGGAAGTCAGTTCGTCCGCCCTCAATGTCGCGGTACTCAGCGCTTGGTTGATGTGGATTTGGAACGGTGGCGCAAACGCGGTTTTCAGTGCGAGCATCAAGGAAATGTGGAAGAAGTTAGACGCTAGCCGTTCGGCTCAATTATTTGCTACGATCGCGTCAAGCCGGTTGTCTAACCGAGCCAAAACCCTTTTTCAATTCACTATGGCTCAACGTCCCATCTACCTCGACGCTCACGCAACCACGCCTGTGGATCCGAGAGTATTAGAGGCGATGCTGCCTTATTTTAGCGAGTATTTCGGCAATCCTTCGAGTACGACGCACAGCTATGGCTGGGAGGCAGAAGCAGGAGTCAAACAGGCGCGGGGGATTCTTTCCGAGGCGATTGGCTGTAGCCCCGAAGAGATCGTATTTACCAGCGGGGCGACAGAGGCGAACAATTTGGCGATCGCGGGAGTCGCAGAGGCGTATTTTAATAAAGGTCGGCATATCGTCACCGTCCAAACCGAGCATCGCGCCGTTCTCGATCCGTGCAAGTATTTACAGCAGTTAGGATTTGAGGTAACATTTTTGCCAGTGGGCAGGGACGGCCTGCTCGATTTGCAGCAATTGGAGACAAGTCTGCGATCGGATACGATCTTAGTTTCGGTGATGGTCGCCAATAATGAGATTGGCGTAGTCCAGCCGATTGCGGAAATTGGCTCTCTGTGCCGCGATCGCGGTATTCTCTTTCATTCAGATGCAGCACAGGCGATTGGAAAAATCCCTCTCAACGTGCAAGCTATGAATGTTGATTTGATGTCGCTGACCGCTCACAAAGTTTACGGTCCGAAAGGCATCGGCGCGCTTTACGTCCGTCGGCGCAACCCGAAAGTCAAGCTCGCTCCCCAAATTCGGGGCGGCGGACAAGAAAAAGGGTTGCGATCGGGAACGCTTTGTCCTCCCCAAATTGTCGGGTTTGGCAAAGCCGTAGAACTGGCTCTGGCAGAACGCGAAATCGAATCCCAACGCCTGACCCAATTGCGGGAGCGCTTGTGGAAACAATTACAAAATGTTAAAGGAATGCACTTAAACGGTCATGCCGTGCAGAGGTTGCCCGGAAACCTCAATATCAGCGTAGAAGGGGTCGATGGCTCCGCGCTGCTGTTGGGACTCAAAGCGGTGGTAGCCGTTTCTTCCGGTTCGGCTTGCTCTTCGAGCGGCACGGCTCCCTCTCACGTCCTCACGGCTTTAGGACATCCGGCTGCGCTCGCTTACGCCTCGCTGCGTTTTGGCTTGGGACGCTTGACGACCGAAGCTGAAATCGATTGCGTCGCCCAAGCAGCGATCGCCGCGATCGAGTCCCTGCGCCAAAGTCCCGCAGCATCGCTCCCTTGTGTATCTTAACCCGCCCTCAGAGCGGACGAGATCTTACACCTTTTGCATAGAGTCGGGCTATAATAGGGCCGAGCGGTCGGCAGTATTTGCGCCCTCACAATTGCGTTATTGGATTCGCGAACCGCAATGGCCATGCAGGAGCAAATCCGCGCAGCCTCACGGATTCTCTCCTGACTCGATCTGAATTGTTGTCTCCTGTTTCCGAGACACAGCAGGTCGCCTATCCGAAAAGAACGAAACCAAGCCCTTTTGCGAGTTGATGGGAACGATTGCCCGAGCGCGCGCCGTGCCAGCCCCCAGCCTCGCAGTAACAATCAACCGCGATAGGCCTAATTTTTTGAATTTTCCATGTTGAGTCGAGCGCCCGGGGTGCGAGCGCCTCCTCAGCAGGAGCAAACAAGGCTTTATCCGAATGCAAGAATTTTTGAGGAAATTGAATGCCAAAGCAGATTATCATTGCAGAGAAAAATCACATTGCTGCCGTTTTTAGCGAAGATCGCGTTCAAGAATTAGTTGTCGCCACCGGCAACCAGCAAGTCGGCGATATTTACCTCGGTACGGTAGAAAACGTGATTCCCGGTATCGATGCAGCCTTCGTTAACATCGGCGATGCCGAACGCAACGGTTTCATGCACGTCACGGATCTCGGTCCGTTACGCCTGCGCCGCAGTTCCGGTGCGATTACCGAACTACTCGCCCCTCAACAGTCCGTCGTCGTGCAGGTCATGAAAGAACCGACGGGCAATAAAGGACCGCGACTTACCGGAAAAGTGAGCTTACCGGGACGCTACCTCGTTTTAATGCCCTACGGGAGAGGCGTGAAATTATCCCGGCGCATACCCAACGACAACGAGCGATCGCGCCTTGAAGCCCTCGCCATTCTCATTAAACCCCCCGGTATGGGCTTGCTCGTGCGTACCGAAGCCGAAGGCAAAGACGAAGAAGCCATTATCGAGGATCTAAAATTCCTGCAAAAACAGTGGGAATACATTCAAACCCAAGCCAACACCACCAAACCGCCTAGTCTCCTCAACCGAGACGATGACTTCATTCAACGGGTGCTGCGCGATATCTACTCAGCCGAAGTCAATCGCATCGTCGTCGATTCCAACCACGCCGTCAAGCGCGTCAAGCAACAACTGATGAACTGGAGCGGCGGACGGATGCCCGAAGGACTGCTCATCGACCACCACCGAGAACGGCAACACATCCTCGAATACTTCCGCGTTAACGCCGCGATTCGCGAAGCCCTAAAACCGAGAGTCGATCTTCCCTCCGGCGGTTACATCATTATCGAACCTACCGAAGCCCTAACGGTGATCGATGTCAACTCCGGTTCCTTCACGCGATCGGCAACGTCCCGCGAAACGGTGCTGTGGACGAACAACGAAGCCACCAAAGAAATTGCCCGACAACTGCGCCTGCGCAACATCGGCGGCGTAATTATCATTGACTTTATCGACATGGACGCGCGCCGCGACCAACTCGAACTGATCGATAACTTCAAAAAAGCGCTCAAAGCCGACAAAGCCAGACCGCAAATCGCTCAACTCTCCGAACTCGGTTTAGTCGAACTCACCCGCAAGCGTCAAGGGAAAAATATTTACGAACTCTTCGGTCAAACCTGCCCCACCTGTGGCGGTTTAGGACATCTGGTTCACTTGCCGGGAGAACGCGAGGAAGAGGTTCTCGATGCAGAGATTCCCACGCCGCCGAGTACGGTGCTGAAGTTGGCAGACAAACGAGAACCCGAACCGGAAGACGAGTTTGAGTTCTCCAGCGAAGAAAGCGGTTCCGACCTGGATCTGCTGCACCATCCGAACTATCAGGAGCAGGGGGCAAACGGTCGCCGCCGCCGCCGCCGCCGCATTAACGGTACGGAGGGGAATGGGAAAAGTAAACGGGTGTTTACTTTTGGGAACGAACTCAAGGAGTTAGAGGAAGAGAACGAACCCGAGGTTCGAGAAAGTTTTCCCGAACGGAAACCCTTCAACCGCAACCCGCGCAATGATAATCCGCCCACTGAAACGATCGCGATCGAGATGACGACCTTAGAGCAGGATGTTTACGCCTTAATGGGGATTTCACCCCTCGTGCGGATCGATCGCGATGTTAAAGAGGCAAAATCCGTCGCGATCTCGATCGGGGAACCGGGACAAACGCCGACAGTTGAACTCAAAGCGGAAGAGCCGGTGCCGGAGGTTGAGAGCGCGGTAGAGTTAGAGTCCGAGAGTAGCGAAGTAGAGTCCGACCTCGAGAGTAACGAGGAAGCCGAGTTTGAGGGCAGTGAGGAAGGCAAAGAGGAAGGCGATTCTCGCAGTCCCCTGATTCGCCGCCGCCGCCGCCGTTCTTCGGCCCGAGATGGGGAATAAGGCTCGCTCCCAGAGCGATTGAGCTATCTAAAACTTGCTTTCCTATTCCTTTGCTTTTAGAGAGCGGGTCAACTACTCGATCGCGGGCAAAATTACGCTGGTGGGCATTGCTGACTTTCTGCCTTTTTTTAGGTTTAATCCCAGAAACAGCAATGCCCATCCTACGATAGAGCGTGTTTGACCGATGAGAATGATTCTACGTGACTGGCTCTCTAATCGAACTCGCGTTTCTGGGATTGTATAGGTGTAGAAGGAAGGTTGAACGCATGAGCGAGTCTTTAGGCGGCGATCGCGTTGCGGGAGTCGATGAAGTCGGTCGGGGTGCTTGGTTCGGTCCGGTGGTTGCTGCTGCTGTGATTTTACCGCCCTCGGTTTGGCCGGATTTAGCGATCGCGGGCGTAAAGGATAGCAAGCAACTCTCGCCCAAAAAAAGAGTCGAGTTAAGTCAAATGATTTGCGCGATTGCCCTGGATGTGAAGATTGGTTGGGCAACCGCGCGCGAGATCGATCGCATCAATATTTTCCAAGCCTCCCTCTTGGCAATGAAACGCGCGATCCTTCAACTCCAGCCGCCGCCCCAACAGTGTTTAATCGACGGCCGCTTTCCCGTGCCAAATCTCTGCATCCCCCAAGAAACGCTCATCGGCGGCGATCGCCAAAGTTTAGTTATCGCCGCAGCTTCCATCGTTGCTAAGGTTTGGCGCGATGAATTATTAATTCGTTTAGAACAAAAGTATCCTGACTACGATCTCGCCTCGAATAAAGGCTATGGAACGCCGCGCCATCGCTTAGGCTTACAGCAGCACGGTCCATCGAGCCAACACCGTCTCTCCTTTCAACCTTGCCGCCGCGATCGCTCGACCTGACTGTAGATTATTAACTAATTCATAATTCGTAACTCAAGATTTAAGCCGTGAGTTTAGAAGCATCTCTACGGGCGTTACCTTCTGGGATAAAGGGAATTTGACAGGCATCCGGGCCATTCGCTGGAATCAGCGGCACGTATTTAAGCAAGCCGTTTAAACGCAGAATCGTCATTGCATTCAGAATATTGCGTTCGCCCCAAGTTGCTAAGAGCGATGACATTTGCGAGACGTGGAAACCATTATTTCCCACCTCTTGATAGTAGTTATCGCTGTAAAAAAAGGCGAGCAGTTCTAAACAGCAAGTGGCTAAGGTCTTCGCAATATCTCGCTCTGACTGCCAGATAACGAGGAGAAAACGCTTATTTCCAAATTGCGTTTGCTTGCAGTAAAAGATATAACAGGTTTGTTGGGTTCTGGGGTCGCAACCGCGTTGGAAATCGTAGTAAGTAAACATGGTTAATTGTCAATCTCCCGCTCGAGGGTTAAATCAGAGAGGGGAGCGGTCCAGCCGAGCAGCAAGCAAACAGCTAGCCAGACGACAAAACTCATTCCTTTCTCTTGGTACTTTAAGCGAAATTTAGGCGATATGGCTTCGTCCCTTCTGTATATTTCGCCAATTATTTCATAATATTAAGTTTTTCTTCCAAAACTGACGAGCGCTTTACCGGGCGAACCCGTAAAATTGCTGAGATCGCCAGAATTTTCTATCTTAAGGTAGGTTTTGATTGTAACGCTTTACCTTTGACGATATGTAGTACAAATTAATTAGCCTTAACAAGCCTTAGCTCTGAGCTTAGCCCGTCCAGACATTTCCGAGATGCGTTGCAGTTTTCGTGCGGCTTTGGCTGTTCGACCATTGACGATAATCTGCCAGTAAATGTCCGAGCAAGCGCTGTTTGATGCGGACTAAAACGCTTTTTAGCAACGCATTGCCGGTCATTTCTAGTAGCGGGGCGGGAGTTAACCAAAGCAAGGGAGGTAACTCGACGTTAACCTGCAAGTCAGCTTTTCCCTTGAGGTAAGTCGTTCCGGCTTGCTCGCAGGGAGATAATTGGCCGGCGAGACTGAGAGAGAAGCGATCGTTGATATAATCAATGCCGCGAATCTCGCAGGACTCGGATTTTAAATAGACCGTTCCTTCGCTACTCGTCCAGACTTTCAGGACGACCGTCGGTTGAAGGCGATACAAATCCATAAAATTGAGAGGACGCATCCGCAAGCTGTAACGGTCTTGGGTTAAGGGAGTCATGAGTTGCGGTTCTGCGATCGCGTTCACTAACCGTTGTGGTTGGCGCAAATAGTGACGAATCGGGATTTCTTGTTCCTCAACGGGAATTTGAACCGTCTCCGAGGCGGTAAAACAAACGTTTTTCATTATGAAATTTTCTAAAAATTAGAGTTTTTTTTGAAAGTCAGGAGCTAAGCGTTCTCCGGAATTCAGCGACCAGTAGGCGATTAAAGTTCCCACTTCTAAGTGAAAATGCTAGCTGCCAGAGAACGGAATGTAATTCCTCATCCCTTATAATCTACAATTTCTTAACGATTGAAGCAATGCCATTGGCAAATCTTCACGCCATCCAAGCTCCCCGAAGGTCGAAGTATCGCGCGCATTCTCCCAGAAACCTTTGACGCATCTCTGCGTCAACGAACCCATGCAACAGTTCTAAAGAAGACGAGCGTGCCAACCCAGATGCCATCGTTGCACCTCGTCGGCTCCCTTTGCATGGTCAATATTTTCCACAAACGCTTCACCTTCAACGCTAGAGCAAAGACCCGCCTTTCTATGACTCACTCCACCTCCAAGCCCAAATCCCTGCAATTCCCGCTCTGGGGTTTTCCGATCGCGATCGCCCTGTGCCTCACAACTACCAACCCCGCCAGCGCTTGCAAGCCCGCTCCCGACAGCCGTCCTGCCGCGATCGAACAGCGCATCAGTAGCGCTCCTTACGTCTTTGAAGGCACAATCGCTCGCGTTGACGGTGAAACCCTCACCATTCGCGTCAACCGCTACCTCAAAGGTAAAGGGCCGCAAACCGTGCGGCTGAGCGGATTCAATCAAACCTCTTGCCAAGATATTATCTCCGAAACGGGCGGGCGTTACCTCTTTTTTGGCGACCGCGACGGTAGAAATAACTGGACTGCCGTTTATGATGGCGCTTTCGGTTCCTCTCGCCCTTGGAACGCCGAACTCGAAACCGAACTCCAACGCCTCGGACTGCTCGAAAAACCGACCTCACCTCCGACAAATCCTCCCTCCCAAACGCGCCGCCTGCCCCCTGACGTTGCCAACACGATTAAACAGGATGCCGCGCGCCGTACCGGACTTCCGGCGGCTAGCATTCAAATCGTTTCGGCGGAATTTCGCACCTGGCCAAACGCTTGTATGGGAATCGAAACACCCGATCGCGTTTGCGCCCAAGTCATCACTGAAGGTTGGATCGTTACCGCGCGCGCGGGCAACCAAAAACTGACGTATCGTACCGACACTCGGGGCAATATCATTCAAGCTGAAGATAGTAAGCCTGCCGAAAACTTGCCGCAAGCCATCAGCGATGCCGTCAAATCGCAAGCTTCCCAACTTCTTAACCTTCCCGTTGATAAGATTCAAATTACCAGCAGCGAACGGCAAACTTGGCCTAACGGTTGTTTGGGATTGAATTTTCCCGATCGCAGTTGTACCGAAGCCCTGGTTGAAGGTTGGCGCGTTACCGTCCGTGCGGGCGAGAAGCAACTCATCTATCGCACCGACAGCAGCGGCGAAACCCTTTACTTAGAAAATGGGGTTAGCGTTTTGCCCGCCTCCGTGCGCGATGCCGTATTAACGGCTGCCGCCCGCCAAACCGGGCTACCGCGCAACCAACTGCGCCTCACCAGCGCCTTTCCCCGCGTTTGGGATGGCTGCTTCGGCATTTACACAGAACCCAACCAAGTTTGTACGAAAATTGCCATTTCCGGCTGGCAAGTGACGGTTGAAGGCAACAATAACCGCCTCGTTTACCATACCAACCAAAATGGTTCCGATACGCGCCTCAATCCCACTATTAGCCAAATTTCGAGTAACAGCAGCACGCTTAATTCCGTTCCCATTCCCGAAAACGAATTACCGCAGCCCTTACCGGCTAACGCTGTTTTTCGTGCGATTTCTGGGGGCGGAATTACTGGAGACGTGCGGGAAGTTATTTTGTGGAAAGATGGCAAGATTACAAGCCAATCGACGCGCGGGGGAACCACTCAAACCCGCCGGGTGTCGCCGCAACAAGTCCGCGAATTCGAGCAAATTCTCCAACAGCAGCGTTTCGGGCAGTACAACAAACTCGCTTTTCCGCCGCCGTCCGGTTCGGCAGATATTATTAGCGTGACGTTAAGCGCGCGCCAAGGGACGACGCGCTATGCCGATTACGATGTGGAGAAATTGCCGTCTTCGTTGCGTACTGTGGTGAGTGCTTGGCAAAAATTGCTCGATAGCTCGCGGGAACAGGCGCTTGGGAAGCCGGGAAGTTCTCCGGGTTCTGTCGTGGCGGATCGCGAACTGGCGAGTACGGACAGTAACAACAGCTATCCTTGGTTAGTCGAGCGGGTTTTATTTCAGTGGCTCAAGCCGTTATTTTAAGGCGAAGTCCGGATTAACGGGACTTTTGCCCAAACCTTTCTACTCAGGTTATAGGTAGGGACGTTGTATACAACGTCCCTACCTATAACAGGTGCGGAATGTGGGTTTCAACTCAAGTACGGTTTTTTTGGGCGATCGCGTGGATTTTCCCTGAAATGAGGGGAACTCTGAAGCTAGAAACTCACAATGTTTATTTAGCCAGGGGTACAAAAATGGACGATCGCGCGATGAAATTTGTGATAACTGAAACCCAAGAGTTAGACGGCGGGCAACAGCAGGTTTGGGAGGCAGTGAAAACGAGCTTTTCCGATCGCGATTGTATTGTCTATTGGCGCTATCCTCTTTTTAGTAAGGTGGGGGAACAGCGCAAAGAACCGGATATCGTTATTGTCGATCGCGAGTGGGGGATTGTTGCGATCGAAATTTGTGCGGCTGCGATCGCACAAATTACCCAAATTAATGAGGCAGGAGACTGGGAGTTTAGCGCCGATTTTCCCTTTTCCGGTCAACCTTACCCTTTAGCAGAACATCACCTACGGGCTATCATTGGATTGTGCGATCGCGATCCGAGTTTGTGGCGAAAAGTAACCGGGCGCGCCCTAATTGTTCTTCCCTCAATTCCCGAAGCGCAGTGGCAAGAACGCGGTTTTCATCAACATCCCCATTCACCGCCCATTCTTTTCCAAGATCGCTTCGATACCCTTCCCGATTTGATTAAACATCTCGATCCTCTCGTTCCCGGAGAAGGATTAAACGACGAACAATGGACGAAATTATTAATCGCTGTCAGCGGAACTTCGATTTTAAAAAAATCGTCGCAACCTCGCATTGCAAGCAGCAATAAAAACCGCGCTGCTGTCGTCGAACTTTTACGCGAACATCTTTACGAACTCGACCTCAAACAGGAACATATCGGTAAAGAAATTGCTCCGGGAGTACAGCGAATTCGAGGCATTGCCGGTTCTGGAAAAACCGTTTTGCTTTGCCAGAAAGCAGCCCATATGCACCTCAAACATCCCGATTGGGATATTGCTTTGGTCTTTTTTACGCGATCGCTCTACGACCAAATTATCAGCTTAATCGATCGCTGGGTGCGCCGATTTAGTAATGGGGAACTCAGCTACGATCCCCAAACCAATCCAAAATTGCGCGTCCTTCATGCTTGGGGAGCTAGCAATCGTCCCGGACTCTACAGCACGCTCTGCAAAACGCTTAATGTTCGACGCAAAACTGTTAACGATACCACTCACAAACAGCCGACGCGATCGCTCGCAGAATTTTGTAAATGGTTGCTAGAAGAGCGCGAAATCGAGCCAGTTTTTGATGCAATTTTAATTGATGAGGGACAAGATTTAGTCACGAACAATGACCTCAAATATCTTGACAAACAAGCCATTTATTGGTTAGCTTATCAAGCGCTTCGCCCCGTCGATCGCGAACATCCAGAACAGCGCCGTTTAGTATGGGCGTATGACGAAGCACAAAGTTTAGATTCGTTACAAATTCCGACAGCGAAGGAGTTATTTGGAGAAGAATTTGGCGATTTACTGTCCAAAGGTAACTATCCCGGCGGAATTAAAAAATCGGAAGTTATGCGGCGCTGTTACCGAACGCCAGGAACGATTTTAATGGCTGCCCATGCAATTGGGATGGGATTATTGCGTCCCCAAGGAATGTTAGCCGGAATTACCCAAAAAGACGGTTGGGAAAAACTCGGTTACGAAGTGACCGGAAGTTTTCAAAAAGTCGGTCAAAAGATTGTTATTTCTCGTCCGCAAGAAAATTCACCCAATTGTATTGAAGAGTTGTGGGAAGAACCTGTTTTTGAGTTTACTGCGTATGATTCGCGATCGCAAGAATTAGAGGCATTAGCGCAGAAGATATCATCGAATATTGGCGATGACGGTTTGAAGCCCAGTCGAGAAATTTTAGTCGTTGTTTTAGGTGCGAGTGAAGAAGCCGTAGAACTGGAAACTAAAGTCGCTCAATTTTTAATCGATCGCGGTTTAAAAGTTTACGTTCCAACTGCCTTAGAATTAGATCGAATCAATCCCAAACATCCAGATAACGATCCCGATCGCTTCTGGATGGAGGGCGGCGTAACGGTATCCCGAATCTCCCGCGCTAAGGGCAACGAAGCCGATTTAGTTTATGTGGTAGGGTGCGATCGCGTTGCCCGTACTGAAAGCGATTTAGCCCTTCGCAATCAGTTATTTGTTGCCCTGACGCGATCGCGCGGTTGGGTTAATTTAAGCGGTGTTGGTAACTATCCACTCTACGAGGAAATCAACCAAGTTTTAGCAATGGGCAGTACAATAACTTTTACCTACCAACGGCCGTTACAACGGGATTTAGATCGAGATTAAAAGCGCGATCGCGTTTCCCGATTTAATCTCAAAAGAGTGCAAATTCCCCGTATCCCCTCAAAATTTCAGCACCATCTTGATATGGGGAATTCCCGCTTCCTCGAACAGTTCGCCCACCGCTTCAAATCCTAAGTTTTCATACAATTGCTTGACATATTCTTGAGCATTAACAACAGCGCGATCGCGTCCTCCTTCTTTTGCGAGCGCGATCGCTTTTCGCATCAACTGCGAGCCAATCCCTCGCCCCCGCGCCGCTTTCAGCACCGCCAAACGCTCGATTTTCACCGTAGAATCATCCAAATTTCGCATCCGTGCCGTCCCGACTGCATTACCCTGCCAATAAGCTAAGAACTGCGTCGCCCCCGCATCCAAACCATCAAACTCTAACGCTTCATCAACGCCCTGTTCCTCCTGAAAAACCGCGCGACGAATCGCTTTGATTTCATTCCAGGAAGTCTCGTAAGAAACAACTTTAATTTCTAGATCGCTCATGTTTTATGGCTCCAACAGACCAGAGCGAATTAATAAGCTTTCACTCCAATTTTGAGATTTAGCTAATACTATTTCTCTCTCCAACTCATCATTCCAGATTCTAGACCAGTCTGCCAACCATCGCACGATTTGACGTTGAATCTCTACAAGTTCTAAGGCAAATTCGAGCGATGTATCGGGTGCAGACCATTCGATAAACCAAGCACTCTCTCTTAATAAACTAGCAACAAGCTTGCTATTTTTAGGATTTTTGCCAAAAGAATTGACTCTGGCTAAATTAGCAGCAATCCCCCCTAAACGAATTGGCAGTTGGTCAATGATATAACGCTGTTTTCTGGTTAAAAATTGGCTCATTTGATTTCTAAAAGATGGCGAACAATAGCTTCGATTTTACAACGGATTCCTAAATCCGAGATAACCATAGAACGGTTATTTTGGCTCGGTCGGATATTAATTAACGACTCATAAGTAACTTCTTGCGTTTCTGGGTTCCAATCGGCTCCCCAAATATTCCGCTGTAAACTACCAGTTTCTAAGAGCTTACGTTCGCAGTCGGCGTGCATCTCCCCTCCACCGGCAAGTATCTTTTTTTCAATATCGACAGCAAGTTTAATGTAAACTTGGAGAGTTGAGAGCATTGATTCAATTTCCTCGGCTGTTGCCGGTTTCAGAACAATTAGGACTGACATTCCCTGAAAAAAAATATTAAAGGTCGAGCAAAATCATTGATGATTCACTCCATATTTTACACTCAAAAAATGCTGTAATTTTCAGCCTTGGTGGGGTGGGCAAAGGCAGTCATTTAATTGAATCGCTCGCCAAAAACTGTACTTGCCGACGACTGCCCCATACATTCCCGGACTGTAGAGACGTTGTATACAACGTCTCTACAGTTCCTTGACAAAGGTTTATAAATAATCTCTGAGTCCATAAAATTTATTTTCAGGGAGTGAGAGCGCGCTGTAAGAACTGTCGCGCGGCTTGGGCGTTGGCGTTTTGGGGAAAAATTCGCAAAAAATCCTCTAAATCGCGGATTGCTTCTTTGATGCGTTCGGGAGGTGCGCCACGGGTGAGGGCATCGCGATAAAAATGTTTAGCTTCTTCGATATTATCGGCTGCGAGAAAGTAGAGGGCGAGGTTAAAGGTGTTACTCCAGTGTTTTGGGTCTTTGTTGTAGGCTTGTTGGGCAAGTTGAATGGCGTTTTGCAGGTCGTTGCGGGCGTTGTCGGGTTCGTTAAGAACTTGGTAGGCAAGGGCGCGAAGATATAAATTCCAATCATTATTGGAATCGAGTTGGATAGCGTGGTTGAAGTCTACTAATGCTTCGCTATAGCGTTGAAGCATGAGATAAGTTTCGCCCCGCCGTGCGATCGCCCATTTATACTCAGGATCGAGTTCGATGGCGCGGATGAAGTCAGCAAGCGCCTCCTCGTATCGTTTCATGAGACGGTAAGTTTCACCTCGCTGCGCGATCGCCCATTTATCTTCAGGATCGAGTTCGATGGCACGGTTGAAGTCAGCAAGCGCATCCTCATAGCGCTCCATTGCTTGGTGAGTTTCGCCTCGCTGCGCGATCGCCCAATCGTATTTGGGATCGAGTTCGATCGCGCGGTTATAGTCAGTAAGAGCATTCTCATAGCGCTCCATTGCTTTGTACGTTTCGCCCCGAGACGCGATCGCCCATTTATCTTCAGGATCGAATTCGATGGCGCGGTTAAAGTCAGTTAGTGCATCTTCGTAACGTCCCATTAAACGGTAAGTTTCGCCCCGTTGTGCGATCGCCCATTGATATTCAGGATCGAGTTCGATCGCGCGGTTGAAGTCGGCAAGTGCATCTTCGTAGCGTTTCATTAAACGGTAAGTTTGACCTCGAGACGAGATCGCCAATTTATACTCAGGATCGAGTTCGATGGCGCGGTTGAAGTCAGCAAGCGCCTCCTCGTATCGTTTCATGAGACGGTAAGTTTCACCTCGCTGCGCGATCGCCCAATCGTATGCAGGATCGAGTTCGATGGCACTGTTATAGTCAGTAAGAGCATCCTCATAGCGCTCCATTGCTTGATAAGTTTCGCCTCGAGACGCGATCGCCCAATCGTATGCAGGATCGAGTTCGATGGCGCGGTTGAATTCAGCAAGCGCCTCCTCATATCGTTTCATTAGACGGTAAATTTCACCTCGAAACTTGATCGCTTCTTTAAATTCAGGATCGAGTTCGATGGCGCAGTTGAAGTCGGCAAGTGCATCTTCGTAGCGTTTCATTAAACGGTAAGTTTGACCTCGTTGAGCGATCGCCCATTTATACTCAGGATCGAGTTCGATAGCGCGGTTATAGTCAGCCAACGCATCTTCGTAGCGCTCCATTGCTTTGTAAGTTTCGCCTCGAGACGCGATCGCTTCTTTAAATTCAGGATCGAGTTCGATGGCGCAGTTGCAGTCAGCCAGTGCATCTTCGTATCGTTTGATTAAATAGTAAGTGACTCCTCGTAATTGAAGGATCGCCCAGTTATACTCAGGAGCGAGTTCAATGGCGTGGTTGAAGTCAGCAAGTGCATCATCATATCGTTTGATTGCTTGGTAAGTGACTCCTCGCAATGAAAGGAGCGCCCAATCTAATTCAGGATCGAGTTCGATCGCGCGATTATAATCAGCAAGCGCATCTTCGTAACGTTCCATTAAACGGTAAGTTTCGCCCCGTTGTGCGATCGCCCATTTATACTCAGGATCGAGTTCAATAGCGCGGTTGAAGTCAGCCAGTGCATCTTCGTAGCGTTTCATTAAACGGTAAGTATTGCCTCGACGCGCGATCGCCCAATCGTATTTGGGATCGAGTTCAATCGCTTTATCCAAGTCTTTAAGAGCATCCTCATAACGCTCCATCAAACGATAGGTTTCGCCCCGCCAGCCCAACGCCACCGCCTGCCACCTTTCCTGAATCTCAGAACACTTCAACAGTTCGGCAAACATCGCAACCGTCACCTCATACCGATCCTCATCGTAAGCCGTCAACCCCTCAGTTAAACGCGCTCCCCAACGCTGCACTTCTGTCACTTCCGCATCCTTCCCCGCCCGTTCCATTGTTTCTGCCCATTTCCGAGCAAACTCATATTGCGCCTTTAACGCTGCCAAAAACTCATTCAGCGCAACGGGTAAATGCTTTTGCGGCGCTTGACAGAGGCGATGGTACAGCACCTCCAGCGTATAACGTTGCCAAGTTTCATCGCGCTGTCGTTTCTTCTCCTCCAATTCCAAACCCTGCCGCAGCTTATCGTTGTACTCTGCCAATTTCCCGTGCAACTCCGCCCAACCTTGCGGCGAAGTTAACCGCTTGTAGCGCAGCATTTGCATCCTCACGACATCGTGATACGCCCAACCCCTGCTGCGTTCCTGCACGAAAGGCATCGTTTTCAGCCAATCAAACTGCTTATCCGCCTCTTCTGTCCCATGCAACTGCGCCAAAATATCTCGGTTCAAACAGCGCGTTAAAGCCGCATCCAACACTACCTGCCGCTGTTTGGTATCCTCCACCCACTTAAGAAAGCGTTCCACTGCCGTTCCGCTCGCATCCCCCAGTTTATCGGGATCGTTGGGACTTTCCGCCGCCAGCGTCGCCACCAACAACGGCAAACACCCGGATAATTTTAAAATCTCTTCAATAACGCGACGGTTAGTAATCCCTTTGCGCGCCAGATATTGTTCGGCTTCTTCCTCGCTGAACGGTTCCAAAGGCAAACGAGCGATTAATCCTTCGTAGTCCGCCCAGCGATTTTCATCTAATTCTTCTCGCCCTGCAATGACGAATAATAACTGAGACGAAACCTCGCCATAACGCCCTTCCAACACTTCCCGCAACCAGCGATCTAAAAAACTATCGGTGCGTTCGTAGGTATCGAACAAGAGCGTAATGCTATTTTTTTCAGCCAGTTTCCCGATCTCTTTTAAAAAGAGGGGAGTCAGCACTTCTTCCGGTTCCCGCACCAGTTTGACTTCATCTTTGTTGCCCAACTTTTTCGCCACATAACTCGCCCATTCTCCCGCCTGCGTCGCCACCGCTTCTTCATCGACAAATTCCAGGGCAATCCCCGCGCCGGGAACTTGCCGCCCCAGCTTCATTCCTGTTTTTGCCAGCGATTTGCCCACAAACGCGGAAAATCCTTGAGGTGCATCGGGATCTGCTTCTAATTCTTGTTTCTTCTGGCGATAAACCTTGTAGCGTTCGGAGAATTGCGCTAACTTCTGCCCTTTTTCTTCCAATTGTTCGGCGAAACGTCCCATGACTTCGGGAACGCTGCTTTCGGCTTCGTCGATGTAGGCGGCGAGTAGTTTCGCTTCTTCTGCAATTTTGCGAAACTGCCGCAACAGCGTGCTTTTACCCACGCCACCCTGTCCCCAAACGTTAAAAATAAAGCGACGGCGAGAGTCTTCGGGGGAATACTTGAGGTTATCGCCAAAGAGATTCACTTGTTCTTCGCGACCGACAAAATTAGTGCGCTGGCGCTGTTTGATAATCTCTTGGAGGCTCGGCATGGCTGGGGATTAAGCGGTGAAGTTACGAGCTAGTATAGCCTTCTGCTCTCTGGAGTTGCCAGCAGAAGGAACGCAGTAGTAGGAACGTTACATTTAACATCCCTACGCTGAAAGATGGACTTGCAAAATTAGGAAGAGAGTAGGGTGCGTTAGCGAAGCGTAACGCACCATTATCCTGGGAATTGAGTCAACTTAAGGTGAAATACTTAGCCCGCCAGGAACTCAAGTTCCACAGCGATTAGCTGAAACCCGTTGAAACGGGTTGGATACATCTGAATTTCCCAGTCCTCTGAAGAGGACTTGAGTTATTAGCTTTGGGTTTGAACCCAAGGCGGTCTGGGTGAGAAGGTTGAAGCTTAAGTTGACACCAATGGCGCTGCCCACGCTATTACATTGACTCTACAATCCTGAAGAAAAAGGCGTAGGGACGTTAAATTTAACGTCCCTACTCACAAAATTAGGACGCAATTTGCAGCACGAGCGTTACCGTTCCCGAAACCGGAACGGGTGCTTTCCACCGCAGCAGAACGCGCTTAATTTCGGCAATCATCGCCGCATCGGTAACAGTAGAACTTTGCTCGTCCACGAGAATTTTAATCGCGCGGTTGTTGGCATTGAATTGTACCTGTAATTCGAGATTGCCGCTTAATCCAGTCGGAATATTAGCTTGCAGGAGATGTTGGTTTAAAGATGTAATCGCTTCATTATCCAACCCAACCGCAGAAAGGACGCAAACGGGTTGTTCGGGCGCAATGTAACTCTCTTCGTCGCTATAAGATTCAAAGGCAATAGCTTCCTGCGGCTCGATATAAGATGCCAGGACATGAACTTCCTCCGTAATTCCCGGATCGGTTAAGGAAAATCCATACATGGTGGGTGCTGCTGCTGGGGCGGGCGGCGGGCTTGCTAACCGAAGCCCGCGTGCGGCATACATAGTAATTCCGCGCTCCATTTCCTGCGCGCCTCCGCCGAAAACGCCTTCGTGACTCACGCCCTCGGGCATTTCTACCGGCACTTGCACGGAAATGCTTTCCCCATCAGGATTGACGCGCACTTCTTCGCTGACGGCAACAAAGGCGGTATAGTTGGACAGCAATTGGTAGGCGATCGCGGTTTCCGTTACGGCTTCCACGCCTTCGCGGGTTTCGTAGGTAAGCATCTGGTTGCTCAACGCCTTGATGCGCTGCCGTCCCCAGAGTTGCGCGACGGCGGGATTACCGCTATTTTGCTCGAATTTGAGGTCAAACGTCTTTTCGTAGGCTTGACCGCCCGCAGTAGTGCCGCTGATGGAAAGTTTGCCGTCGATACCATCCCTTTTGCGCCCGAACAACACTAAGGGTTGTTTGGCGAATAAATCAGGGGCTTTGGGGGGGTAAATATCGGGCGCTTCTCCGCTTCCGTTCCATTTCACCTCAATATTAGTTGAAACGGGATTATTAACCTCTCGGAAGAACTTTGTTGTAACTTGGTGAATGGGTTCGTCGTGGCGAACAACGTAAGACATTCCCCGTCCGACTTCAGCGACGCGATTGACGAGGTAGCGGTTGACGGAACTACCTGTCCCGAAGCAGTAAAGGCGATTTCCCCGTTGCAAATTTTGCTGCACCTCAGCGCAAATTTGGTCTTCGTTACCGATGTAACCGTCGGTGAGTAAAACGATGGTTCGCACTCGTCCTTCTGGGGTGGGGAATTTAATCGCGGCTTGGATACCGCTTAACATTTCGGTTGCGCCGCTTGCTTGTAATTTATCGATATATTTGAGGGCTTTTTTGCGATTGTCTTCGGTATTGGGCAGGGGATTTTTGGAGAGTTGGCGAACGCGATCGCTAAAATCGAGAATGGTGAAGGTATCGTCAGGGTTTAAACCGTTGATAAACTTCCGCATCAAGACTTGGCATTGCTGCAAGGGTTCACCAGACTGCGAACCGGAAGTATCGACGAGAAAAACGACATCTTTAGGGAGAATTTCGTCGCTGCGATATTTTAAAGCTGGGATGAGATAGAGGGCAAAATGTCCGCCGCGATCGTCGCTTTGAGTTAATACTGTGGCTCGGGTATTATCGCCTGCAATTTGGTAGCGTAGAATAAAATCTTTGTTAGGAATTGTATCGCCGCCGCCGAGTTGAATGCGGATTCCCAGGGGGAGGTTAGAAGTATCTTCTAAAGAGTGCTTAGATTCCTCCCCCCTTAGTAAGGGGGGCTGGGGGGGATCGAAATATTCAATTTGTAATTTATGAGAAGGCGACTCAATTTTCTGTACCGAAACGCCTGCATCGATTTCGAGCATTAAACTAATATCGTGACGCGATCTCATCCCTTCCGGTAAAATCGGAGCATTAAGCCGCGACGCATCGGGAACAATATCGGTATCTTGATTTTGCGTCATGGGTGCGGGTGCGCTACCGCCACCGCCGGAATCTAAACCCGTACCGGGAATATAACGCGGCCCGACGACCATCGGAAAGATAAATTCATAATCGCCGCCGGTAAATTTGAGGCTATCGCTGTAACGAATCACGACTTCGATTTGTTCTCCCGGCAAAATGTTCGCGAGGGATTGAGTGAAAATATTATCGCGTTCTTGTTCCAGGAGTCCGGCGGTGCGTCCTTCTGCTTTGGCTTGTTGGTAAATTTGTTGCGCTTCTTCGCGTTTTTTGATGTTACCTTTAATGACGCGATCGCCGATCTGAATTTCCATCTCATCCACCGCTGCTTCATCGGGCAAAGGGAAGATATAAACGGCTTCGAGGGTTTTAACGAACGGATTTTCAAAGGTTTGCGTTACGGTAACTCGCGAAAGATTGCCGTTAACTTTGGCATTGACATCGGTATGTTTGAGCGGAAAGGCAATTTCTTGACCTTCGTGAGTCGCGTATAAACCGCCAATTTTACGTTCTGGTGTAGTTGCAGTCATGAGATTTTGCTCCGGTGTAAGGGGTGAAAAAGGAATTCATTCGGGTAATTTAGGGGGGGTATTGTCCCTGATGCAAGGTAAAAATGCTTTATTAAGCGGGCAGCGATCGCGCCATTATTCCAACAAAGATTCGAGCTTTTTTTGCAAGTCCAAGATAGGAACTCGATCTTGCTTCTCAGCAAGCTTTAAAGCACGCTGTAAGTTTTTTGCTTCCCGGTAGGAGAGGGTTAGGGATAGCTTTTTGGCTTCTTCAATTTCGCGATCGCAATATGCCCTTGCTTCTACTAAAGTTGCCGCATATTGTTCTGGAGACCAGAGATCTGGGCGAGATAATCCCTCCAAAACTTTCTTAGCAGCAAGCGGCTGAACGCGAAAGTTGCACCAATAATGAACGGGACCTCCCGGCGCGGACGAACAACTCGCTATTATTTCAATCGCGTAACCTTTGTAAGTTTCTTCGTAAATTGTACCGATGATAGTTCCAGTCATTGTTTGTAACCCATTTCTTTACTAAAAAGTCCAAGAAAACTCATTATTACCGACTGCTTCAGCGCTCTTACCGTAATAGATTTAGGCGTTTTTGCAAGGCTTGTAGGGAAAGTTGAGGACGTTCGCCAATGACTTTAAGTACGCGCTGTAAGAGTTCGGCTTCTTCGTCAGAAAGTCTTAAAACTAGCATTTCATCGCCGCGCTCTTCTAAAACTTTGAGATCTGCGATCGCGCGATCGCAATACTCTCTTGCTGCTTTCAATGCCTGCGACTCTTGGGGAGGCGTTTGAATATTTTCGACTTTATAATTACGATTGAGATCGTCACTCAAAAGTTGTTTAACTTCTTCAGTAGGCATTTTTTCACCTACCTCGTTAAGCATTGCAAATGAGGGATCTTTAAAATCCACATTCATGCCTTCAAAAAACATTTCTGCAATGTTAGGAAAATGAAAATATTCGTCAAACTCTCCCGGTAATTCACAGTTATCGATTGTTACCTTGTAATGATAAACACCCGTTCCATCGGGAGTCATTTTACAGACTCGATGAATTTCAAGCTTGTAACCTTGGTACGTTTCTTCGTAAACTTTTTCGCTTGCATTCGTCATAATTTTTGACTTCCGATCGTTGAATTAAGACACCTGACATCGGTTTTCTAGAGGCGTACCCATGCGGTAAGGATTGCGTTGCACCACCTCAATTCCCCAACGCGCGGCAGTTTTGATGTGAGAATCGTACTGAGCGATCGCGCGATATTGTTGTTCGTCCCATCCTTCCGCTGTTGTGGCGTATAATGGGGGCAAGCGATTGAGCGCAAACGCGATCGCTTCTTCGGGACGCAAATACTCCACCCTCTGAGATGAGAATTTTTCGATCTGCGATCGCACTTCTGTCTCTACCAATGGCTCTAAAGCGTTGCGATAGCTTAAGTTTTTAGACTCTATTTCCTCTTTCATTAATTTCTCTCCAAACTACATAAAACTTGTTTTGATTCTTGCGTAACCAATCCCCTTCTTACTGCCTCTTGTAGTTGCCAAAAGGCTTGAAGCTCGGTAGCATTGACGGGATGTTTAAGCAGCGATCGCAGTTTATTTTCTGTCGCGATCGTTAAATATCCGGTCGCTAGGGATTCTTTAAGGATGGTTTGAATGTCGATGTGTTTCACCCTGAATATTTCTAGAATCTAACTGAAACTTTGTTGTCTTTATCGAACCTATAACTAGCATAGCGATCGCCTTTTCCCACTGGCTGCTAATCCGTATTAGGAAGTTTGTTAGGAGAGTCTTAGCAAAGTTCCAGACAGTAGCTACAATGCAACCTAGCGCATTCCGGAAAGTTGTGTAACAATAATGTTACATAATTAGCGTTTATAAACTTTTGTGTAGTCGATCGTTGCGAAACCCGCTCCTGCTGTTCGGGTTTTACCACTTCGGCTACCCCCGCCAGAGAGCTACGATTGAGACGTTTCCGAGTACGGGAAGCCTGTCCGAAGTGCAAACTAAATATTCTCTATTCAAGGAAATATTTTCAGTTCGGAATTTTGACTTTCTTCCTTGTCGTTAACGAGGCACTCAAAAAATCTTTTATATCTTTGCATCAGCCCTTACTCACCTATCGAAACCATGCGATCTTCTGCCGAACCCTTTCAACAAGCAAAACAGCAGTGGGATTTAGAACAGCTTTATCGAGACTTAGCCAAAGCCAAACACCAATACTGCGATAAAGTTAAGCCGCTGACGTTGTTAGAAACGGCGTGTTTGCGCGGATTATTGTGTGGGTGTAGCCCACCAGAAATTGCCGCCGAACTCAATCGAGAAACTCGCGGTTTGCGCGTCGATCTTTCGCGAGGATTGTATCGGTATGTTGAAATTTTAGCTGGGCGAAACTCTAACGAACTGAAAGATTGGCGGGATGTAGCAACTTGGTTGAGTTGTTATCAAATTAATATTAATTCTGTTAGCATTTCAGAGCCTAAACCCGATTCAATCCTTAAAATCGTCGATATTTCCCTCGCCGGAACGAGCAAAAATCCAGTTTTAGATGTAAAAGTTCGCAATATCGGTCAACAAGTTGCGTTTTTAAAACGAGCAGAGTTTCAGTTTTATAAAACTTGGACGCTTTATAGTTGGATACCGCAGTTTGCAAGTCTGCTGGAAAGGCATTCTGTACCCTGTGCTGCACCCAGCGTTTCATCCAGAACGCTCCCCGAAGAAAGCATGACAAGAAGTCGCACGGTTCAACCGAGTTATGACTATGAAGTTAGTTTAGAAGAGATGGAGTTTGAAGCGCTAGAGTTACAATCTCAACTTAATTCTATTACTAGCGATCCTGCAACTCCACCCTGTTTGGTAACAGAAACTTTTAGTATATCCCAATGCGTCGCTCATAACGATGTCGATCGCTTCACCTTATCCTTGATTTTCCCCCCTAGCATTCCACAAAGTTGTGACTTTGGTTTTATCACCCACGTTTATCACCTCTGCTTAGAAATTGTCTACGATGAAGATGATAAAATAGTCAAAAGTCAAAATATTATGCTGGCTATTGAATCGGAAAGCGTGCCGCCGTTACATCGCCGAGCCTTTTTTTATACACCCGATCAAATCGATCTGAATGATTTAAAGAACTATAGCCTAAAAAATCAAAGCAGTCTTGATAAAATCAATGCTATAGACGGCTTACAAAATGTAACTTTAAAACAAATTTATCGCCATTTTTCCCGCCCTCAATCGGGTTATTAAAGTGGTTTAGGTAGGGTGCGTTAGTGAAGCGTAACGCACCGATAAGCTAGGTTGGTGCGTTACGGCGCTGATAAAAATCGACCTTTTTTATCAAGATTGAACTTGCGCCTAACGCACCCTACGTCTTGAAAACAAAGAATCACAAGAAAAGCGCAACCCATAGTTTTTAA
Source organism: Oscillatoria sp. FACHB-1406 (assembly GCF_014698145.1). Lineage (NCBI taxonomy): Bacteria > Bacillati > Cyanobacteriota > Cyanophyceae > Oscillatoriales > Oscillatoriaceae > Oscillatoria > Oscillatoria sp. FACHB-1406. Next base: position 236,807 of record NZ_JACJSM010000002.1, on the reverse strand, counting down.
ACTGGGTTGCGCGGTGCGCAATTGAGTTGATTTGAGAGAGAGATTATCCTAATTCTAGCGATCGCATCCTAGCCGCGAATAACAGGCGCACTTAAGGCGACGGACTGTTGTTCGGTGGAGGCTAAATCGAGCGGGAATTGGTGAGCATTTCGTTCGTGAATCACTTCAATCCCCAAGTTAGCGCGGTTGAGAATATCCGCCCAGCTATTAATCGGTCGTCCTTGAGTATCGAGAATCGATTGGTTGAAGTTGAAACCATTCAAGTTGAATGCCATCGTTGCAATTCCCAGGGAGGCGAACCAGATGCCAACAACGGGCCAAGCGGCGAGGAAAAAGTGCAAGGATCGAGAGTTGTTAAAGCTCGCATATTGGAAAATCAATCGTCCGAAGTAGCCGTGGGCGGCGACGATATTATAGGTTTCTTCCTCTTGCCCGAACTTGTAACCGGCATTGGTAGACTCGTTATCGCTGGTTTCCCGCACCAGACTGGAGGTGACAAGGGAACCGTGCATGGCTGCGAATAGCGCGCCGCCAAAAACTCCCGCTACGCCCAGCATATGGAAGGGGTGCATGAGGATGTTGTGTTCGGCTTGGAAAACAATCATGAAGTTGAAAGTTCCGGAGATGCCGAGCATTAAGCCGTCGGAGAAGCTGCCTTGTCCGATGGGATACACCAATAGCACTGCGGTTGCTGCGGCGACGGGCGCGGAGTAGGCAACGCAAATCCAAGGGCGCATTCCCAGGCGATAGCTTAATTCCCATTGCCGCCCTAAATACGCATAGATGGCGATGAGGAAATGGAAGACGACGAGTTGATAAGGACCGCCGTTGTAAAGCCACTCATCCATCGAAGAGGCTTCCCACAAAGGGTATAAATGTAAGCCGATGGCGGCGGAACTGGGAACGACGGTGGCGGTAATGATGTTGTTGCCCGAGAGCAAGGAACCGGAGACGGGTTCGCGAATTCCATCGAGATCGACGGGCGGTGCGGCAATCATTGCCAAAATGTAAACAATGGTGGCGGTTAAGCCGGTGGGAATCATCAGTACGCCAAACCAACCAATATAGAGGCGGTTGCTGGTGCTGGTAATCCAGTTGCAAAACCGTTCCCACAAGTTCGGATTTACGGCGGTTTGATATGTGGTTGTCATTCTATAAAGACCTCAAGGTTAATGAATGTTCAAGGCAAAGATTAACCATGACATTCACAATATAGCTATATAGCTATTAATATGTCAAGCAGGATTGGGGAAATTTGTTCTCAGCCCCGCTTGGTGCGTCCCGGAGATGGGGAAGAGTCGATTTTGAGGCCTCGGTTGAGGGGAATTCGGAAAAAAGTATTCAGAGATGCCAACTTCCCTTCGACAAACCCTAGAGTGAAGAGCGTCCACCCACCCGCCTTGTCACCGTGCGCCTCGATCGCGTTATTATCGTTCACAAAGCCGAAAGTTCCAGCAGCAAAGCCCTAGCCGAACGATGCGCCCAAGAGCTAGAAGCGCGCGGCAGCAGAGTTTTGATGGGGCCGAGCGGTTTTAAAGATAACCCTTACCCGGTGTTTTTGGCTTCTTCCCAGCAACCGCTCGATCTCGCGATCGTTTTGGGGGGCGACGGTGCTGCCCTCGCCGCAGCGCGACATCTCGCCCCCGAAGGCATTCCGATCTTAGCCGTGAACGTGGGCGGACATTTAGGGTTTCTCACGGAATCGCCGGAAGACTTTCAGGATACGCCGCACGTTTGGGAGCGATTGGAGTCGGATTTGTATGCGGTGCAGCGCCGCATGATGCTGCAAGCGCGACTGGTGGAAGGCAGTCACACGCATCCGGAAACCGCCAGCGATCCTATCCTTTGCCTGAATGAAATGTGCGTTAAACCCGCCAGTCTCGACCGAATGCCCTCTTCGATTTTGGAAGTGGAAGTCGATGGCGATGTGGTCGATCGCTACCACGGGGATGGTTTAATCGTTTCTACACCCACGGGATCGACGTGCTACAACGCTTCGGCGGGCGGCCCGATTTTGCACGCGGGGATGGATGCGATCGCGGTAACGCCGATTTGTCCCCTCAGTCTTTCCATCCGTTCGCTGATTTTACCCCCCGGCGCAACGATTGAAGTTTGTCCGTTAGGCGATCGTGAAGTCAACACCAAACTCTGGACGGACGGCGTACTCGCGACTACCATTTGGCCGGGACAGCGGGTTAATATTCGCATTGCCGATTGTCAGGCAAAATTCATTATTCTGCGCGAACAAAACTCTTTTTATCAAACCTTGAGAGAGAAGTTACAATGGGCGGGAACGCGGGTGCATTCTCGCAATAATGGTAATGGCCCTGCCTGAATTGGGGAACAATTTGGAGATGGATAAAAATCCGCACTTTTATGGGCAGGTTTTTAGACCCAGTTTTTCGATCGATCCCCAACGCGAGTTGGGTGACTTTCCCTCTTGCGTTCTGTTGTAATGACAATTGAAACCGATAGAGCAAAGGAGAACTGTTGTGCCTGCACTACCTCAATTAGTTAAGGACATCATCCCTGGATTTGGAAGTTCCTCCCCAGAGGGTCTTACGGTCTTCAACGACAAGCTGTATTTCAGTGCGCGTGCAAGCGGCACTGGGCATGAACTGTGGGTGACGGATAGCACGGATGTTGGAACTCAATTGGTCAAAGACATCAATCCGGGTGTCGGTAGTTCTTACCCAAAGGACTTTTGTGCTTTCAACGGCAGGCTGTTTTTCACGGCGGATGATGGCAGCACTGGTGAAGAACTGTGGGTGACAGATGGCACGGATGTTGGAACTCAACTCCTAAAGGATATTCGACCGGGCACTGGTTCTTCATTAGATTTCATTAACTACCCACCAAACTTTACTGTTTTCAACGGCAGGCTGTTTTTTACTGCGAATGACGGCATCAATGGGCGGGAACTGTGGAGTACCGATGGCACAACTGCTGGGACTCAACTGTTCAAGGATATCTTTCCAGGCATCAACGGTTCTAGTCCAACGGGCATGACCGTCTTCAATGGCAAACTAATTTTTGCTGCACAAGACCCGACAACTGCAAGAGAGTTGTGGATTTCCGATGGCACGGTGGCTGGGACTCAACTCCTGAAGGATATTTCCTGGAGGGGTCATACTGGCTTTTGGAGTTCTAGTCCAGAGAACTTCACCATCCTCGGTAACAAACTATTTTTCACTGCTAGGGAGTGGCAAGGTACTGGTGATGAACTGTGGGTGACCGATGGCACGACAGCAGGGACTCAATTGATCAAAGATATTCGACCTGGCGGCAACATCGGTTCTGGTCCACAAAGTTTAACCGTCGTGAATGACAAACTATTCTTCAGCGTCAACGACGGCACGAATGGAGAACAAGTGTGGGTGAGTGATGGCACGGCGGCGGGAACTCAATTGACTAAGAATATTTCTTCAGGATTTAGCATCTACAGTCCAAGAAACTTAACTGCCTTCAATGGCAAACTGTTTTTCAGCGCCAACGACGGCACCTATGGGCGAGAAGTCTGGTTCAGTGATGGCACGGCGGCGGGGACTCAACTCCTGAAAGATATTACACCGGGCGCGTTTGGCAGCATTATAGAGGAGCTTGCTGTCTTCGATGGCAAACTATTCATTAGCGCTGGGAGTGAGCTATGGGTCAGTGATGGCACGACAGCAGGGACTCAACTGGTTTCCGACATCTTCTCTAATAACCCTGAAAATTTCACTATCCTGGGCGATCGGTTGCTGTTCACTGCTTCTACCTTCACGAGTGGCAGCAGAACTGGGACTGGGACAGAGCTATGGAAGATTGATGCAACAACCCCTAGCTTGACGATCGCCCCCACCAACGCCGATCGTCCCGAAGGTAACACTGACACCACACCTTTCACCTTCACCGTCACGCGCTCAGGCGACACCAGCGACACCAGTTCCGTCCAGTATGCCGTCGCTGGCAGTGGCAGCAGTCCCACCAATGCTACCGACTTCGATGGCGCAACCACCGGCAGCATTGAGTTTGCCGCCAATCAAGCCACTGCCACCATTACCCTCAACGTCAGAGGCGATGCCACGATCGAACCCGATGAGGAATTCACCGTCACCTTAAGCAATCCCATTCGAGCAACGCTCGCCACTGCTACCGCTACAGGCATCATCCGCGACGACGATAGTGTTATCATCCCAACCCCAAATCCCATTCCCACCCCAACCCCAGATCCCGTTCCAACTCCGACTCCAGATCCCATTACAACTCCGACCCCAGATCCCATTACAACTCCGACTCCAGATCCCGTTCCAACTCCGACCCCAGAACCCATTCCAACCCCGACCCCAGAACCATCAACATTGCCATCTCTGGTTAGGATAGCCGATGACATTTTCAGAATTTCAGGTGGTGCTGCCAACAAACCCAAACTGCAAATTACCATCTCAGATTCTAGACCTAGCTCTGTAAATGAGTTAGCTGTATTCACTGTTGATGATATTCGAGGAACAATTGATGGTATTGCTCCTACCGAAACGGGTTACGCTCAAGCTGCACTAAGCCGTGCCAAAGTTATCTTTTCCATGCTTGCTAATGTTCCCCAAGGCTTCGATCCAAAATCTTTGAACCGGTCATTAGAATTCGACTCTGGCAATAATCTTAGGTTCCTGCTGATTAAAAATGACACCTTAGATAGTGTTCGTAACAAAAACGCATCCAATCCAGACATTTTATTCTCCAATGCCTCCAATCAAAAAATTACAGCCTCTAGCACAGGAAGTTTCACCCTGGCTTGGGAAGATGGCAATGGCAACAGTAGCGACTTTAAAGATTTCGTAGTTAATATTCAAGCCACGGATACCCCCTTACCGTTAGGTGCAAATCTTCAAGATCGGCAACAGGGTGAAGTTCTCGATTTAAGCGGTGTTGATTCAACCAAAACAGTTCAAGCTAGCTTTACAGTCAGTAGAGAAGCTGCCTACAACAACTCTGTTGGCTTATATAAGGTCATCGACTATCAAGGCACAATCGCCGATCCATTGACAGGAACGTTCCTAAAACCAGGAGATTCAGGTTATGTCGAAGCCGCTATTAAAAATCGTGTTGCAGGGATCGACTTACAAACTGCCAACCAATCTACGATAACCATAGACACAGTATTTCAGGGCGGCTCTATTTTTGCTCCGTTTATGATTGCAAACGGTTCTGTAGAGCAACTTTTAGATGTCGATAAATCTAACGATCCCTCCGTTTACTTCGCTTACTCTGGCGCTAACGCTGATAAAGTCGATCGTATTCGTTTGCTGGGAAATAATGTCTTTGGATTTGAGGATCTTCCCGGAGGAGGCGACTTCGATTACAACGACATGATTGTCAAGACAGACATTTCTGTCATGTAATTATACCAATTCCCAATCGCGATGCACTAAATTTTTCGTAGTAGGGGCATAACATTGTTATGCCCTCTTCTGGAATCGTGCAAAATCAATGAGAATTGGTATTACGTGGAAAATCAACTGAATTGTAAATTTGACCACCGAATTCAATATGGGGCATAGCAATGCTATGCCTTTAATATTTTTAGCTTCGCATTCTCAATGCTAAAAATTTACCCTTGAATGACATCTTTTATTCTTGCAGCGGAGTTGAAAGTAACGCGCCAATTCCAGCAAGTGCAACTGCACCTTGGGCGAACAGTACAGCAGCCAACAAATCCAAACTTTCTGCCGGTTTGGGTATCGCTAAATTGAAGATTGCCGCTGCTAATCCCGTCGCCCCAAAATATAAACCCAGCGCTAAACCCCCGCGATTGGACGGGAAAAATTCGAGGGCAAGGGGGAGCGGACTATTGGCAACCGTTCCCAAGCCTGCAAGTAGGATAATTGCGAGCAAAAACGCGATCGCGACTGGTGGTTTTAGCAGTAACAAACCGAGGCTAACCACAATTAGCGCGCTACCTGCGGCGAGCGACCAATGATTGCGTTGGCGATGGGCAATTTTTGCGGTCAAATAACCCGAAATAACAGCAAAAATTGACATTAAGAGAAAAGTTAAACTCATCCACAGGTTGAAGTTACTCACTTCATAATTGCGAAGCAAGCGAGGAATACTTTCCCCCAACAGCAAGCGCAAACTCCAACCCATCATTAATCCAAAGCCGAATAAAAACAGAATTCTCCCGATGGGAAGGCGAGCGGAGTAAGTTTTAGAAGGCGAAGAAGGTTCGCGCAAGACTAAAAATCGCAGCAAAAAAATAGCAGCTAAAAGAATAACGGAGGAGAGAAGAAAAGCGGTTGTTGCACCTAACTTCAAGATTGAAGTTTGGGCAGAAAACCGCAAAGAACCGGCAATACCTCCGGCGAGGGTTAAAACACTGACGGCTTGCGGCAGTCCGGCTTTAAACGCAAATTCCCCTAAAAAGGACATGACAGGCGGACGAAAGGCTGCCATTGCCACCGCCCAAGCGATAGAAAGTCCGAGGAGTAGGGATTGGCTGCTGGCGTGGGGCAGAAGGGCGAAAAGGAGGGCTGCTGCGCTCGTTGTAGCAACGATGAGGGGGAGTTTGGTGGTAAAATGGGCGCGATCCTGCAAGGATCCGCTTTGCGGGTCGCGATCGGAGAGGAAACCGATAACGGGTTCAATTCCTGCGGCGAGAAAACTTTCGACAACGAGCAGCGAAAGCGCGAGACTCTTGTCTAAACCGAGATTTTGTAGCAATTGGGGTAGATAGAGATTGTAAACCACCCAAGAGAGGGTAATTGCGCCTTGAACGCCTGCTAAACCGCAGGTTTTGCCCCAAGCGACGAGTTCTTGCTTTGGCTGCGGGGTTGTTTCGCTAGGTTGCATGATTTTCCTCCCAACCATCCATTGCTGCTAGCTTAACTTGCTCGGAGCGCAATCGCGACCCCTCAACTCGATTACAATTCGTGAAGTTAGCGCGGGCGAGAGCATTAACAACAAGTGTGCAAACAAGTTGTGAAATAATGATTATTGTCGGTTAAAAATCTCTTCTAAATCGCGATAACCGCTAATTACTCGCAATATTTCAATGCGATCGTCAAAAATTTGATAGAAAATAATGTAATTCATCCAAGTTATACCGCGTAAATCTGGAGAAATATCGAAGTAAGAGCGTCCAAAATAAGGGAACTGTGCTAGATATTTACATTTTTTTTCAAACCCTTCAACGAAATGTTCGCCAGCTTCAACGCTCTGTTCTAAAAAGTAATCTGAAATTTCTGACAAGTCTCGACTTGCGTCAAGTGTAACGAGCAAACGTTTCATTAAGCAGTTTCCTTAGCACTTTTAACTTTAGCTCGAAGTTGAGTTAAAACAGCCTCTAATTCTAAAACTTCGCCGCTATTCGCTTGCGATCTCGCAGTTTCAATCTTCTGCCGCGTTTCTTCAATCCAAGCATTGTATTCTGAAATTTGGTTTTGCTTGGAACTTGATGCTGTCTCAACCAACAAGAACAATGCCATATCGAGCGCATCTTCTAAAGAAGGATACTCTCCGCGTTCGACTAATGATTGAAGGATGTGGGTTTGCTCTTGACTTAAAATAATTTGCACTTCGGAACTTAGACCTAAATTTTAAGACTACTTCTCAATATATCTAATATTTTAGACCTAGCTAACGGACTTACTAGAGCTAGATCGCTGGTAAGTCAAAGCACTCCAAACAACCCAATCGCAACAACCTCTCCCAGCAATGGTCGATTTTTACTCGTGCCGCCCCCTCGCATCCTCCCGCGCTTCTGTTACAATTCGTAAAGCAAGTGTTAAGGATAAAGGTGAAATGCGCGTAGCGATCGTTGGTGCAGGATTAGCAGGGATGACAGCCGCAATCGATCTTGTCGATGCGGGTTGCGAGGTAGAAATCTTTGAATCGCGTCCGTTTGTCGGCGGGAAAGTGGGCAGTTGGGTCGATGCCGACGGCAATCACTTAGAGATGGGATTGCACGTATTCTTCGGCTGCTACTACAATCTGTTTGAGTTGATGCGGAAAGTCGGCGCGATCGATAACCTGCGACTCAAAGAACACACCCACATCTTTATCAACGAAGGCGGTAAAGTCGGCGAACTCGACTTTCGCTTCCTGACCGGCGCGCCTTTTAACGGACTCAAAGCCTTTTTTACCACATCCCAACTCGGCGCGATCGACAAAATCGCCAACTCCCTCGCCCTCGGTACCAGCCCCATCGTGCGCGGACTCCTCGACTTCGACGGCGCACTCAAAACCATTCGCGACCTCGATTCTATCAGCTTCGCCGACTGGTTCCGCAAGCACGGCGGCAATAACAGCAGCCTCAAGCGGATGTGGAATCCCATCGCCTACGCCCTCGGTTTCATCGACACCGAAAACATCTCCGCCCGGTGTATGCTGACCATCTTCCTTTTCTTCGCCACCCGCACCGAAGCCTCTGTCCTGCGAATGCTGGAAGGTTCCCCCTACGAATACCTCCACAAACCCATCCTCGACTACCTCGAACCGCGCGGCACAAAAATCCACACCCGGCGTAGAGTGCGCGAAATCCGCTACAGCGAAGGTGACGAAACCCGCGTCACTAGCATTCTCGTTGCCAACGGCGACAGCGAAGAAACCATAACCGCCGATGCCTATCTTTTCGCCTGCGATGTCCCCGGAATTCAGCGCATCTTGCCCCAAGAATGGCGGAAATGGGAAGAATTCGACAATATTTATCAACTCGAAGCCGTTCCCGTCGCTACCGTCCAACTGCGCTTCGACGGCTGGGTGACAGAACTCAACGACGCACAGCAGCGCCAACAACTGCAAAAAGCCGTCGGGATCGATAACTTATTATATACAGCCGATGCCGACTTCTCCTGCTTCGCAGACCTCGCCCTCACCAGTCCCGGCGATTACTACCGCGAAGGGCAAGGATCTTTATTGCAATTAGTCCTCACTCCCGGCGATCCTTTTATTAAGAAGAGTAATGAAGAAATCGCTAACCACGTCCTCGCCCAAGTTCGCGAACTTTTCCCCTCCGCTCGCGACTTAAACATGACTTGGTATAGCGTCGTAAAACTCGCTCAATCTTTATATCGCGAAGCGCCCGGAATGGATGCCTTCCGTCCCAATCAAATCACGCCAATTCCTAACTTCTTCCTCGCCGGAAGTTACACGAAACAGGATTATATTGATAGTATGGAAGGAGCGACAATTTCCGGTCGTCGTGCTGCGAAAGCAATCTTGGAAAATGCAGCAAAGTTGAAAGAAGTGGCTGTGGTTTGAGGTTACAACTCTTGTTAGAACAATATACCGATCTGCAATTGTAGAAAGGAGACGCGGAGGAATTGGATTGACGTAGAGTTAAACTCAAGAAGGGCGAATACCATTCGCCCCTACAAAATAACAAACTATTCATTATTCACTATTCACTACAATGTCTTCCTGGCTCGAACATAGCGTACAAGTTGAAGTTGATGCCCCCATCGAATTGGTTTGGGGATTGTGGTCGGATTTAGAACAAATGCCGCGCTGGATGAAATGGATTGATTCCGTTCATATCCTCGATGACAATCCCGAACTTTCTCGGTGGAAATTAGCATCGGGAAATATTGAATTTAGCTGGCTGTCGCGCATCCTTAAATTAGTTCCCCATCAAATCATTCAATGGGAATCTGTTGATGGTTTGCCTAATCGCGGAGCGGTACGTTTTTACGATCGCAAAACCAGCAGCATCGTTAAACTCACCGTCGCCTATTCCATCCCCAGCCTGTTGGGAAAAATTATGGATAATTTATTCCTCGGGCGCGTCGTTGAATCTACCATTCAAGCCGATATGGAGCGCTTTCGCGATTACGTGACGAACATTCAACGGCAAGCATCGGATGGGATTTAGACTCAATTCTGTTTTATTATTGCAGAATTGCAATATTAGCCTTTAAGGGCGCTCGATTTGCTCTCGTACCCAGTTTCTAAAGGCTTTCATTGTTTTGTTTCTGCCCTCCCTTTTCACCCGTTCTAAATATTCAGGAATTGCCTCAACGAGGGAAAAATTTGGAAAAGTTGGACTAAACGGAACTTCTGCATAAGTACCATTTTGTAAGACATTAATCTGTAGCTTTCCCCGTTCAAAGCGCCATAACTCAGGAACGCCCAAGGCTTGGTAAATAGTAGGGTGAGTACGGGAGGTTACATCAATTTCTAAGGCTAAATCGGGAGGAGGATCGATCGCTAAATCTAAACGTTCCTTCCCGCGAACTTCAGCTTCATGCTCGATATAGAAACAATCGTCTGGTTCGATTCCCTGCTGCATTAACTCATTTTTGAAAGTCGTCGAACCTAATGGATAAAATTCCAGATCGAGTTCTTCGAGCAAAGCCTTAATAAAGTCGCCAATAATAACTTTATTGGATTCGTGAGATGGCAAGGGAACCATTATTTCTAGAAATCCGTTTGCGTAAGCAATTCGCGAAGCTCGGTGTTCGCCTAAATCGACTAAGATTTGTTCAAACTCCTGCCAAGTTACATCTTGTAAAAAAACTTTTTGTCCTGGCAGTACGATAAACCGATTGAGTTCGACTAACATGGTCGCTCATTCCTTTCATCATAAACACTAATCCATCCGCATTGAGGAGGAGATACATAGCAGTTCCCAGAAGATATTCTTTCAACTCGGTTCGCGACTTCTTCTTGGGAATTCCATTTGACTTGATAGTTGACAAACCAGTCGCCCATAAGACTTGCACTACCCAATCTTAACAACGCAATAAACTAAACAATCGAAATAAACGAAATAATGTTCCAAAATCAAACAAGGATGTTCCTTATCGGTTTCACGAATCGCGAGTAAGGTTTAGATTAAAATAAGGGAGTTAGCTAGGAGTTTGACCATGAGTGTTGTTGTCCCCAACGAAATCTTAACGATAACTCGTATGAGTGAGGCTGAAATGCTTCAGGAAATTGCCGTGATGCTCTTTCAGCGCGAAAAGCTTACTCTCGCTCAAGCCAGTCGATTTGCCGGAATGCACCAAGTTGCCTTTCAACACCTCCTCGCAAGTCGTCGTATCTCCGTACATTATGACGTAGAAGATTTTGAACAAGATATTCAAAATTTGCGGGAGATGGGCAGACTTTGATTATTGTCAGCGATACATCACCCCTCAACAATCTTGCTGCGATTCAACAGCTTCATCTTCTTCATTTACTCTATGGAATCGTTCTCATTCCTGAAGCTGTGTATCGAGAATTGACCGACCCAGATTTTCCTGTTGCTGGTGCCACCGAAGTACAAACATTTGAATGGATTCAAACTCAGTCTGTACGCGATCGCACCCTTGTCGAAGCATTGAGGAACGAACTTGACTTGGGGGAAGCTGAGGCAATCGCTTTAACCGTCGAGAGTCAGGCGGAGCGAATCTTAATTGACGAACGTCGAGGTCGGTTAGTAGCACGCCGACTCAATCTCCAATATACGGGGATTTTAGGAATACTGGTTGAAGCCAAAGATAAAGGCTTAATCGCTGAGGTTAAACCTCTATTAGATGCGTTGATTAATGAGGCAGGATTCTGGGTTGCAGAACCTCTCTATAATAACGTCTTAAGACTTGTTAACGAACTCTAACTCAGACCAACTCTGACGATTCGAGCTAATAAAGTGGATAAGTGGGTTCCCATCCTTTTAGTCATAACCCATATTCAACGCTTGAGCTTGAGACACGAGTTCATCGAGAGCTTTCATCTAGCGGTGCGCTCTGAGAAGCGCGCTTTCCCTTCCCAAACCCCCCAGCCGCTAAGATAGAATTCGGACAAATTTCCCCTCCCGCTCATGAACGCATCTTCCCCCATCCTTCCCGAACTTCTCGCGCCCGCCGGTAACTGGGATTGCGCCAAAGCAGCGGTGGAAAATGGCGCGGATGCCATCTATTTTGGCTTAGAACGCTTCAACGCTCGGATGCGTGCCGATAACTTTACCGAAGCGGATTTGTCGGATTTAATGGCATTTCTGCACGGGCGCGGTGTCAAGGGTTACATCACCCTCAATACGCTGATTTTTCCGGCAGAATTGAAGGAGGCAGAACGATATTTACGCAGCGTGATTGCTGCGGGTGTAGATGCTGCCATCGTTCAGGATATCGGTCTTTGTCGCCTCATTCGCCATCTTTCCCCGGATTTTCCCATCCATGCTTCGACGCAGATGACAGTAACGAGTGCGGCGGGAGTGGAGTTCGCGCAGGCGCTGGGTTGCGAAGTTGTGGTGCTGGCGCGGGAATGTTCCCTCAAGGAAATTAATAAGATTCAGCAGCAGTTGCAAGAGCGAAAAATTGCACTACCTTTAGAAGTCTTCGTGCATGGCGCGCTGTGCGTAGCCTATTCGGGACAATGTTTGACGAGTGAGGCGCTGGGCGGGCGCTCTGCTAATCGCGGCGAATGCGCGCAAGCCTGTAGAATGCCCTATGAGTTGGTCGTAGATGGGAAAGTTTTAGATTTAAAGGATCGCAAATATCTTTTGAGTCCGCAAGATTTAGCAGGATTGGACGTGCTACCGGAGTTAGTAAAAGCGGGCGTGAGTTCCTTGAAAATTGAAGGACGTTTGAAAGCGCCGGAATACGTCGCTAGCGTCACGCGCGTTTACCGGGAAGCGTTAAACCAAATTGGGGAGGGCGCAACTCAACTAGAAAATGATGCAGAACGGCGCTACAACCTGGAGATGGCATTCTCGCGCGGACTGTATACGGGATGGTTCGAGGGGATTGACAATCAAAAGCTGGTTCCCGCCCGCTTTGGGAAGAAGCGCGGCGCATATTTAGGGGAAGTGCGGCGCGTCGGCAAAGATAGCGTCAGCGTGCGCCTAGAAACCCCTCTCAAACCGGGCGATGGCGTGGTGTTTGACGGCGGCAATCCAGCGGGGAGAGAGGAAGGCGGACGAGTCTATGCGGTGCATCGGGAAGGGAAGGATGCGGTGGTTGCGTTCGGGCGGCGCGACATCGACTGGCGACGGGTGCGAGTTGGCGATAAGCTTTGGAAAACTAGCGACCCGGAGTTGGATAAGCGCTTGCGACAAAGTTTTGCAGGCGATTCGCCGCAGTTTCAGCGCCCGCTCGGGTTGGAAGTTTATGGTACGGTGGGGGAAATGTTAACGGTGGTGGCGCGGGATGAGTTGGGACATTGCGTTGCCCTCGAATCGGAAATTCCTCTCGCCGCCGCCCGCACTCAACCCCTGACGGCAGAACGCTTGCAGCAGCAGTTGGGACGGTTGGGAAATACAGGTTTTTATTTGAAGGACTTGACAAATAAACTCGAAGATGCAGTGATGCTGCCGACGAGCGAATTGAACCGAATGCGTCGCGAAATCGTCACTCAGTTAGAAAACTTGCGATCTCAGCCCCCGCGCTGGAGTTTACGGCAGGATGCAAGCATCACGCAGTTATTACCCGTCGTTCCGAAGTTGGGGGAACGGAAAGCCGCGCAACTGGTGGTTTTAGTGCGATCGCGGGAACAACTGCAAGCGGTTCTGGAAGCCGGGATTACAAGCGTTTATTGCGATTTTGAAGACCCGCGCCACTATCGCGAGGCGGTGCAAATCGCTCGCAAGTATAGCGGTACAGAGATTTGGGTTGCGCCGCCGCGCATTACTAAATCGGGGGAAAATTACCTGTTGCAACAGGTACGTTCTTGCAATGCAGATGGCTACCTAATTCGCAATTACGACCATTTGCAGTTCTTTGCAGGAGAACGTTGCATTGGCGATTTTTCCCTTAACGTTGCCAATTCTCTCACCGCCGATTATTTCAAACAATCTTTTAATCTGGAACGGTTAACCGCGTCCTACGACTTAAATATCGACCAGTTGGAAGGGTTATTACAAGCCTCGCCGCCGCAGTGGTACGAGGTGACAATTCATCAACATATGCCGATGTTTCACATGGAACATTGCGTGTTTTGTGCTTTTTTATCGGAGGGAACGGATTATACGAATTGCGGGCGACCTTGCGAGAAATATGAGGTCAAACTGAGGGATTATAACAGTAAGAATGGGAGCGAGCATATCCTGAAAGCGGATGCGGGATGTCGCAATACGGTGTTTAATGGGAAGGCACAAACGGGGGCAGAATATTGGCAACGTTTGGTTAGTTTGGGGGTGGGTTATTTCCGGATTGAATTTGTTAACGAAACGCGATCGCGCGTTTTGCAAACCGTACAATTATATCGTCAGCTTTTAGAGGGGGAAATTAGCGGTTCTCAACTGTGGCGGGAGTTGAAGTTACAAAATCAGTTGGGGGTAACGCGGGGAACGTTGGGGAAATAGACGCGATCGCGCTAACGGGCAGTTTGCTAAATTCAATACATAGCATTTTTCGTTGGCGTGAGGTACAGCGCTACTTGAAACGTGAAGGTACGTTTATAAACGCACCAAAATCTTAGCTGGTGGGCGCTGCCCACCCTACAAAATGTCCTAAATTCAATACATAGCATTTTTCGTTTACGTGAGGTACACCGCGCGGGCGAATGCCATTCGCCCCTACCAATCCGATTTCAATTTTTGAACCTCATCCATTTGAAAAACGCTATATCAACCCTCACTATCGGGAACAATCCCCAATGCTCTGAGTTGAGCGGCTAAACGTTCGGCGCGTTGAGTGGCTTGTTCGGCAAGTTGAGTAGCTTGTTCGGCGCGTTGAGTGGCTTGTTCGGCGCGTTGGGCTTCTTGTTCGGCAAGTTGAGTGGCTTGTTCGGCGCGTTGGGCTTCTTGCGCGGCAAGTTGGGCGGCTTGTTCGGCGCGTTGGGCTTCCTGTTCGGCGCGTTGGGCAGCTTGTTCGGCGCGTTGCTCGAGTTCGAGCGTTGTCAAAAACTTTCGCCCGTCAGGACGATAAATTTCCAAGGTTTCCGCAGTCCAAACGAATCGGATTCCCAATCTCGGACTCGCGAACCCGTTCATTTCTTCGATAACATTCAAGTTTCCTTCCTGGCGAAGTAACCCGTCTAATTCATTAGAATCGGGGTCGTAAATGTAGTATTCTTCTACGCCATAGCGATCGTAGAATTGCAGCTTTTTCACCATTTCTTTGAGGCGATTTCCGGGAGAAAGGATTTCAAAAACAACTTGCGGGGCGATGTTATTTTCTTTCCACTGTTGATAAGAACCGCGATCGCCTTTCGGTCGTCCGAAGGCAACCATAACATCGGGCGCGAAGCGTATTTGGGGGGAACCTTCCACTGCATACCAGAGTAAGTCGCCCGCAACAAAAACTTCGGGATTGTCCGCGAACAGCAATTCAAGATTTTCTTTAATTAAGACAATCCAGCGATACTGTAGGGTATTTTCAGCCATCGGTTGTCCGTCGCTGTCGGGATAGATAATTTCGCGATCGACAGAAAGAGTCATAGAGCCTTAACACCTCAATTAAGCAACCGAAGAAATCGTCAATTCTGCTTCTTCGTGTTCGACGCGGAAAACCGTGGCATAGAGATTAGCAAGAATCTGTTTGCCCGATTGAGTCAGGTTTAAATATTTCAGGCCGGTGGGGAGGTAGGGATAAACGGCATTCCAATAAAAACTCGGGTATTTGGCGCGCAAATCTCCCGGCGTTTGATATTTTAAAACTTTATTGGTTCCCATTTCTTCAAACTCGTAGAACAGTGCCGGAATTTTCTGTAAATAACGGGGATCGCTGAGTTGTCCGATTAAATCTGCGGCACGAACTAAACCGGCGTAATTATCGGTTACTTTATGATCTGCGTCGCTGGGAACGGGAAAACGAGTTAGCTCGATATTTTCTTTTAAGATTTCGGCATCAATCAATTTGTGACCGCCGAAGCGTTCTTGGGCAAAAAGTTTGCCGCGATCGACGTGATAGGCTGCCATGCAAGCATCGCTAGCTCCTGGGGGCGGAGACATCATTTCTAGCCCAACTCCGGTAGCATAGAGGTTATCATCGGGGCGATCGGCACGACACACGCCTCGCACGTAACCGATATCGTGGCAGAGGAGGGAGATTTGGAAATGGAGCCAATCTTCGCAACTTACGCCGCCTTCTTGAATGTGCCGTCCGCGCAAAATTTCCTGCCCGACGAGGGTAACGAAAATTGTATGTTCGACGTTGTGATACAGGGCATCGCTATTCGCAATATTTTCCAAGGCCATGCCCGCAGCCCAAGCAATAATTTCTGAATACTCGGACTTCAAACCTCCGTAGGTTCGTCGATAACCGTCGGTTAGTTGTTGGATAACGCGCTCGATTAGTAGGTTGGTCGAAAGAAACATAGCCGCTTCGTGTTCGAGAAGATGTTTGGAAGAATCCGTTTCCGGGCAGTCAAGTCATTGTTGCAGTTTGCGGTGAAGATTCAATTTTAAGCTTTCTGCTTTAACTTTTGCTATCACCTTTGAGAGGGATCGGGCGGTTCGCGTTTTCCGGTCAGCCAATAGGTGGTCATTTCGCCGCGCCCTTTGACTTCAATCTCGCCGCGTTTGATAAAGATAAATCGATCCTTTAAACGTTCGTAAAGTTCCGCCGTAACTTGAATTCTTCCGGGTTTTCCCTGAGATTCCATTCTCGAGGCGACGTTAACGGCATCACCCCAGAGATCGTAACTAAATTTTTTAATGCCAATCACGCCTGCAACAACCGAACCGAGGTTAATCCCGATTCGCAACTGAAGCAATTCGCCGCTTTCGGTATGGAAGTCTTGCATCACTTCTTGCATGGCGAGGGCCATTTCCGCAATCCGGCGAGGGTTGGCTTCTGCTGCCTTCTCTTGAGGTCGCGGCAAGCCACTAACAACCATGTAAGCATCGCCAATGGTCTTAATTTTCTCTAAGCCGTAGCGGTCGGCTAACTTATCGAAGGCGGAGAATACACCGTTAAGCAAATTTACTAACTGGATGGGGGACATTTGCGCCGAAAGGGGGGTAAAACCGACAATATCGGCAAAGAGGATGGCGACATCATCGAATTGTTGGGCGATCGCGCCGGTTGCTTGCTTCAACTGGTCGGCAATGCTGCGCGGTAAAATGTTGAGCAGTAGGCGCTCGGACTGTTGTTTAGCGAGGCGCATGGCAGCTTCAGCTTGTTGGCGCTTGCTCTCGGCTTCGGCTTGGGCAAAACCGATCGCGATCGTTTCGCTCACCAGCGTCAGCAGGCGAATTTCTTCTTTTGTCCAAACGCGGTGCGATCGTGCGCTCTCCAAACCGATACAGCCGACCACTTTCCCCAAATACACCATCGGCACGTTAATCAACGATTGGACGGCGTTCCGGTGGAGGATTTGGCATTCAGCCGCCGCTTCTGGGGGTAGATCGGCGATCGAGGGGATTTGTACGACTTCGCCATTCAACAGAGGTGCATACAACCCCTGACAGGGGGCGAGGGGTACGTTTTGCAGTTCGGCTTTGAGCGATCGCACCCCCGCCCGACACCATTCGTGAGTATTGGTCAGTACCGTGCGATCGTCGGAGTAGCGCATCACATAGCTGCGATCGGCATCAGTATGACCTCCGAGGGCAGCCAAGGCGAATTGAATGGCAGCATTAACATCGCGATCGATAAACGTCCGCGAAATCTGCCCCAAAAGGCGATCGCTCTGCGCCCGTTCCTGAATCGCCTGTTCGACTTGCTTGCGTTCGGTCACATCCTTGTGGGTTCCCGTCATCCGCAGGGGTTTCCCGGCGCGATCGCGCTCGAACACCTTCCCGTGGGACAAAATCCAGCGCCACTCTCCCGATTTCGCCTTCATGCGGAATTCTTCTTGAAATATCGGGATTTCAGCATCCAAGTGACTGCCCAAGGCTTCCCAAACCGCCGGAAAATCATCGGGATGAACGAGTTGTTCCCAAAACGAGATGCTGTCATCAATCTCATCAACCTCGTAGCCGAGAATCGCCTTCCATTCCGGACTTAAATAAATCTGATTGTTGGCGACGTGCCAGTCCCAAATCCCCAAGGCGCTGCCTTCAAGGGCAAGTTGCAAGCGTTCCTCTCCCAAGCGCAAAGCTTCTTCCGTTTGCTTGCGATTGGTAATATCTCGCGCCACCAAGATTGCCGTATCGTCGGTCATGGGGGAAATTGTCTCTGCTAGCCAAACCTCTTGCCCCCCAATGGGCAAACTGTATTCGATATTCAGCGTTTTGCGAGTCGAGAGACTACTCTTAATGCTGCTCAAAATCAAATCGGCTTGCTCCAAGGGCAAGTCTTCATGTAGCATTCGTCCCAGTAGGGCTTCCGGCTTTTTGTACCAATTCGGCGAATTAGTCGGCGCAACCTTAAGACAACAGCCCGAAGCGTCTCGCACCAATACGACATCAGTCATCGCTGCAAACAGCGCCCGCAATTCGGCTTCGGCTTTTTTCTGTTGCAGCACCGTTCCCAGTTGCGCGGCGATCGCAGCGACCAACTGACTCATACGCTCGTCTTGGGGACGCGATTCGACGGTAAAAAAGATCAGCACGGCCAGCACTAAAGCGCTCGAACCGCGCGAGGATAGGGAGGCAAACAGCGCTTCCTTCTGCGCATTAGCTGCGAGATTCTCATCTTGGGAACTTTTAGACTCCAACTGCCAATCGCTGCTGACTGAGATCGGCACGCCGAAAGCCGATTGCAACCCGCACTCCCTAGCGAGTTCCAGCCGCAAAAAGGCATCGTCCGCCGTGCTGAAATCGGTCATCCATTGGGGGGTTCCCGCAATCCAGATTTGCCCCGGCAGTCCTTGATGGCGCACGAAAGTCAGGACTTCGCTGTAGTTGCGGAAGCGATCGAGGTTGCTGGCTAAGGTCGGATCGATGCCGACGGGCGGACGATACCAACTGGAACTGCACTCGATCGCGGTTCCGTCGGCGGCGGGAACCCAGGCTTCGCCGTAGACCCAGCCGGTGGTCTGACAGACTTGGCTGAGGGTAACGGCCAGAGCGCTGTCGAAGTCGGGGGCGGCGCTAATGGCGCGGCCGATATCGAGCAGTAGGCGCACTTCATCTTCGGCTTGCTTGCGGGCGGTGATATCGCGGGCGACGAAGATAGCGGTTTTGTCGGAGAGGGGGGAAATTTTCGCGGAGAACCAGGTCGGGCGGTTGTTGACGAGGATGCTATATTCAATGGTTTGAGTCGTTTGGGTGGCGAGCGATCGCGCGATCGCTTCGAGTTCCATCGCCGCCGTTTCGGGAGAAAGATGTTCTAACTCGCTGCTGGCTAACGCTTCTGGGTTGTTGCTCTTGGCAGCGTTGCGACCGCTAGTAACGGTTTTTAAGCATCTACCGTTTTTATCGTAGACTCGAATCGAGTCGTCCATTGCTGAAAACAACCCGCGCAGTTCGGCTTCGGTCTGCTTTTGCTGCATGACTTTGCCCAATTGCGTCGCCACTGAGGAAATTAATTCAGCCAAGCGTTCGTTTTCTTGAATCGAGAAACGAGCGGAGGACTCCAGCAAAAAAAACACGAGAACCGCGAGAACCCGCCCGGGTTCGTAATATTTCTGAGTGACGATGGGGGGGACGACAATGGGGACGGCGAGGGCGGATTTAATCCCGCACAGTTGCGCTTCGCGAGCGCGCAGGTAGTGGTTTTTACCTTCTCGGGCAATGTTTTCAACATACTCGGGTTCGCCGCCCGCCCAAACTCGCCCGATGATGCCTTCGTGGGGTTTGCGGACTTGTTTCTGGCGGCGGTAGCGGAAGCGCGCGAGCGCTTGCTGCATTTCTCCTTCGAGTTCTGTAGCATTGCAGTACCAAGCTGGACTGCATTCAAGGGCAGTGCCATCAAGACTGGGGATCCAGGCTTCGCCGTAACTCCAGCCGCTTACCTGACAGACTCGCTCTAGAGCGACGGCTAGAGCGCTCTCGAAGTCGGGCGTGCTGCTAATTTCTTGGGTAACGGTTAATAAAAGCTGAGTCTCTTCTTCGGCGCGCTGGCGTTCTTGGATTTCCTGCTGGAGTTGGGCGTTTTGTTCGCTTAGTTGTTTGGAGAGCGATCGCAACTTGAGTTGGTTGTCGATGCGGGCGATGACTTCTTCCATCTGGAAGGGTTTGGAAATATAGTCGGCCCCTCCCACTTGAAAGGCTTTGACTTTATCGACCGCATCATTGAGGGCGCTGATGAAAATCACCGGGATTTCGCGGGTGCGTTCGTCGGCTTGCAGTTGCTTGCAAACTTCGTAGCCATCTAGCTCTGGCATCATAATGTCGAGCAAGATCAAGTCCGGCGGTTTGGCTTTGGCTGCTTGAATCGCGATCGCGCCGTTGGTGACGCTGCGAACTTTATAACCGCGCTGGACGAGCATTCCATCTAAAACGCGCAGATTGACGGGGTTATCGTCAACTGCGATAATATCTACTCTCGGTTCGTCCACTCGATCTTGCTTCATTATCGGGCTGCACTTAGATCCGGCAACTCAATTCTCCTGCCTTTTGGGAGAAGCGCAAGTTTTCGCGATAATCGACGGGACAGTCGATGACCGCTGGAACTTCTTGAGCTAACGCTTCTTTCAAGACGGGGATTAAATCTGCTGCCGACTCGACGCGGTAGCCTTTTAACCCCATGCTTTCGGCAAATTTTACAAAGTCGGGATTGCTGAAGCCGCAGAACGAAGTTTTGCCGAATTGATTGATTTGTTTCCATTCGATCAATCCATAGGCATTATCGTTAAAAATTAGCGTTACAAAGGGCGTACCGACGCGCAACGCTGTTTCTAATTCCTGGGCATTCATCATAAATCCACCATCGCCCGTTACAGCGACGACTTTGCGATCGCGATTCACCAATTTTGCCGCTAGCGCGCCGGGAATGGCAATACCCATCGCCGCAAACCCGTTAGAAATAATACAGGTATTGGGGCGATCGCAGTGATAGTGACGCGCCATCCACATTTTATGCGCGCCGACATCGGAAATGACAATATCCTCCGGCCCCATCACTTGCCGCAAGTCGTAAATAATTTTCTGCGGTTTAATCGGAAATTCTGGGTCGTTGGCGTACCGTTCGTATTCTTCACGAATTTCGGCACGCAGTTCGACGGCGTGAGGACTCGGTTTGCCCTGGCGATCGCTCCGCCTTAAAATTTCATCCAGGGAGTCGGCAATGTCGCCGATGACTTCCACCGCTGGAATGTAACTGCTGTCAATCTCTGCTGGAGTGACCCCAATATGCACGATCTGAATTTGACCCCCGGGATTCCATTTTTTCGGGGAATATTCAATTAAATCGTAGCCGACTGCGATAACGAGATCGGCTTCCTCAAACGCACAAGTTACGAGATCTCGCTGCTGTAACCCCACCGTCCACAACGACAGCGGATGCGTGTACGGAATTACCCCTTTCCCCATAAATGTATTGACAACGGGCAGGTGCAAGGTCGTTGCAAATTCAGTCAACGCTTCGCTCGCTTCGGCTCGAATCGCCCCATTCCCGACTAAAATAATGGGATTTTTGGCTTTAGAGATCAGTTCGGCAGCCGCATTGCAACTGCGAAATGAAGCATAGCTTTTTTCGCGGGGATTTTTGAGCAAACTTTTCCCAATTACTGGCATCGCCGCAATATTCTCGGGCAAATCGATATGCACGGCCCCGGGTTTTTCGGCTTGAGCGAGTTTAAAGGCTTTTCGCACGATTTCGGGCGTATTGCTGGGACGGACGATTTGCGCGTTCCATTTGGTGACGGGAGCGAACATCGCCACTAAATCTAAATATTGGTGGGATTCAATGTGCATTCGGTCGGTTCCAACCTGCCCGGTAATCGCCACTAAGGGCGCGCCGTCTAAATTCGCATCAGCTACCCCAGTCATTAAGTTAGTCGCGCCGGGGCCGAGGGTGGACAAACAAACCCCCGCTTTGCCCGTTAAGCGTCCGTAAACATCAGCCATAAAAGCCGCCCCTTGTTCGTGACGGGTGGTGATGAATTGGATGGAAGATTCTTTTAGGGCTTCGAGAACGTGGAGATTTTCTTCTCCGGGAAGTCCAAAAACATATTCAACACCTTCATTTTCTAAGCATTGAACGAGTAACTCGGCTGTATTAAATTCACCCATATTGTTTAGAGAACCTGAAATACACAATTATGCCTTGAAATCTCTGAAAAGAATTATCTGCTCGCAATTCAATAAGCCTTGAAATGCAATCCGAGAGCAAGATAAATTTCGATTTTCCTGATGCTTTAAATTCGGTAATTCCTTAAATCTTAACTCGATCGATCTCGCTCTCTGTCAAGAAATAATGACATAGAACAGCAAGAATTGGTGGCTTAAGCCAGGAGAATCGATTAAGCGATCCAGATAGTTTTAATGTTAACAAATTCGCGAATCCCTGGTTGACCGAGTTCTCGTCCGTAACCGGAACGTTTGATGCCGCCAAAGGGCAATCGGGGATCGGATTTAACCATACCGTTGACAAAGACGGCTCCGGCTTCAATTTCTTCGATCGCGCGATCGCGTTCTTCGGCAACGTTCGTCCACACGCTCGCCCCCAAGCCAAAAGGAATGGCATTCGCCCGCGCGATCGCCTCCGCAAGATTTTTCACCCGAAACACCGAAGCAACCGGGCCGAAAAATTCTTCTTTTTCCGCTGGGGAACCTTCGGGAATTTCAGCCAGAATCGTAGGCGGGTAGTAGTTACCGGGACGATCTTGCAGTCGTTCGCCCCCAGTTAGCACTTTTGCACCCATTGCCACGCTTTTTTGCACATTTTCGTCAATTTCCTGCAAAATTGAAGGCGTGGCTAGCGGCCCGATATCGGTGTCTTCTGCCATCGGATCGCCGATTTTTAAGGCGTTGAATTTTTCAATAATTTTGGCTTCAAACGCATCGGCAATACTTTCGACAACGATGAAGCGTTTGGCGGCGATGCAAGATTGACCGTTATTGAGCATTCGGGCGGCGGTGGCGGTGGTGGCTGCCTTTTCGAGATCGGCGCTTTCTAAGACGATGAAGGGATCGCTACCGCCCAATTCGAGGACGGTTTTTTTGATTTGTTTTCCGGCGGCGGCGGCTAAACTAGCACCTGCGGGTTCGCTTCCGGTGAGGGTGGCGGCCATAACGCGATCGTCGTTAACGATCGCTTCAACGCGATCGCCGCCGACTAATAGGGTTTGAAAGGCCCCTTCTGGGAAACCGGCTTCTTTGAAGATCGTTTCTAAGGCGATCGCGCATTGAGGAACATTAGAAGCGTGTTTCAACAAACCGACGTTCCCCGCCATCAGCGCGGGCGCGGCAAAGCGACACACTTGCCAGAAGGGAAAGTTCCAGGGCATAACCGCGAGGATAATGCCCAAGGGTTGGTAGCGGATAAAACTGTTTCCGTCGCTGGGAACGGGCGTATCGGCGAGGAATTCGGCGGCGTTGTCGGCGTAGTAGCGGCAAACGAGGGCGCATTTTTCGACTTCTGCGATCGCGCCTTTTATCGGTTTGCCCATCTCCAGTACCATCAGTTCGGCATATTGACGGCGATCGCGTTCCAAAATCTCGGCGGCGGTTCGCAACCATTCGCTGCGCTGCGCTAAAGGAATTTTGCGATAGTTCTCAAAAGTCGCTTGCGCTAAGGCAATTTTTTCCTTGACTTCTGCCTCAGTTAATGCCTCAAAAGTTTTAATCGTTTCCCCCGTTGCCGGATTGATGGTGGCGATCGCCATACCTTAGCTCTCCCTCTTCGCTAAGCGGAATGCAATTTGAAAGCGAGCTTCAATTTCTGTCTGTAGCGACTCGCTTCTCTCTATCTTTAAGTTTAATACAGGAAGTCGGTCGGACGCGGGGAAAGTTTCGCCCGAAAAAGGCCGATGAATTTTAAGGCTGGCAAGCAACCGCAACGGACTCGACTCTATCGGCTGCACCTAAAGCTATTTTCAGCCAGCACGTTTCCCCCCGAGGGCCGTAATATTCAATAAAACGTCCCTCTTCGCCGCGATCGAAAATTTCCGAAGCCCCGTAAATTTGACGAACCTCAGACAACGCCATCCCCGGACAAACACCGGCGGGAGTGCAATAGCGATCGCTCGTACTCTTGATATTAAATGCCCCCACTTTCCCCATATTGAATTCCAAACCGGAATATTCAAACCGAGGGCCATCGTAAGGATCTTCAGAAATGCGATCGGGCGCGCCAAGTTTGCGGCGAATGGTTGCTTCATTGTCCCCCAACCGAATACCGCCTAGCGATAATTCCTCAATCCCTATCTCTTTAGCTTCTTCCTCAGCCTTAACCGTCGCAATTTTCCACCCTTGCGCCGTACAACTTCCAACCCTACCTTGCGGGACTAATTGCGACCAACACCAATAATTTTCTCCATCAAAGATTACGCCTTCTTTAATCGAAGTTAACCCCCTGACATCCCGCCATTCCTTATAACCTTCTTCATCGTAATAGCGGAAGCGATCTCTCGAAACTTCTAAGCCCAGTCCCGTCGTGCCAATCCAATATAAACCTTCAGCAATTTGCCGCGAAGAAGAACTTTCTGGCTCGGAATTTCGGCGGGGTGCTTGCACTTGACTGACCTCTTCAACTCCCCCAGCAGTTTCACGATTTAGCTCCGACTTTTCTGGGGTTATTGACTGCACGCTCGGCGCACATCCGAGTAAAATTAAACCTAAGATCGCACTCACCCTGTTGACCAGACGAGCATTAGTCAAAAAATAATTTCCGTTTTTTTTCATCGTGCTTTTCTCAATCTTTAATTGGGATATAGCAATTTTCAATTGGATGAGGTATACCCAGCGGGCGAATCCCATTCGCCCCTACGGGGCGGCGTTTAATTTCGAGACGGGGCGACTCCAATTTTAATTAAGACTCTCTGGCTTAAGGCTAAGTTCCTCTAACGATCTTGCCAAGAACCGCTTGGAATTTTTGGGTATTGTTGGGCTTCTTTTTCCGGCCCAAAGTAAGTCCAGGTTTCTCGCCCGCTCGCTAACTGTACCCACTGGCGATAATAAAAGTTGGGATGTTCTTCTAATTCATCAATCGCGCCCAAATCAGTCAGCGGAACTCGATAGCATTTCCCGTACACCTTACCGCTACCGGGACGCAACATCGGATATGCTCCGCAATTAAACAGTTCTGCATTATCGATCGCATCGTCGGCAATTAAGCTAGAACGGGCTAAATAAAAATGATTGCATTCTCCCGGCAGGAGCGTCCCGTAGACGAAAATATCGATTGTTTCGCTCTCTCCGGCTTCACCTTGCATGATTTAATAATTCGTAATTCGTAATTCGTAATTCGTAATGCGTAGTTCGTAATTCGTAATTCGTAGTTCGTAATTCGTAATTCGTAATTCGTAATTCGTAATTCGTAATTAGAACCTCGGGGTTTGTAATTTGGGATTTACTTTTTTCTAGGCTGCTTTGTTATTCAATTTCCACAAACAACCCGAGAGAAAGTTAGTGAGAACGTGAGCGATAATCGGAACGAGTAAATTGCCGGTCAGGATAGCGCTAAACCCTAAAGTTAAACCGATCGCGGTTGCCCAAACTGCATAGGGCCATTGTTTCGTCCCACTCAGGTGCAGGATACCGAATAAAACACTAGAAAGAACCACGGCTACTGTATTCGCACCTAGTGCTGGCAGCATCACGCCGCGAAATAATAGTTCTTCGCTCATTCCCGGTAACAATCCCAGCCAAATATAATCGGGTAAAACCAGCGGTTTGAGGACTAATTCTAAATAATAATTAGCGCTGCGGCGGTAGTCCGCCCAAAACTGATAAAGCAAACCGCTCGAGATCGTAATGGCGAGGGCGAGTCCGACACCGATTAAAAAAGCTTTCGGGGAAAATTGCAGCGATAAGATTGAAATCGAGCCGAGATATTGCCACACTTTCGCCACCGTTAATAGCAATAAGGCTGTTGCTGCCATTGCAATCAAAACTTGGGGGCGCGTTAGCGGTTCGATATCGGGGCGATCGGAGTTTTCCACGGTTTTTAAGATAAACAATGCAAGGGGTAGATGTCAGGGCGCAGGATTTCGGGTTGAATTCCGGCGCGCTGGGCGACTAAAACGCCGATCGCTTCGAGGTAGGATCGAACGCGAGTGGCTTTGATAGCGAGGGGTTCGGGGGGAACCTGCATTCGCGTAACATTTTCTTCAACGGCGATAATGCGGCTGCGGCTGAGGCTGAGAACGGCACTACTGCCGCAGGCTTCGGCGGGAACGATAACAGCATCGACGCTTTCTGCCCAAATGCTGTCGGGCGATCGCGCGTTTTTGTCGGCAAGGAATTGCGGCGCGCGCGAAAGCCCCACGAGGACGCAGGGCAAGAAGGTGTAGCCGAGTTCTTCGGCGGCAGCACGGGGGGAAAGTTGGGGATCGAGGGGGAGGGGCGCGAGGGCGGGGGCGTGGGCGCAGGGAACGCGAAATTCGCGAACGATGAGGTGAGAGATGACGGCTTCTGCGCCCGCGATCGGATCGACACCCGAACCGTGGCGGTAGTTTTGCAGGGCGGGACTATCTACGTCTTCGTCGGGGAATCGCGCGACAACGGCGATCGCGTTGGCCCCGGCTTTCTCGATTAAGGTTTCGGCGGCGCGCAGCAAACTGTCGGGGTTGGATAGGGTTCCCCAGCTTGCACCAGAGGGCGAATTTCGCAACTCTACGCCTAGGGGAGCGTCGGTTAGGACAAAATCGGTCAAATGGATTCCTAACGTGGCTCTGGCGGCATCTGCGGCTTGGAGGTGGCGTTGGCGCAATTCGGGTTCGATCGCGCGGTCTAAAATCAGTCCCACTCGATTTTGATGGACGGGTTGCAGTCCCCAAGTTCCGGCGGCGAAGCGATCGATGCCGTAGCCTTCCACGTAATACAAGTTAGGCGCATTCCAATACAGTTGCGCGCCGTTGAGAACGTTGGGATGGGTAATGAGGCGATCGCACACCGACGCGATCGCGCGCGCGATCGGGATGGCATCGCCAGCATAACCGCCAAGGGCAGCACCAATCCCCGTCGGCACGATTAAAAGGGCAGTAAACGGACGCGAATTCACGCGGGCAGAGTTGATGGAGAATCTTCTTTTGTCACGATAGCTTCAACTCGTACTTTTTGAGCGTCGCTGTCAACATTCGTAACAGCCCAACGCAAGGGTTCGCCGCGCTTTTGCAATTCAGCTTCTATTTCTTGTTGCAGGGCGAGGGGATTTTCTTGCAGGTCGATTTCAGCGGTAATAAAGTGCGTTGTCATAACAATTAGTAGGGGATCCGAACTGGGGTTGGCGGTTTTCTCTGACTCTTTGTCGTTTTTGTCGCCTTCTTAATGCAGATTACCACGGACTGCCGATCGCGGTAAATGCGCTCCAGTAATAGGGATGGCGCAAATCGGGGACATTTTGACCGGCTAGCTCGGGTGCGAGCGATAATGTTTCTTTCGGCGTGACGAGTTGCCCGCCCTCCAAGCGGACTTCGCCCCGCAGCATCGCGAGTTGGGCTTGTCGCAAGGCTTCGGCTTTCGTCGGTACGACCCTTAATTGCTCGTAGAAAGCCGTCATTAAACCGAGGGTTCCGAGATCGCTGACCGACCACAGACTGCCCAGGGCGGATTTTACCCCCGCAGCGACGGCAAGACCGGCAAAACCTAATTCCGCAGATGAGTCGCCCAAGGCGGTTCGACAGGCACTTAAGACCAATAAATCGACGGGCGGATCGTTCCATCCCAAGGTTCGCAAGCGATCGAGGCTGAGTTTGGTATCCCACAACTGAATATAAGAATCCTTCGCTCGACCGGATTTAAACTCGCCGTGAGTTGCGAGGTGCATAATGCCGGAGGGCGAGTTCTGGCGCGCGGTCTGTAAGTTGCTGAGGGTAAAATCGCTGTTGAGGTAGGATTTAGTCGTGTTAAAGTTCGACGCGATCGCTTTTAATTCGGCTGGAACCGCAGGAAGCGCTGATTTATCCTGGAATTTCGAGGCTCCCATCGAGACAACCGATAAGCTTCTAGGATCGTTATAGCGCGTATCGGTGAGGGCAAAACTGGGCATCAAAGCAATGCTATAGCGTTCGATGAGGAACTGTTGACCGTCGTGTAAGGCTGCAATCGGGAGCGATCGCAAACCCGAATCGACGATAAAGACAATATTATCGGCGTTGCTGGCGCGCAACTTCTCCTGCACGGGGGCAATAATCCATTGAAAGAGTTGCTGGGCGGGCGCGAGATAAGCGGTGCGGCGCTGAGGGTTAGTGATAGCACGGTTTAACTCTCGCGTGGTGGCGAGAACTTGCCCTCGCGTTACCCCAACGTTGTAACGGAACGGTTGCCCCGAAGCGTTGACCAGTAACAGTTCTAAGCGATCGCTGTTGCGATCTGGCGTTCCGTCTTCGGCGGGGACAAAAACCGCATACATAACAGAAGAATGGGATCCCGTTGTCGTGTTGGCTTGTTGCAGAACGCTTTGTATCTGTCTGAGGTTCGTTTTGGGAACCTCGCTCAGTCCGAGATAATTAACGTATTCCTCGCTCAAGGCGCGATCGATCTTTTCTACACTATCTTGCGCGGCGATTTGCGGGTCGATCGCGACGAGTTTCGCCCCGTCCAATGTAGCTTCCTCAACAGCCGGTTTATCCGGTTCGTCGATGACGGGTGTGTCTGGACTCGGGTCGAGCTTGTCTTGGACGATAGCATCTTGGATCGGACTGTCGCTTGTCGGCTTATCCACCATTTGAAGCGGTGTTCCTTGAGGAGTGCCTACCGGATCGGGTGGTGTAGGTGGCGTGGGTGGTGTAGGTGGCGTAGGCGGAGGTTCCGGTACGCTAAAAATGCCGATGTTTCCCTGCTCGAGGGTATACAAAAACTCTTGTCCCGAGTCAATGCGGTTATTCACGCTACCGATCGCACCCGCAGTACCATTAACGCCTGCATCGCCAACTTTAAAAGGAGTTATCCCTTGTCCGCCGTGGCGAAGCGCGATCGCGCCGTCACCTTGACCGCCAAAGGTGGAAATGCTGGCGATTGTACCATCGCGCGCCGTAAAGCTGTCTGTCGCGCGGAAGTTACTCTCCGTCGCAATCCTCACCGTACCGCCGTTAGTGCCGCCCGCAGCGTTAATCCAACTCACCTGAATATCGCCGAGCGGATCCAAGCTGACGTTACCGCCTTTTCCTGCCGTCCCGCTGCTGTCGATCTGTCCGGTCGTAATACTGGTGCGAGCATGAACCGTAACATCCCCTCCATTATTACCGCCCGTACCGATCAAATTGCCCGCGTTAATCGCTCCATTACTACTTTTTAATGAGAGTGCGCCGCCATCTGCCGCTGCACTGCTGGTGTCAACATTGCCCGTATTAATGTCGCTGGCTGCATTTAGGGCGACTGCACCGCCTCCGGTTTGCCCTGTTGCGGTTAAGTCGCTGCTATTAACAGTGCCTCCCGTACTCGTGGCTTCAATCTTGCCCCCTTGTCCCGCCGCACTGCTGGTATCAACATTGCCCGTATTCAGGTCGCTGGCTGCATTGAGGGTGACTGCACCGCCGCCGGTTTGCCCTGTTGCGGTTAAGTCGCTGCTATTAACAGTGCCTCCCGTACTCGTGGCTTCAATCTTGCCCGCATTCCCGCCCGCACTACTGGTATCAATATTCGCCGTATTTAGGTCGCTGGCTGCATTTAGGGTGACTGCACCGCCTCCGGTTTGCCCCGTTGCAGTTATGTTACCGTTGCTGGTAATGCTTCCCGCCGCGATCGTCGTAATGTCTCCGCCGCTTCCTGCCGCGCTGCTGGTATCCACATTGCTCGTCTGGATATTGCTGGCTGCATTTAAGGTTACTACACCGCCCCCGGTTTGACCTGTTGCGGTAAGATTTCCGGTAGCAATGCTGCCTCCCGTGCTGGTAGCATCGATCTTGCCGCCTTGTCCCGCGGCGCTGCTGGTTTGAATGTCGCTGGTGCTAATATCTGTTGCGGCTTGCAGGGTGATGTTGCCGCCGCTACTGCTCGAACGGGTATCGAGAATGCCCCCTGTCGTGTCGATCGCGCCGCTACTAATCATCGTAATATCCCGACCGGCATTCGTGATATTTCCCGTCGTAATATCGGAACCCGTCAGCTTTATCGTTGCGTTATCGCTACCCGTTAATGTTCCTAGGATGGTGTTAATGCTGCTGCCTTGCAACAATACGGGATCTAAAAACTTGACATCACCGGCCAGCCAGATTATGTTGCTGCTGTCTCCGATCGCGATCTGATTGAAACCATTCAATGCCCCTAACGTACTGGCTGATAAATTCAGTCCCGTTGCCGTGACAAAAGTGCCTAGCCCGATTTCGCCTCCCGGCGA
The DNA here is from genome assembly GCF_014698145.1 of Oscillatoria sp. FACHB-1406. Lineage (NCBI taxonomy): Bacteria > Bacillati > Cyanobacteriota > Cyanophyceae > Oscillatoriales > Oscillatoriaceae > Oscillatoria > Oscillatoria sp. FACHB-1406. The sequence goes on along the minus strand of NZ_JACJSM010000002.1, from coordinate 206,643 downwards.
GAGCGAACTAAAGGTCAGATTTTGCCCGGAACCGGATACTGTTCCTCCAAACGCGATCGCGTTGCCGCTTAACTTTAAACTATTGGTAATGGCGACATTCCCGCCATACGTTTGACTGCTTGCGGTAACGTCGCCCCCCAGTTGCGTCGTTCCCGTACTGTTAATTGCGATCGCTTTTAAAGCCGCATTGCTTCCCACCGCACCGCTTAAGGTTACGTCGCCGTTCCCCGCATTGACGGTAAGGCTATCTGCACCCGCCGCAGTTCCGTTAATCGTTCCGTTAAATGCAACTGCACCACTCCCCGTTGTTCCCGTTGTATCGATGGTGGTATTCCCGGAGATAACTGTCGCGCCGTTTAATGTGACGTTGCCGCCATTATCTCTTCCCGTTGCGGTAATATTTCCTGTCGCGATCGAGCCGTTCGCACTTGAAACTGAGACTGCACCCGCCGAACCCGAGTTACTGGCAGAATCCGTACTCGAATTGAGGGACTGAGTGCTGACATTGCCTCCTGCCGCGATCGTAATTGCTCCCCCCGTCGCGCCCCCACTATTATTGTTAAAATATCCAGCATTGGTCGCTATTTTTCCCGTCGTTATTGTACCGCTTGCGGATAAGTCTACCGTTCCCGCAGAGCCGGAATTCTGGGCTGCTACAGTATTCGTCGAAATGTCTCCGGTTAAAATATTGCCGTTCGCTGCCGTTAAGCTGAGACTTCCCCCATCCTGATTATTTCCAGTATTTCCCAAATAAATACTGCCGACGGTAACATTCGCACCGCTAATTATCAGAGTGTCGCCTGGGGCTGTAATCGATTGGGTGGTATCCATCGAAAAATCGCCCGCGCCCGAACTATCCGCATCCGCCGTGAAGGTAATCCTCCGTACTTGGTTGCTAGAGGCGAAATTGAGCGATACCCCTGAATCGACGGTAATATTATTCTGCGCTTCTAAAAGAATGTTTCCACTGATATTCGTCAGCGTTGATGTACCGATCGTAAAACTTCCCGGTAAGCCATCTCCTGCTAAAATTTCCCGATCTGAGAGTTGCACGTCGTCAGCACCGGCTCCAGCTTGAATTAAAATATTCTCCGGGTCGAACAGCAGCGTCCCAGTTGTCCCGACATCGGCATTCCCTTGGAAAACCAAGCTATCTTTCCCGGAAATTTCCGCAAATCCTCCCAAGGCTTGCAGGGTTCCATAAAATCCCGTCAGTTCGTTCCCCCAGACGATAATACGCCCGCCGTTGCCATCAACCGCAGGATTCGCGGTTAGAGTTGAATCGGCACTCACGAGGGTTCGCGACGCATTCGGGACGGTTCCGCGTCCTTGGTAGTCGCCGCCAATCCGAATGTTACCGCCGTTGAGTCCGGAGGCGTTGAGGTTGCCGGAAATTACCCCAACTTTATCGCCAAAGGCATTAATCGTGCCGCCCGTTCCCGCAGCAGAGGCGACATTTAAATTCCCCGATACAACCGTTGTTCCCGCCGTTGTGGGAATATCGGTTCCCGATGCTTGTAATTTGACGCTGCCGTCATTCCCCACAACTAAACCTGTTTCAACGTTGCTTCCGGCGAGCAGTTGCGGCAAATCGAGGGCAGTGAAGGGTAAAATATTGCCGTTATTGTCCCGCGCTGGTTGAATTTCTAGGCTCAATAAGCTGCCGGTTTGGGAGAGTTTGACGGTGCTGCTGCCGGGAACGGCGGTTAGGGTAATGCTTCCTCCCGGTGCGGTCATCGTGCCGGTATTGACGGCGGTTCCCCCTAATAAGGTTAGGTTTTTTCCGTCGGCAACGGCTAAGTTACCGGCGTTGACAATTGCGCCCGGTTGTGCTAAGTCGAAGGCGAATTGTCCGGGGTTGCCGTTGAGGGTTTGATAGTTGTTGCTGCCGGTGGCGTTAAACCAAGCGTTGTTACCAAAGCCAATTCCCGATGCGGTTGTGGCGAAAAAGTCAGCGGGAACATTTAAGCTTGCACCTTGGCCGAAGATAATGCCAGCGGGATTCATTAAGTAGAGGTTAGAATTACCGCCGGTGACTTGAATTAAACCGTTAATAATAGAAGCGTCGCCGCCCACCACGCGACCTAAGATATTTTGGATTTGGGGGTTGGAGAGGAAGTTGGCGGTTTGGTTGGCATCTAAGCCGAATTTCTGGAAACTTTGGAAGAGGTTCGCGCCGTCGCCGGAAAGCGTACCGCCGCTAATGTCGATGCGATCGCCATTCACATTAACTTGGGTATTCACTCCATCCGTAGCGGGTACAATGGATTGCGCGATCGCTCTAGGAGCCAGTAAAGTCGAGGAACCTAGAGCAAAAGTTGCGATCGCAAGCCCAACTAGCACTCCGGGCTGGGAAGCACCGCAGGCAGAAGTGGAGGGTGGGGAAATCGTTTTTCCTTCTTGTGCGGATGTCATGGGTCGAAAAGGTGAGCCGTAGTCATTTAAGAATAATCATGTCTTGTAGGAATAGCGCGCACCGCCCGAGGGATTACCTAGCTATTCCCCAATACTTAAGTGCTGGCAGACTACCCCCAACGAAATAATCCTGCGGACAGAAATTTAGAGTTATCTAAGCCCCCTATATAAATCGCTGTCAGCGATCGCTAAATTTCTGCTTGTTATGGAGTTAGTTTAACCAAATATTTAAGTCTTGCCCTCCGAGGAGCGCAACTATAAGTATCATTTGCTACTTAAAAAATAAAATGACTACAGGAATTATCCGTGGAAAGCCTAATAAACCGTATTTTCGGTTAAATGTGCTGTGGTTTTCACGGTTCGTCGCTCCTAAGCACGAGCAATCTTTCGCTAAGGCTTTGCCTAACTCGCTCGATCGGATTTACTTTCTTACCAACGACCTTTAAGAAAAGTTTAGACCCGATCGCGCGCCGCTCGGAGGGACGAACGCTCTAAGTTTCAATTGCCCGCTTAACGCAGTACGCTTGTCCCCTCTAATAATCGGTTTTCAATGTTGTCTGCGTCGAGTTCTCGTCCAATCAATACCAACCGAGTTTGTCGCGGCTCGCCTTCTGCCCACAAGCGATCGTAAAATGAATCGAACCGGGTTCCGACTCCTTGCACCACTAAGCGCATGGGCTTATTGGCAACATTCACAAAGCCTTTAATGCGATAGATTTCGCAGTCTCGGACGAGATGCTCGAGGGTAGCGATTAAAGTTTTAGGATCGATCGCGCGATCGCAGCTAAACTGAACGGAGTTAATCCCGTCGTCGTGGTCGTGTTCCTCTTCGGTATCGTGATGAGAAGGGCGACTGTCGAGATTATCTTCCACCGCTGCATTAAAACCGAGGAGAACTTCGGGATTAATTTCGCCGTCCTTGCAGGTTACAACTTTCACTCCCGGGCGCAACTCTTGTTGTAATTTGAGTTTAACCCGCGCGATCGCCTCCTCATCTAACAAATCCATCTTCGTCAACAGTACCAAATCCGCACAAGCCAACTGATCCTCAAATAACTCCTCCAACGGCGTTTCGTGTTCCAAACTCTCATCAGCTTGACGTTGCGCCTCCAACGCCGCCACATCGCTTGTAAACGTCCCCTCCGCAAGCGCGCAAGCATCCACCACCGTCACCACGCCATCTACCGTTGCCCCATTGCGAATTTCCGGCCAGCGAAACGCCTGTACTAAAGGCTTGGGCAGTGCCAAACCCGAAGTTTCAATAACAATACAATCGAGTTTATCGCGGCGCTCCAACAGCGTTTGCATCGTCGGAAAAAACTCTTCTTGAACCGTGCAGCACAAACAACCATTAGTGAGTTCGACAATATTACTCGTCGGACTGTCTTCCTCGTCGCACACCTGACAAGACCGTAACAAATCGCCATCGATTCCAACTTCGCCAAATTCATTGACGAGAACGGCAACTTTTCTGCCGCGATTGTTTTGTAAAAGATGGCGAATGAGAGTTGTTTTACCAGCACCGAGAAAGCCGGTAATAACAGTAACAGGAATTTTGAACATAATAGATAATGGACAAGGGATAATTGATAACGAAGAGGGGGTAATTGATAATGGACAATGGACAACGAAAAGGGAATTAATCGATCGCGAAGAAGCTTAGCTCTATCGTAGGGTGGGCAGCGCCCACCAGCTTTAATTCAGCCAGCCCAGTAGGGTGGGCAGCGCCCACCAGCTTTAATTCAGTGCCATATGACAATAGATAATTGATGTCGAATTTGCTGGAATTTTTAGTGTCATTGACAATGGATAACGAAGTTGATTATGGTTCCTATGGAATGTTCTAAGACTCCATAGCCCTATTTTCTTTAGCTTTTTTGACAATCGATGTTATCAGTTTGAGCAGTTCAGTAAGGTCAGAGGAAATGGATTGAAAGCTTCGATCGTTCATGTAACTCGATTGATGGAGAAGTTCTAACCAATACTCAGTTTCATGAGCTTCTTTCAGAGCGATCGCAAACTTGTGAATAAAGTCCGCTTTACTTTCGGCTTGTTCGGCTTCTCGCACCAAAGCACCGATAGCCGTGCCGCTTTTAAGAACTTGTTTGCTTAAAACGTACTCCTTCTTTTCTTCAGTTAAATACTGGTAAAGCTTAACACTTCTCATCGCAAAGGCAAAAGACTTCTCTTTTACAACACTTTTCCCCATTCCCTAGCTCTCACTCCTCCCTATAGTTCGCCCCATTCATTATCCATTGTCCATTATTCCCGCTTCGTTATCCATTATCAATTATCCATTATCAATTACGCACCACCCCAGCGCGCGCGAAAAGGTCGAATATCGAGGTGTAAAAGATTGGGATAATGTTCGTAAATTCCCATTCCTCCCGGCCAATCTTCTAGAACGGCTGCCATTTGTTTTCCGCTCATTCCCGATCGCAAAATATCCACGGCTTGCCCGACTTTGTGGCGAGAATTAGGCGCGCCACCCGCTTGAGAATTCCAGGGTTCCGGGCGATACCAACTCGTGACGACAAGCGGAAACCCGCCCAAGCGATCGCGGACTTGCTCGAGACGGGTAGCTAGCGCGATAATACTATCGACTTCAGCCTTAGTTTTAGGGATGCGTTCGCCATTTTGGAGAGCATCGCGCCAGTAGAAATGTCCGTTAGGAACGATAGGATTATTGAGATAAAAGATGCTGGCAAATCCGGGCAGGTTGAAGGCGTTAGCGCGATCGTTAACTTGAGGTTTCTCGTCGTCTGCTTCAATTTCTAAGGGCTTACCATCTTGCCAAATTGCAATATGTTCGGTGAAAACATACCAAATATTAAACCCCTTAAAGGTGCGATCGCGCAACGAAACTTTAATATGATTTCCTTGCTCCTCCCAACTGTACAGCGTCAATTCAGAACCCGCCGGAATCGGCTGTTTGAGATTATCGTCCTTAATATCGTCACTGGGGAGCGGTTGTTGTTTTAGGATCGTATCTTTAAGCACTTTCAGCACTAAATTGCTTTGCGATGCACCCGTCAAACGCCCCCAAGTTGTCTGCCCGACTAAGCCATCTACGTCCAAATTTTGCTGGCGCTGATAAACTTTCGCCGCTTCTGCCGTTTTCGCACCGTAATCGCCGTCAATTGTAGTGCTGAAGCGAAATTGAACGTAGCGAACTGCCGCTCCCTGAGCGTGGTTGGGGCGCAAGGTAGGAAGCGCTAAAATTTCGTCTAATAAATTCCAGGTTAGTGCCGTTGCTCGGTTGCCTAAATTAACCCCCATAATTTCATGAAATTTGAGGGTTGCTGCTTCGGTTGCGGGGCTTATTTTACCATCTTCAACCAGCGCTTTACTTTGCGCATCGCGAATCTGCAAGCGATTCAAAGCTTGCTGCAATTCCAAGACCAAATTATCTTCCTTTGGCTTTTCTTCCGTTGGCAGTTTTCCGGTCAATCCCTTGACAATCGCATTCGCCATCGCCGTTGTATTGAATAGCTTCATATCTTTCTCTGAATCAATGAAGCAACATTCAATTAAAATCCCAGCCATCGATGTATTTTTAACGACGTACAAATGGGAACCATCTTTCACGCCGCGATTGGTAAATCCAAGGGCAATAATGTTCTCTAAAACAGGTTGGGCGATGCGGCGACCGGCATCGCTGACTGCATAAACTTCCGTACCATTCGCCGAATTGTTATAGGCGTTAAAGTGAATGGAAACATAGAGATCGACGCGGGCAGAATTCGCTTTTTGGACTCGCTGTCGAAGTGAATCCATGACACTACTGGCACTGGTAGGGTTGCAGTTAACAACTTCATGACCGAGGGCTTGTAATTGACTGCTCACTAGCGTACCGACTTGCTTAGTCAGGTCGTCTTCTTTACCAAACTTAGAAGATGCTCCGGTATCGGGCGGAGCATTATGTCCCATGTCAATGCCAAATTTCATGCGATTCACTCCTAATGATTTCTATCCCATGTGAGTCCGATGACAAAACCTCAGTTTTGAGCTTTGCAACGAAAGAGTAAGGCTTTCAACTTGCGAAAGCAGCAGATTTTAGGCTCCGTCCAACTCCCATTATCCAATTAATTTTGACCAACTTTGAGAGCCGATGATGCCATCTGCGGTCAAGTTATAGCGACTCTGGAATTGAGACACGGCGCGAGCGGTCATATCTCCGTAAACGCCGTCAATCGAAGTTCCCAGACGAAATTGCACGTAGCGAACGGCTTTTCCGGTGGCGTGATTGGGGCGTAAAATCGGCTTTAAAAAGATTTCATCGATCGCTTTCCAAGTTTCGGCTCCCGCTCGTCCTGGTAGACTAATCGCCATTGCAGAATGAAATTTGCTGGTTGCCGATTCCGTTGCTGCATCTATCGTGCCATCTTCAACCAGGGCTTTGCCGTTGCTATCCTTGACTTGAAGGCGGTTAAGCGCTTTTTGCAGCTTGAGGACTTGCGGATCTGCCTTGGGAGCGGGAGGCGCAGGAGGGGGGGGAGGCGTAACATTACCGGAACTCGTTCCGCCTGACGAACCAGAACTTGCAGTCGGGTCTTGTCCGGTTAATCCCCGAACGATCGCATTCGCCATTTTTTCGGCATCGAAGAGCGCCATATCTCGCTGCGAGTCGATGAAGCAGCATTCGATTAAGATGGCGGGCATATTGCTGTTTTTAAGCACGTAGAGGTGGGAACCATCCTTTACGCCGCGATTGTAAAAGCCCAGACGCACGATATTGTCGAGGACGGGTTGAGCGATTCTTCTCGCTCCGGAACTAATTGCAAAGACTTCTGTACCGTTAGCGCTCCGGTTGAAGGAGTTAAAGTGAATAGAGACGTAGTAATCAACGCGATTAGCATTGGCAACTTGACAGCGTTTGTCGAGGGAATCGACAACGCTGCTCGCCCACTTCGGGGTACAGTTAATCGCAATGTGACCCAGGCTGGTGAGTTTGGCGATGACGCGAGTGCCAACGGCAAGCGTTAAGTTATCTTCTTTAGCAATGCCAACCGCTCCGGTATCGGGGGGAGCGTTGTGTCCCATATCGATTCCAAATTTTCCCATAGGTCAAAATATTAAGTGAAATTTAGGGTTGCTGGGTCAATTTTGGCATACTCCGATCCTGAAAGAGAGCGGGATTCTCAACCCTCAAACGGCAAGGACGAGTCGAGCGGAATTTTTCCCCTCCCGACTGTTCTATCCGATGAGTTTTGACCAGCTTTGAGAGCCAATGATGCCATCGACTGTCAAATTGTAACGGTCTTGGAATTGAGAGACAATCCGGGCGGTTATCGGACCGTAAACGCCATCGATGAATGCACCAAGGCGGTATTGCACGTAGCGAACGGCTTTACCCGTGGCGTGGTTGGGGCGTAAAATCGGTTTAGCGATAATTTCGTCGATCGCTTTCCAAGTTTCGGCCCCCGCTCGTCCCGGCAAGCTAATCCCCATCGCAGAATGAAACTTGCGGGTTGCGGATTCCGTCGCCGAACCGATTAAACCGTCTTCGTCTAAAACATTACCGTTGCTGTCTCGGATATTGAGGCGATTGAGCGATTTTTGCAGCTTGAGAACTTGCGGATCTGCGGTGGGCGGGGGATTTTGGCTCGAATCCGGGGGTGTGGTGGGATTCTGTCCGGTTAAGCCCCGGACGATCGCATTCGCCATTTTTTCGGCATCGAAGAGATTCATATCTCGCCGCGAGTCGATAAAACAGCATTCGATTAAGATGGCGGACATATTGGTGTTTTTAAGCACGTAGAGGTGCGAACCATCTTTTACGCCGCGATTGTAAAAGCCCAAACGCACGATATTGTCGAGGACGGGTTGAGCGATTCTTCTCGCTCCGGAACTAATTGCGTAGACTTCCGTGCCGTTAGCGCTACTGTTGAAAGAATTGAAGTGAATGGAGACGTAGTAATCGACGTTATTGGCGTTAGCGATTTGGCAGCGCGTGTTGAGAGAACCGACCACGCTACTCGCCCACTTCGGGGTACAGTTGATGGGGATATGACCGAGAGTTGTGAGTTTAGCGATAACGCGAGTGCCAACGGCAAGGGTGAGGTTATCTTCTTTGGCAATGCCAACCGCTCCGGTATCGGGGGGAGCGTTGTGTCCCATATCGATTCCAAATTTTCCCATATTAAAAAACCTTATTTAAAATCTACTGCTCAATCAATCTTGCCATACTCTGCTTGCGGGAGGGGGATGAGGAGGGTTTCGATGTTCGATATGGAGCCGCGATCGCGAGTTAAGAAATTAAGTAGGGCAGGACGCGCTGAAACTGCCCTACTCAGGCAAAAGCTTCGCTTAGCGCTTGCCGTCGAGCCAATTTTGGGCGACGGTGCGCTCGAATTGTAGGGGGGAGCGGAGGTAGGCGGGGAGTTGATTTTGCTGCGCGATCGCGGCATCAAAAAGTGCGATCGCTTCCTGGACAATGGCGCGATCGTTAAGTTTTTTGCCTTGTTGGTAGAGGAGTTGCGCTTTGAGGTATTTCAGTTCGGGGTTATCGGGGGTTTCTTGCAGCGCTTTGTTGACAAATTCAAGGCCTTTATCGTATTTTTTCTGGTCGCGGTAAGCAACGGCAATGCCTCGGTTGACGAGGTATTCGGGGGCGGCGTTGCGTTGGAAGTTCGCGATCGCAACTTCGGGACTGGCGAGGGGTAAGTTCACCGCCAGCATCAGTTCCATGAATCCTTTAAACAGGTTTAATTCGGGATCGTTAGCATCGATTTTTTCGGCTTCATCGAGATACTTCAACACTTCCTGTAACTTAGGCAGCGCGCCGATCGGTCCTTGAGTTTGAATCAGACTCGCCCCTTCGATAAAATGACCGATCGCGAGGTAGAGGTTGCCGCGCAAAGGATCGCTGGGGAGTAAGCGCTGGGCGGCGGCGAGGGTGTTGGCGGCGGCGGGCGCGATCGCGCTCGAGTCTTGGTTGCCGTAGGCTAAGGAAGCCTGCATTGCATAGACTAAGGGATCGTCTTTTTCGGTAGCGAGGGCTTGTTTGAGGTAGCCTTCGGCTTTGGGGTAGTTTCCTTCAACGAATACCGCTTCAAACGCCGCTTCGGTTTGAGGGCCGATATCGCGTTGGTTTTGGGTGCGGAAGAAATCGCCAGCAAAAGCGGGGTTGCCCGCTAAGCTCCAGAATAGCGCGATCGCCGAACTAAACGCGATCGCTGCCGATTGAGGTTGGTATAACTTGTTTTTCATCATTAAAAATATAGGTTCTGCGCTCTAACGGATGGCAAACGAAGATAGCCAAACCGTAAGTAGAATCATCGCCGATGACGCGATCGGCGATCGCGAGGTTCCACCGGATGAGTTTTCTGTCCCCAGTTTTTCGATAGAGTAAAGAGACTTAAATGTCAGCACAGAGCAAAAAAAAATGGCAACTTTAACCCTCACTCCCGATAACGTCGAACAAGTTTTAGATGAACTGCGCCCTTACCTAATGGCCGATGGCGGTAACGTCGAATTAGTCGAAATTGACGGACCGATCGTAAAATTGCGCTTGCAAGGCGCGTGCGGTTCCTGCCCCAGTTCCACAATGACGCTCAAAATGGGCATCGAACGCCGCTTGCGGGAACTCATCCCCGAAATTTCTGAAGTCGAGCAAGCCTTCTAAAGCTTACAAATCCGTCAACCCGTAGGGTGCGGAGCGCGAAGCGTAACGCACCGAACGAACATTATTGGTGCGTTACGGCGCAAACAAAATCTGCTCTTTTTTCACCCGATCTTAGCCCGCGCCTAACGCACCCTACCCACTAATCCGTAGCGATTGTCTTAAATTTCAAGTCAGCAATGAATTACGAATTACAAGCTTTTCTTCACCGCCGAATCCAACGCGCGATCGCGTAAGTTAAAATCGCCGATATAATCCCCAATCCCAGACTAAATCCAAATACATAAAGCGGTTTTGGGATTTGCCCCGCCCAAGCGCTCGCCGCCGTTGAAGATACGCCCAAACCCACACTCGCCGCGCCGATGAGGTTTTCGATGTTGCGATCGCGCTCTCCTTGGACTGACTCCACCCGCGTTTGTTCTAAGCGGATTTGACCTTCCGTTGTTTTAAGCTGATTGTCGATTAATTTTAAGCTCGCAAATAGCGTATTATAATCGTTTGTCACTTGGGGAATAAACTGCTCGGTAATGTAATCGTGAAAGTCCAAGAAAAAACTTCCCCCCTGCGGCGCATCGCTCTTTAATAACCGCAAAAATCGCTTTTCGTAGTTATCGCAATTGACCTGTAAAGCATAGCGATATTCTTCTAAATAACTTATCCACTGTGCATATTTTTGGTAAGTTGTCAAGCCGCCTTCAAGATTTTCTTGTAAGCGATCGAGGGTATTCGCGAGGGTAAGAGAACTCGATTGCGTTGCCGTAACAATGCTGCGAACTTCCGGCGCTTGTGCCTTCAAACTTTGCTTTATTTTACGAGTTTCCCCATAAATCCAGAGGATTTTGCTGCGGTAATAACAAAGTTCCATCAAGTTTGGATAAAGCTCGGTCGTCACCAACTGCACTACAGTTTCATCGGGGACATTATGCGGAAATAAACAGATTAAAACTTGAGGCTTTTGTTGATGGATTGAATGCGCTTGTCCCGGCAACTCTGAAAATTCAAACAGCGTCGCGCCCTGCCAAAAACATTGATTTTCCCCCTCCTTATTCCAACTCGAATCGACCGTTCGACCGAGACTTCTCATTAGCTCGATCGCTAACTTAGATAAATCCTCCTCTCGACATTCTTCCGCCAACTTTCCCCAAACCAACCAAGTTTCTCCCAACTGTCCCGGCGTTCTGTGGCGTTCTGCAAGCAGCCGATAAATTTCCTTTAAATCTTCCGGCGTGCAAGCCCTATTTTGCCAGTTTCGATAACCCGCACAATTGATTTGTAACCCATAGCTATCGCCCAATTTTACCGGATAAAAATAACCATCGATTGGTTCCCGCAACGGCTGAACGTAAGGCGCAGTCAACAACGGCATAAACCTGTTATTACTTTGCTCGCGCTCCCTCAACTCTTGTGTTTGCTGCGACGTGAGGGGTGCATCCGCTAAACGATTTAAAAAATGCGATCGATTGGCTTCCAACTCTTCAGGGCGCTGTCCCAATCCCTCGCGGTAATCGTAGCAGAAAATATCGAGATTAAGATAGCCGATTTTGGGCAGATCGTTCACAGTGAATCGTGGAGAGTGAAGAATGAATATCGAGGTTTTTCAAATCAATAAATGAGGGACAAAGACTCGCGCCGAGATGGGTTATCGATTATCAGATTGCCGCAGCCGCGCTCGGAGTTCCTCTTCCGTCATCTGGTCTACAATTCGGATAATATTCTCAACATCTTTACTATCATCCCGCCTCGGTTCCGGCGGCTTAGGCGTTGCATAAAGTCCCGCTTTACGTTTACTCGCTGCTGACGATAGTAACGTTCTGGCTTGTTGATAATTTTCGCTGAGTTGGGGATTGTTGCGGGCAACAGAATCGAGTTCGTTGACTCGGTTATCGAGATCGGCATCAATCGCTGAAAGTTCGGGAAGGGGCGGCGAATTTTGGGCTGTGTAGGCAGCAAGAAAGGCTTTGAGCGTAAGTAAAGCGCGATCGTCTAACATAGAGGGTCTGAATACTGAGGAACGCTATTTTTATTGTAGTACAGGGGCAAATGCTATATCGCTCCACCAAATTCCTCGCCCTGCGTAGGGACGTTATATATAACGTCCCTACCGAATGTCTGTAGGGTGCGTTAGGCGGCTAGATTTCGGGCTAAAGAATAGGTTTTTCGGCACGCCGTAACGCACCGCTTGGGGACATTATCAAGTGCATGAGAGGTGACGGTGCGTTACGCTTCGCTAACACACCCTACCGGCTATTCATTCGCTCCACTAAATTCCTAACCCTGCGTAGGGACGTTGTATACAACGTCCCTACAAATATTCGGTTGGGTGCATGAGAGTTGACGGTGCGTTACGCTTCGCTAACACACCCTACCGGCTATTCATTCGCTCCACCAAATTCCTAACCCTGCGTAGGGACGTTATATATAACGTCCCTACAAATGTTGGGTGGATGACGGTGCGTTACGCTGTCGCTAACGCACCCTACGTCTGGCTATCGGGTTGTGAGGACGAAAGCCGCCCAATATACTGGATTGCAATAGGGTTGATGTCCCGGCGGCCAAGCTCGGACTTCGATGAGTTTGTCGCCCCAGAGTGGTTCATTACGCCATAGGTTTTGTGCCTGTAGCAGCCATTGAATCAACCTTTCCTTGGTTAAATTTCGCAGCCACGCCTGCACTTCAAGGAGCGCGCGCTGGGCGGGGATTCCTTGACGATAGCGACGGTGAAATTCCAGCATCGTTAGCAAAGTCGCAAACGATTCGACTTCCCACTGACTGCTGAGAACCTGTTGCACGCCGCTTTTCAGGAATGCGCTCGGTAAGCCGACATATTCGTCGATGAACTCGCTCGTACCGCTGAGTGCGGTTTCGCAAGCGGCAAGACTGACTAATTCGTAGGGCGACAGCTTCAGTTCGAGCAAATCGCCAACGCTGAGGACTTCTTCGCCGTTGAGGTAAAGGCAGGATTGGCGAGGATGGCTAGCATCGCTGCTACCGTGTCCGGCGAAGTGAAAGAAGGCTCGCGGTTGGACGATTTCGCGGGAGATAGTTTCGAGGGTGGCTTTGTCGCGATTAATGGGGGTGCTGGCGTAAAAGGTGGCGAGGCAGTCTACTTCTGTTTCTGCCCAGGGTAAGGAGCCGGTAGCAATGCTACTTTTGGGGTTTTGGATGGCGAGGAGCGCGGGTTCGGGGGTTGTGGGTGGCGTTGCGGTGGAGAAGGTGAGGTTGGGGCGGTAGGAAATGGCGATTTTGTGCTTACTGTTTGAGTCCGAACGATCCCCCCTAACCCCCCTTGCTAAGGTGGGGACTGGAAAGGAGGGAGTTGGAGACGGGGACTGGAACAGCGCGTGGAGGGGCAGCAGGTGCAAGTCGCGGTGGGGGATGAGAACGAGAGAGTCAACGCCTTTGAGGTGGGGCAGGATGTCGTCGATTTGCAGGATTTGGGCGAGGTGGGCGAGGAGTTGGGGCAGTGCTTCTGTCCAGGTGATGTTATCGGGGAATTCTTGCCCATTCGTTGGCGAGTCGGTAGGGGCGAATGACCTTCGCCCTTCGCGGCTAAAGATCGGTTCGATTTCTTCTTTTTTGCGGTTGGCTTCGTACAGTTTTTTATACCGTTTCAGCCATTCGGTGAAGTTGGTTTGGGTTTTGGGGGCGGTGTCGTAGGGCGGGTCGCTGGGAACGGCGAAAACGTGCGGTTCTTGGTGGGGACGGAGCAGGAAAGTGGTAATTTGGGCGGGGCTGAGATGCCAGTAAAGGAAGGCAGTGTCGGCGGGGGCGCGATCGATTTTGGCTTGCAGGCTTGCGGGGGTGAGGGTTTGGGGTTCGGCGTTGGGTTCGCTCAGCCAGTCCAAGGCGAGGGTTTTCCACGCTTCGGCGGCGGCGAGGGCTTTCCAAGGTTGATTTTCGCTGAGGAGGCGATCGACGTTTAAATAGTAGAAGTCGTCGAATTCTACGCGCAGGATTTTGCGGTATTCGGGGGTGGCAATTTTGAGGGCATTGTCGAGGCGTTGGATGGCGTTGAGGGTGGCAAGGTTTGCGTCCTCGGTGGCTCCAGCGGCTCGGAGGGCAACAATCCAATTTCGGAGGATTTTTAGGGTATCGGTAGTGTAGAGGGGGTTGGTTTCAATGAGATTATAGGCTGCGTTGTAGCAATTCGTTGCTTTTGCCCAGAAGTTGAGGCTGCGTGAGAAATTCCGCTTGGCTTGGTAAGAATGAGCAAGTCCTTTCTGGTAGTGCAAAATGGCGCAGCCCAACGGCTCAATATCTGGGTGGATGTGTTCCCTGAGAGCTAGATCCCAGTTTTCCAGGGCAGCTTGATAGCCCGATGTGTCGTAGAGCGCCAAACCTCGATTCCACCACGGGCGATAGCTTTTAGGATCGAGTTCGATGGCTTTGTCGTAATCGCGAATCGCATCTTGGTACTGTTTTATATCTTTGTAGGCAACGCCGCGATTGTTGTATGCCATAGCATAGTTGAGGTCGAGGCGTATCGCTTGGCTGTAATCGGCGAGCGCATTTTGGTACTGTTTCAGGTCTTTGTAGGTAATGCCACGATTGTTGTAGGCATAGACATAGTTGGGGTCGAGGCATATCGCTTCGGTGTAATCGCGAATGGCATCTTGGTGCTGTTTTAGGTCATAGTAAGCATTACCGCGACCGTTGTAAGCAGAGACATAGCTGGGATCGTGCCGAATTGCTTCGTTGTAATTGGCAATAGCGTCTTGATACCGTTTGATCTCCTTATAGGTATTGCCGCGATTGGTGTAAGCAATGGCATAGTTGGGGTAGAGTTCAATGGCGCGGTTATAATCACGAATGGCATCTTGGTACTGCTTTAGGTTTTTGTAGGCATTGCCGCGACCGTTGTAGGCATAGGCATAGTTGGGGTAGAGTTCAATGGCGCGGTCATAATCGCGAATGGCATCTTGGTACTGCTTTAGGTCATAGGAGACGTTGCCGCGACCGGTGTAAGCAGAGGCACATTCAGAGTCGAGTTCGATGGCGCGGTTGTAATCGGCGAGCGCATCTTGATACTGTTTTAGGTCATAGTAGGCATTGCCACGACCGTTGTAGGCATAGGCATAGTTGGGGTAGAGTTCAATGGCGCGGTCATAATCGCGAATGGCATCTTGATACTGTTTTAGGTCATAGTAGGCATTGCCACGACCGTTGTAAGCCGAGTCATATTCAGAGTCGAGTTCGATGGCGCGGTCATAATCGCGAATGGCATCTTGATACTGTTTTAGGTTTTTGTAGGCATTGCCGCGACCGTTGTAGGCATTGGCATAGTTGGGGTCGAGGCGTATCGCTTCGGTGTAATCGCGAATGGCATCTTGATACTGTTTTAGGGCATAGTAGGCAATGCCGCGATTGTTGTAGGCAAGGGGAAAGCGAGGGTCGAGTTCAATGGCGCGGTTGTAGTCAGAGAGAGCCTCTTGGTACTGTTTCAGACCAGAGTAGGCATTGCCGCGATTGTTATAAGCAAGGTTAAAGTTAGGGTGAATGTGAAGAGCTTCAGTGCAGTCAGCGAGAGCATCTTGGTAATATTTCAGATTATTGTAGACATTACCACGACCGTTGTATGCCGACGCATAGTTGGGGTTGAGACGGATGGCTTCGGTGTAGTCAGAGAGTGCTTCTTCGTACTGTTTCAGACCAGAGTAGGCATTACCGCGATTTGCCCAAAAAATGCTTTCATCTTTTTGAATCCTAATGGCTTCAGTGAAATCATTGACCGCTTTTTGGTAATCTTTTAAGCAATCGCAATACAATGAGCCACGACTGTTGTAGGCATAGGCATAGTTGGGGTCGAGGTCTATCGCTTGGCTCCAGAGGTCAATTGCCCCCATTAAATCCCCTGCTTCATACCGTTCAACGCCTCGACTCCAAAGTTCTTTTGCTTCCGGCTCGATATTGGACAAATCGGGCTGATAAGACGAGCCACTGCTTGAGGATTGAGACGGTTGAGGTGTGGGATCTTGCTCCCCAAGCTCAACCCGAGCAACCTCTTCAACTTCTCCCCCCAACTCCCCCACAATCGCCCCCGCTACCGCGCTCAAATCCCCCAACCCCGCCGCCGCTAACTGCTGCCACCGCGCCAAACTCAACACTTCGCGCCCCTTCCCCGCCCGCAACCCGTCGAGCAATTCCGCTTCCGTCACCCCCCACCGGGGCAAATCTCGCCAAACCGTATGTGCTTCGTGTCCCTGCGCCACCCAATAAGACACCGAGTGCAATGCCCGCCCAAAATTTTGCCTTTGGGGTGCGGGAGTCGGTTCCGGGGTATCTTTGCGCTGCCGTGGCCAAAACTTCCAACTCATCAGCTTTCCTGGAGGGAGTTACGGGGTTTCTTTTTTTTAGTTTAGCCTTGTTCTATCTCGATCGCGAACCCATCCAGATTCATGCCAATTCTCATTGATGTTGCACGATTCCTTAAGAGAGCATAACAGTCCCAAGAGGGCATAACAGTGTTATGCCCCTACCGCGAATAATTTAGGGCATTGCGCTCTGGAATTGGGATCGGAGGTAATATTGAGCGATCGCGTGTCAAGCTAGAGGGGATGGGGTAATGGTTGGGGGGTTTCGGCGGATGAGAAAAGTTATTATCGGGATTATGGGGCCGGGTGAAAAGGCGACTGCGAGCGAGTTAGACCTTGCTTATCGCCTCGGAAATGCGATCGCGCAGTTGGGTTGGGTGGTGCTGACGGGGGGGCGCAAGGCGGGCGTTATGGATGCTGCGAGTCGCGGCGCAAAAGCGGCTGGGGGTTTAACGGTGGGCATTCTGCCGGGGGCGGATCAGTGGGGTATTTCTGAGGCGGTGGATATCGCGATCGCGACGGATACGGGCAATGGCCGCAATAATATTAATGTGCTATCTTCCGATGTTGTGGTTGCTTGCGGGATGGGGCTGGGGACGGCTTCAGAAGTTGCCTTGGCGCTGAAAAATGGCAAAGTTGCGATTTTGTTGGGAAATGAGGCTCAAAGCGTGGCGTTTTGGCAGGGTTTAGCGGGGGAACGGGTGAAGGTTGCTCGAGATGTTGAGGATGCGATCGCGATGCTGCGATCGATGATAATTGATAATTGATAACGTTGTTGCGTAGCGCTATACAAGCTCAACGAGAAGATGAGTTTTAACAATAATGGTGCGTTACGCTTCGCTAACACACCCTACTTTCTATCCAATGTTTTAATGGTGCGTTACGCTTCGCTAACGCACCCTACGTTTACTCGTGTCGGGGCGTTGCAAATAACGCCCCGAGATTCTATTGGAAAGGAAAGGGTTAGGCGACGGAATAGGGATGGGTTAATTTGTCGAGTTGTTGCACTAACAAGCTTAGGAATAAGCCAACATCGGTGACAACGCCGACGGATTCTACCGAACCGCGATCGCTTAATTTGGTGACGACGGCGGGGTTGATATCCACGCATACCATTTTTACGCCAGCAGGGGTCATGTTGCCCACGCCAATCGAATGCAGCATGGTAGACAGCATCAGAATCATGTCCGTTCCTTCAAGCAGGCGCGAATACTCGCGTTGGGCTTCGATTAAGTCCATCTCGGTATCGGGCAGCGGGCCGTCGTCGCGGATGGAACCGGCGAGGCAGAAGGGAACATTATTTTTGACGCATTCATACATGATGCCTTTTGTCAAGAAACCGGCTTCGACGGCTTTAGCGATGCTGCCGTAGTGTCGAACGGTGTTGATGACTTTGAGGTGGTGGCGATGTCCGCCGCGCACGGGAACGCCGCGCTGCATATCGACTCCGAGGGAGGTTCCCATTGTCGCTTGTTCGATGTCGTGAACCGCGATCGCGTTGCCGCCCAGTAGCGCTTGCACGTAGCCATCGCGAATCAAGCGGGAGAGGTGTTGCGCGCCGCCGGTGTGGATGGCAACCGGGCCTGCGGTAACGACCACTTTACCGCCGCGATCGCGGATTTGTCGCAATTCCCAAGCAATCTGTTCGACGACTAATTCGACGCGGCGTTCGCTGGAAACGCCTGCACCCATAAAGCTAAACTCTTGTTTGTTGCGCTGTTCCCGCGATTCGGGATCGCGGACGGTGCGAATTCCTTCTACGCCGACGATAATTCGTTCGTTTGCCTTGAGGTCGCGCAATAACGCACAACGCGCCACCGTGCCAGCTTTCCCCATTTCCACGACAATGGCTGCATCCATGCGTTGCTTTTGCACTCGCACCCACTCGCCACCAACGCAGACTTCTGTGGGATAAATCGTCGTCACGTAGAAATCGCCCGGTGCTACGCCATCTTGTTCGACGGTTTCCAGTAACGCATCTCCGGCTTTCTGCGGTGCAAATGCGCCTAAATCGATCAGTTGGGTCATGATATCTTCCATGACACCATGAGAAGGTGCAGAAACGCGAACTTCGGCTGCGGAGGTGCTTTGCCGTTCGATTCCGAGGTTAAAGTTGAGAACTTTGAAACTGCCGCCCTGTTCGGCGATCGTATCGAGGGCGCGGTTCATAATTCCGGCATCTAACAAGTGACCTTCGAGGCGCACGGTGCGGCTTTCTACCGGTTCGTTGGCGTGGACATCTTCGAGGATCGGTTCGGTGACGCGCAGGGTTAAACATTTCGCCGCACCGCCCGCTTTTAAAAATTCGGAGAGGGGCGTTTGTACGACTTCAAACCCGCAATCGCTGAGGCGTTGTTCGAGCGATTCGCTAATTTTATTCATGACGACAACGCGATCGATATTGACGGCGTTGCAGGCGAAGTTAACGGCATCGGCTTCTTCAATCGCAATGCGCTTTTCGGCGGGAACGCGCATTTCAATCAGGCGGTTGGAGTAGGAGTCGAAGGCGGGAGGATAGTACAGGAGGTAGCCGCCCGTCAGGGGACAGAAGCAGGTATCGAGGTGATAGAAGCGCTCGTCAATCAGGCGCAGGGAGAGGACTTCGATATCGAGCCATTTGGCGAGGTAGGGGTGCGCGTCGAGTTCGGAACGGAAGCCGTAACCCGCCCACAACCAACGGCCTTCGCGATCGAACAGTGCGTCGCCCGCGCCTTCAAAGGGGAGGTCTTTGGGGAGTTCGCAGACGGTGAAGCCGTGGTTTTCAAACCATTGTTTGAAGTAGGGTTCTTCGCCTTGGCGTTCTTTGTGAAGGAAGCGGCTGAGGATGGCGGTTTTGCCGAGAACGAGTCCGGCGTTAGCGGTGAAGACCATATCGGGCCAACCTTTGGCGGGTTCGACCAAATCGACGATCGCGCGATCTTTAAGGGCGTGGTGTAGTTGGTGCCATTGCTCGGTGGCCCGTTCTTGCGAGGATTTGTGTATGTTCCCTTCCATCCAAGGATTAATTACATAATCGACATCGTAGTGGTCGGGAGCGCACATTAAAAAGCGGATGGATTCTGTCATAATTTGATGATGTAAGGCACGAAATTTACTAGAGTTGTAAGCATAGAAATGCGATTTTAGCCTCGCTCTTCCCGCGCGAAACTACTAGATTACAAGCATTGAAAGCAATAGATAACGAGTATTTCAGCGATTGTCAACGAATGTTGATTTTAGAAGAGCGAGAGACTTAACTCTTTAAAGCCAGTTGGATATCTTAACACTAAGGCTGCCGTTCGCGATCGATATTTAGGGGCTAAGGGGGTAGGGACGTTTGCTCGAATGTCCCTACCCGTTGAAAGGGGTTAAGGCGCGATCGCGATTGTTAATCCCTGGCGTTCGGGTTTTAGCTAACGGCTTGAGTGGTTGGCACGTCTTGCTTTTGGACATCTGCGGCGGGGACTTCGGCTCGCAATCCTTTGGGGGAACCTTCCCCAGTAATTAGGCGCGCGCCGCGTCCGCGAGTGAAGTAGTTCCAAGCCCACTGCATCATGACGATCGCTTTATTATCGAATTCAATTAAGTAGTAAATGTGGGCGAATACCCAAATAAACCAGGCGATGATGCCGGAAAGTTTAACGAAACCGAGATCGACAACGGCGGAGTTTTGTCCGATGACGGCGAGACTGCCGTAATCGGAGTAACGAAACGGCGGTAAAACTTCCCCAGCTAGGCGTTTTTTAACGAGTTTGGCGACGTACTGCCCTTCTTGCATGGCGACGGGGGCAACCCCGGGAAGCGGGCGATCGCCTTGGTGGGGGTAGTTGGCGAGGTCGCCGATAACGAAGATATCGGGATAGTTAGGAATGCTGAGATCGGGGGCGACGATGACTCGTCCGGCGCGATCGAGTTCGACTTCGGTGCGATCGTGCAGCACTTTGCCCATTGCGGAAGCTTTTACGCCCGCCGCCCAAAGGATGGTTTTAGCGGCGATGGTTTCTTCACTCTCGCCCGCACGAACCGCGATCGCGCCATCGGCGATATTCGTGACCATCGTTTGCGTGCAAACGGTTACGCCCAGGCGGTTTAAGTCTTCGGCGGCTTT
The DNA here is from genome assembly GCF_014698145.1 of Oscillatoria sp. FACHB-1406. NCBI lineage: Bacteria > Bacillati > Cyanobacteriota > Cyanophyceae > Oscillatoriales > Oscillatoriaceae > Oscillatoria > Oscillatoria sp. FACHB-1406. The sequence continues at coordinate 186,206 of NZ_JACJSM010000002.1, read as the reverse complement.
GGCTGAGAGTTCGGGCGGGTAGGGCGGCAGAACGCGATCCAACCCTTCGATTAATAAAATTTTTGTCGTGCCGGGATCGATATGGTGGAAATCGTGCTTGAGCGCGCCGTGAGCGATTTCCGCGATCGCGCCAGCCAATTCTACCCCCGTTGGCCCGCCGCCGACAATGGCAAAGGTCAGCCAAGCGCGGCGTTGCTCGGGATCGGCTTCCTTCTCAGCTTCCTCAAAAGCGGTATAGATGCGACGGCGCATTTCTAAGGCATCTTCAATCGTTTTTAAGCCGGGAGCGTGCGTTTTCCATTCGTCGTTACCAAAGTAGTGGTGGCTGACTCCGGTGGCAACCACGAGCGTATCGTAAGGCAGGGTTCCGTCGGGGAGAATGACGAGTTTTTGAACCGGATCGATATCGACGACTTTATCGAGAACGACGCGGACGTTACGATGATTCCGCAGCACGAGGCGTAACGGCGAGGAAATATCGGCAGGGGAAATGCTTCCGGTTGCAACTTGATACAGTAAGGGTTGAAAGAGGTGAAAGTTGCGCTTATCGATGAGCGTTACTTCAACGGGAGCATTCCGAAAGGCTTGGGCTGCGTAGAGTCCGCCGAAACCGCCACCGACGATAACTACGCGATGTCGCTGAGAGGAGTTTTGCTCGAGCATGGGAATTGATTCCAAGGGGAAGAAGGTTACAAATCGTTATACTCGATTTTGGCAGGCATCGCCAGAAACCCAACGATTGCAAAGCAAAAGTAACTTAACTTCTATCAAACAGATGACTCGTTGGACTTAAAATTTATGCTTCCTCTCTCATAGCGATTGCGAAACGGTTACTCAAAGACCCGAAAAGATTTTTCTTCGATCTTTTCGAGTTTTTAACCTTTATTTTTTTTAATTGAATTTTATCGGCACTAACTCGTGTAGTATGAATCGATCGAATCCAACAGTAATTATCGGGGCAGGTTTTGCCGGACTCTTTACGGCTCTGCATTTGCGCGATCGCGACTATCCGGGTTCGGTTGTGGCGATCGACCCGCAGGAGCGATTTGTTTTCAAACCCATGCTCTACGAAATGTTAACCGGAGAACTCGAGGAAAACGCAGTTTGTCCGACTTATGCCGAGTTGCTAGACGGAAGCGGAATCGATTGGGTTCGGGATGAAGTAAAGTCGTTAGATTTAGCGAAAAAGCAAGTCACTTTAGCGTCTGGTACGCAATATTGCTACCACCGCTTGGTACTGACGGCGGGCAGCGTGCAGGGATATCTGGGAACGGAAGGGGCGCAGGAAAACGCTTTTGCGTTCCGGACGCGAGAAGATGCGATCGCGTTGAAATCCCACTTGCAAGACTGTTTGCAGCAGTCCCTTCAGACTGAGGACGACCAACAGCGACAATCGCGACTAACCTTTGCCGTTGTCGGTGCGGGGCCGGCGGGTATAGAAATGGCAGCCACCCTCGCCGATTTGCTGCCCAGTTGGTACGGAAAAATGGGCGGCAAGGTTGGGAAGATTCGCATTGTTTTAGCCAATCACAGTCAGGAAATTCTTTCGGGGGATGCGAACGAAGCACTCCAAGAACCGGCGCTGAAAGCTTTGCAAGCGAGAACTGTGCCGGTAGAATTGCTGTTAGGCGTGGGCGTGAAGGCTGTTTATCGCGATCGCGTGGAGTATCAACCCGCCGAGAGCGATCGCACCGAAACTTTAGCAACCCAAACGACGATTTGGACGGCAGGAACCGACCTCAATCCCCTCATTAAAAGCCTGAGTTCGCAAATTCCCAAAGAGCATTTAGACAAACACGGTCTTCCCCTCGTTAATCCCACCTTACAACTGCTCGATTTTCCCGATGTCTTTGCTGCCGGAGATTGCGCAATTGTTGCCGAGCATTCCGAACCGCCGCTAGCTCAAGTTGCTTACCAACAAGGAGAAACAATTGCTAGTAATCTCATCGCGCTCAGTCAAGGGAAACCGCTTCAAACCAGCGAGGTTAATTTACGCGGAACCTTGTTAAAATTAGGCCTCAACAATAGCATTGCCAATCTGTTTGATAAGGTTCAAATTGACGGCAAAAGCGGCGACATTCTCCGCAGTTTGACTTATTTAGAACTCCTGCCGACTCCTTGGCATAACTTTAAAGCAACGAGCGAATGGATTAAGGAAGAAGTTTTCCACCGCTATTACCAACCTGAAGTTTATACCGATCGCGCGGGTAAACGACACATTCTCACCCCAAAAGAAGAAAAAGCGCGATCGCTGGTTAAAGCTTTAGCAATCTTAGCGCCGCTTGCCCTCCTTGGGGCAGCCTACCTCGCATTGCGAACGCCCCCCTCCGAAAAACTCAGCCCCCGTCCCTCAACCTCCCCCACTCAAACGGATCCTTAAAAGGAAAAACCATCGTGCTGCTACTCACCTTAAATGACAAAAATCTACCCTACCCCGACCCCCTACACCCGATTATCGTTCACTTTGTCATCGCAATGGTTTTTTTCGCCTATTTTTGCGATCTGGTGGGATATCTCAGCCGCAAACCCACCTGGTTAGAAGTCAGTTGGTGGAATCTCCTCGTGGCTTCGGTTGCAATCTTTTTTGCTGTTATCTTCGGAGAATTTGAAGCTGGGTTAGCCGAACCCTATACCGCAGCCCAAACCGCCTTAGATTGGCATACAATTACCGGCTGGTCGCTTTCAGCTATTTTGGTCGGTATTACGGCTTGGCGGGGCGTTCTGCGGCGGCAAAATCCGGGTAAAATTCCTGTCGTTTATCTCGGTGTTGCCACCCTTTTGGTCGTTCTCGTTTTCTTTCAAATGTATCTCGGCGACTTGTTAGCTTGGGTTTATGGCTTGCATTCGCCTTTTGTCGTCAAAGCAATCCGAGAAGGCACTTTAAAATGAATCCACAACTCATCGAACAGTTAAAACAAATCGGGATTGAAGTTGGGGCGAATGGCTTGCCCTACCGTTTTCCCCTGCATCCCAACTTCGTCCATTTGACGTTAGGTTTGTTTATTATCGCGATCGTGTTTGATTTTGCCGGGACGCTGTTTCCCCTCGAACGACCGATCCTCAAGTTTTTAGCCCTTCCCGTCAGTCGCACTCACTTATTTGATGTTGGTTGGTACAACGCCGTCGCCGGGGCAGCAATCTCTTTTTTCACCGTCGGAACGGGATTTTTTGAGATTCTCTTAGCCCAACCCGATTCCCAGGTCAAAAGTTGGGGATTGGGAGCGGGATCGACCTTGCTATTACACGGTGTCGGAGGCGTTGTCTTGCTGGGCGCGATCGTTGCCATGACCGTATGGCGGGGATATCAGCGTTTCGATTGGCGAAAAAATAGCCCCCGACAAGTGCAGTGGAGTTACTTAATCGCGGGCGTTTTTTTGCTTGGGTTTATGTTCGTTCATGGAACCCTTGGAGCGCACCTCGGAGCAGAATTCGGCGTTCACAATACCGCCGCCCAGTTAATTCATTTGGGAGAAAACCCAGGAGAAGTTTTAAAGCCTTATTAGACTAATTCTAAGATGACTTTGCATAGAATTAATTTTCCTAAATTTTCAGGATAACGGTGCGTTACGCTTCGCTAACACACCCTACTTTTCATTCTATACAGCTTCACATCAATCGGGTATTAGCCTCTCCAAAGATAAATCAATGAAAACAACACAATCCACAGCACATCTACAAAATGCCAAAACAGAGAAATTGCCGTGACCCCATAATGACCCTTTTGATAAATACGAGGAATAAAAGAACGAATTAACATCGCGGTGAGTAAAATAATACCAACCGCAACGTGCAATCCGTGAAAGCCCGTGAGTAAATAGTAAGTCGAGCCTAACAATCCCGTAGAGGGACTAAAATCATTCCCAAGCCATTCTTTCACTTCGGCGTAGAGAAAAAACGCACCCATCAGCACCGTCATCAACCACAGCAAGCGAAACCGCGCTATTTTTCTTTTTTTGAGGGCGCGTTCGGCAAAATAAATAACGATACTGCTAGAAAGCAAAATGATAGAGCTAAGAAGAGTTTGCGCCGACATTTCCGGCCCTTTAACTCCAGGAGGAATCCAGGTTTCGGCTGTCGCGCGCAGAGCAATGTAGCTAATAATAAAGACAGCAAAAATAAAGCTTTCAGAAATTAAGAAAGCTAAAAAACCGAACAGCGTTTTTTCTTCTTCGCGATGGTGATGTCCGCCACCGATTGGCAAAAAGTTGCGCAGCCACGCGGGAAAATACTTTCGCAGTTTAGGAAGATTAAATGGGCTTTCATCTTTGATTCTTTGAATATCGGGAGTCGAATTTTCCATAGCTGTAATCAATTTCTCCTATCGATTCGCCAAGTGTGGATGCGAGTATTTATCTCGACCGTAATCGTAAGGAGGAAAGTCAACGACCGGAATCTCTTCAAAATTTTCTTTAGGAGGCGGAGAACTCGTCGTCCATTCTAGTCCTGTCGCCAACCAAGGGTTCTTTGTTGCTTTTTTTCCTTGCAGCCAGGAAAAAGCAATGTTAGCAATGAAAGGCAGTATCGAAACGCCCAGGAGAAAAGACCCCAAACTCGCTAAGATATTCCAATCTACATATTGAGGATCGTAAGAAGAGATACGGCGAACCATCCCCTGCAAACCTAAAGGAAACATCGGAAAAAAACAAAGGTTAGCGCCGATAAAAGTTAGCCAAAAATGGAGCTTACCCAACCCTTCTAAGTACATCCTCCCTGAAATTTTGGGAAACCAGTAGTAAATGCCTCCAAATAGAGCCATTGTAATGGTGTTGTAAACGATATAGTGGAAGTGACCGACGATAAAATAAGTATTGTTAACGTGCAGATCGAAAGGCATCGCGCCTAGCATTACTCCCGTAATTCCTGCAAATAAAAACATCATCACCCCACCCATAGCAAACAACATTGGCGTTTCTAAATGAAGTTTGCTTTTCCAAATTGTCGCCGTCCAAGCAAAAACTTTAATTCCTGTGGGAATGGCAACGAGTTCGGTACTAAACATAAATAAGATTCTGAGCCATTCGGGAGTACCGCTCGCAAACATATGATGCGCCCAAACAAAACCCGTAATCGGGACAAAACTAATCGTTGCCAAAGCCACCGAACGATAGCCAAATAAGGGGTTGCGAGTGAAGGCGGGTATGATTTCCGAAAAAATCCCAAATATCGGCAATACCCACACATAAACTGTAGGGTGAGAGTAAAACCAAAATAGATGTTGATACAGAACAGGATCGCCTTGTGCAGTCGGTCTAAAAAAGTTAGCCCCTAGGGTCAGATCGGCTAGAAGCATGAGGGCTACTCCGGTTAAAGCGGGTAAGTAAATTAATTGCATTAGCTGAGCCGTTAAAGTCGCCCAAACTAGAATCGGTAGCCGAAAATAAGTCATTCCCGGCGCGCGCAGCCAAACGATTGTTGTCACAAAGTTAACGGCGGTCATAATTGAAGAAATCCCCAGAATAACAATGCTGAGAATCCAAAATAATTCGCCATTAATAATGTTTCCAGAAGGATTTTGTAGGCTTAGCGGCGGGTAATTCCACCATCCTGCTTGCGCCGCGCCACCGGGCAGAAAAAAACTAGAGATTAGCACGATACCGCCGACGGGAACCAGCCAAAAACCGATCGCGTTCAGTTTGGGAAAGGCCATATCCTTGGCTCCGATCGCCAGGGGAACGACATAATTGGATAAACCCGCGATCGAGGGTATAATCCATAAAAAAATCATGACCGTGCCGTGAATGGTAAATAAGGAATTGTAGAACGGGCGATCGACCAAATCCGAAGCGGGCGTGATTAGCTCGGCGCGGACGATCATCGCCAGCAAACCTCCGATTAAAAAGAAGGTAAATGCCGTCACCAAATATTGAACGCCGATAACTTTATGGTCGGTATTGAAGGTAAAATAGCGTCGCCAGTTTTTTTCCGATTCGGCAAGCGTATGCTTCGATTCCGATTCAGGTAGAGTGACACCATGTACGAGATTATTGGGCATATTCGGTCTAGAAAATTGAAAATTAATATAGGCTGGGTTGGGAAGTTTCTGGGCTAATTTTTCGCGATCGCGTCATTGCTTGCAGTAATTTCTTCAGAACGAGCCGGAACGACAGTGGGATAATGACTATCAAAAACTCTTTCGTGCGGATTAGTATATTCCAAAGCTGCCAAATTCCTAGCGGCGTTATCGCTCTCTCGTGCCAACCATTGTTGATAGTCTTCTTGTGTCTCTACATAGACATCGGCTTCCATCAGTGCGAAGTAAGTGCCGCTTAATTGGGAATCGTGTAGCTTGTATTTTCCGACGCGATTCGGAATAAATTGAAAGGCAATATCGCGAGTGGGAATAATATCTTGTTTGATCCGAAATTCGGGGACGTAAAAGCCGTGCAGTACGTCTTCTGACTGTAACATCAAACGAACCCGTCGATCGACAGGTAGATGTAGCTCGCGATCGATCTTTCCATCGGGGTAATGGAAATCCCAAGCCCATTGTTTGGCAACTACGCCAATCGTTACTAACGCTTGGTTCGTATTTGTAGCCGCTACTTCTAAATCCTTGGGTTGGCTAGCAGAAGCTAATAGTTCTTTGGGGCCTGCCACATCCATACGAACATAAATATTAAAGCTATAAATGCCAATCCACAAGACCAGTAAGGTAGGGACGACCAACCAAACAACTTCTAATTTCCAGTTATGTCTAAAAGCGTGTCCTTCGGTGTAGTCGCCAGGAGCGGCTCGATTAAAAATTAGGGAATAGATTAGCATTCCCATCACTACCAAAAAAATGACCGACCCCATCGTGACGAGGAAGCTAAATAAATGGTCGATTTCTCGGGCATCAGTTGAGGCTTCTAGGGGCATCCAGGAATAGGAAAGTTTTCCCAACCCATAGCTCGTTACAACGATCGCTACTACGCCAAGCGCGATCGCGATATATTCAAAAGTTCTACTCATAATTCTCGAATTTGGTGACAACAACTTTTAGAGAAGTAGAGATAGAAATCGTATCCATCTTAATTACTGCTCTTGATAATTCCACAACAGACCGCCATCGACGTAAAAAGTCGAACCCGTGATATATTTCGCTTCATCGGACGCTAAAAACGCGACGAGTGCGGCAACATCTTCGGGTTCTCCCAAATGTCCGAGGGGAATATTTTTCGTGACTTTTTGGAGCAGTTCGGGATTGTTGAGTAAGTTCTGATTAATGGGCGTAGCGATCGCGCCGGGAGAGACATTATTAATCGTAATGCCCATCGAACCTAATTCTACAGCTAGATTGCGAGTTATCATTTTGAGTCCGCCTTTACTGGCACAGTAAGACGTAAAGTGAGGAAAAGGGAGTTCTTCGTGAACGGAACTGATATTGATGATTTTGCCGGGATTGTTGGTGGCTCTAAAATGCTTAACTACAGCTTGGGTCGCAAAAAAGACGGCTTTGAGATTGATATTTAAGACTAAATCGTAGTCTTCTTCTGTAACATCCCAAAAATCAGCGCGTTTTTCGATTCCCGCATTGTTCACCAGAACATCGACTTTGCCAAAGCGCTCGATGCTTTCTCGAACTAAGTTTTCAATCTGGTCTACTTTAGCGAGATTAGTCTGAACGATGTGACTTTCCGAACCCACTTCTTGGATCTTTTCTTGAGTCTCTTGCGCTTCTTGGGCATCAGAGTGATAATTAATGACCACTTTGGCTCCTTCTCGCGCTAGAAACTGACAAATACTTTGTCCGATTCCGCCGCTGCCGCCGGTTACAATTGCAACTTTATTTTCTAACTTTTTCACAATCTTTAAGATGTTCTCCTAAAAGGTTAAATTGGGAAACAAGAGGGCATTGAGGGAATAAGAACCCTGCCCAAGGATCGTCAGCAGTAGCATAATGACAATGTAAACAAAGGCTTTTTCGTATTCTATAAAACATTCCTAACTCTAAATTCAGGGGCAAACATCAATCTATAGTTAGAGAGACAATCCCTCAACAGGGTGGTAGTCTGATCCGTTAGGAAACTCAGTGAAAGAGAAAGTTACGCGCAGCGATGCGATTGAGCCTCCGTCTTTTTCGGTCGGAGAGTGATTCAATACAATTCTAGAATTAAGGTCGGTAGAGGTCTGGGAGCGAGATCTATCCAAAAAGATGGAAAGGAATTATGCTTGCTCAACCTTGTATTGCGCTTAACTCACCAGAACTCGGGAAAATGCTCCCAAAGATGGTAATGCAATTGAACGCGACCGAGCAACAAGATGCGAATCCCACCAATCCGCCGATCGCGAATAGTTTGCAAAGAGAACAGTATATCGGCATCGGCGTGTTGGTCATCTTAATCATTCTCGCGATCGGTTTATTCAGTCGCAAGCTGGAATACGCGATCGTTTTCAGTTTAATCTTGAGCTTAGGTTTTATGGCCTTCGGCTTTTTATTTTAAGAAAAGCAACTGTGAAACTTGAAAATTGGCTTATGACGGAAGAAGAGGTAAGGTTAAAGCGCGATCGCGATCGCGTCGAATACTGGAAGCGCTGGGGTCCCTACCTCAGCGAGCGCCAGTGGGGAACCGTTAGGGAGGATTACAGCCCCAATGGAGAGGCTTGGGACTATTTTCCGCACGATATCGCCCGATCGCGCGCTTATCGTTGGGGAGAAGATGGGATCGCGGGGATTTCTGATAACCATCAGCGCCTCTGTTTTTCTCTCTCCCTCTGGAACGGTGCAGATGCGATTTTGAAGGAACGATTGTTCGGTCTGACGGGATCGCAAGGAAACCACGGGGAAGATGTTAAGGAATATTACTTCTATCTTGACAATACGCCAACTCATTCCTACATGAAATATTTGTATAAATATCCTCATGTTGCCTTTCCTTATGACGATTTAGTTGCTGAAAATCGCCGCCGCGATCGCCAAAACCAGGAATACGAACTACTCGATACGGGGATATTTGCTGAAAATCGTTATTTTGACGTAGCGATCGAGTATGCCAAGCGATCGCCGGAAGATATTTTAATTCAGATTTCCGCTAGCAATCGCGGCAGCGAGGCGAAAGTCTTACACCTTTTGCCGACCTTATGGTTTCGCAATACTTGGTCTTGGGGGAAAAATGTTGAGAAGCCGTCGCTTAAAGCCCTTCAGGACGGTGCGGAATGGCGATGTATTGAAGCAAAAGAACAGAATCTCGGTTCGCGCTGGCTTTACTGTGCAAAGAATCCCGAACTGCTTTTCGTGGAAAATGAAACCAACCTCCAGCGACTTTTTGGGGTTCCCAATCCATCGCCCTACGTCAAAGATGGCATTAATAATTATGTCGTCAACGGTCAAAAAGAGGCAGTAAATCCTGTCGGTATCGGCACTAAAGTTGCCGCTCGCTATCAAGTTTTAATTCCTCCCGGTCAGACGCAAATCATTCAGTTGCGACTGAGCAATAAGGCAGATTTAACCGAGCCGTTTGGTCGCGAATTCGAGCAAATCTTCGCCAGTCGCATTCAAGAAGCCAATGACTTTTACGATCGCTTCTGTTCCCCCGAACTCTCCCCAGACAAGCGCAACATTCAACGACAAGCGTTTGCTGGGATGTTATGGAACAAGCAATTCTACCATTACGTTGTTACCGAATGGCTCGAGGGCGCTCCCGGACAATCCCCGCCCCCAGCGCAAAGACAAGAAGGACGAAATAGTCGCTGGCAGCATTTTTATAGCGATGACGTGCTTTCAATGCCCGATAAGTGGGAATATCCCTGGTTTGCGGCTTGGGATTTAGCCTTTCATACCCTACCTTTTGCGGCGATCGATCCCGATTACGCCAAGCACCAATTACATCGATTGACCCGCGAATGGTATATGCACCCTAACGGTCAGTTGCCCGCCTACGAATGGTCGTTTGATGATGTTAATCCCCCCGTTCATGCTTGGGCGGCAATGCAAGTTTATCAAATCGAACGACAACTTTACGGGCGATCGGATATCAAGTTTTTAGAGAGGGTTTTTCAAAAACTCTTACTAAATTTTACTTGGTGGGTAAATCGGCAAGATTTAAAAGGAAAAAATGTATTTGAGGGCGGTTTTTTAGGCTTAGATAATATCAGTATTTTCGATCGCAGCAAACCGTTCCCAGGAGGCAGTTACATCCAACAATCTGACGGAACAGCTTGGATGGCGATGTATTCCTTAAATATGCTAGAAATTGCCTTAGAGTTAACTCAATACAATCCAGTTTACGAAGATATTGCCAGCAAGTTTTTCGAGCATTTTATTTACATTGCCGATGCGATGAATAGTTTGGGTTGTGCCTCAACAGAGTTGTGGGATGATATCGACGGATTTTATTACGATGTTCTCAATATACCGGGGCGAGAACCCATTCGCTTAAAGGTTCATTCTTTAGTGGGAATCGTGGCTTTATTCGCGATCGCAACAATTTCTCACGAAACATTACATCGCTTACCAGAGTTTAAGCGGCGAGCGACTTGGTTTCTAGAAAATCGTCCGGGTTTAGCTATGAATATCGCTTATTTAGAAGCGACGGGGACAGAAGGGATCAGCATCTTATCCCTATTACCGCTAGATCGACTGAGGCGGATTCTACAAAGGTTGCTCGATGAAAATGAGTTCCTCAGTCCGTGGGGAATTCGTTCTTTATCTCGCTACCATACCGAACATCCTTTTTCACTTTCTTTCGATGGGCAAGACTATTGCCTCGACTACGAACCCGCCGAATCGACAACAGGTTTATTTGGGGGAAACTCCAACTGGCGCGGTCCGATTTGGTTTCCGATTAACTACTTAATTATTGAAGCTTTGCAGAAATTTGATAGCTATCTAGGCGACGATTTTAAAGTGGAATGTCCGACGGGTTCCGGGCAAATGATGACCTTGAAACAAGTTGCTGTCGAATTAGGGAATCGCTTAAGGAGAATTTTTCAGCAAGATTCTGCGGGAAAGCGACCGGTTTATGGGAGAACCGCGCAGCTTCAAAGCGATCGCTACTGGCGAGATTTAATCCTATTTTATGAATACTTTCACGGGGATAATGGTGCTGGGTTAGGTGCTTCTCACCAAACGGGTTGGACGGGGCTAGTGGCGATGTTGATGCCCCCATTAAGCGATCGCAATTTTTTCACTGAAAACTGAGATCGTCGCCTAGCAGGGTGCGATCCCAATGAGAATATTAGCCAATCTTGCTTAACTGACACAGTAAGCTAGACTAATCGCATTATCAACTTTAGTTGTCGTTTCATGTCACTACCTCATCTCTTTTCCACGCTGCAAGTCGGTGCTTTAAAGCTTCCTAACCGAATCCTCATGGCTCCTCTCACCCGCTGCCGTGCCGATCGAGACCATGTTCCGACTTCATTAATGGCAGAATATTACAGTCAACGCGCTAGTGCTGGAGCGATTATTGCAGAAGCGACGGCGGTTATGCCGGGTTGTTCTGCATTTGGTGCCGATCCCGGAATTCATAATGATGCTCAGGTTGCGGGCTGGAAGGAAGTCACCGATGCGGTTCATGCTAAAGAAGGTCGGATTGTTCTTCAACTATGGCATGGGGGTCGAGCTTGTCACCCGTTATTAAATGATGGTGCAATTCCGGTGGCTCCGAGTGCAATTCCGATTACAAACGACGAATTCCACGGGCCGCAGGGTAAAGTTCCTTATGTCACTCCTCGCACGTTAGAGGATGATGAAATTCCGACGATTATTGCTGGGTTCAAATCGGCGGCAGAAAATGCAAAAACTGCTGGATTCGATGGCATTGAAATTCACGGCGCAAACGGTTATTTACTCGATGAATTTCTGCGGGACGGTAGCAATCAACGCAGTGGTGCTTATGGCGGTTCGGTAGAGAATCGCGCGCGTTTGATGCTGGAAGTATTGGAGGCGACAATCGATGTTTGGGGGAGCGATCGCGTGGGTTTAAGACTCTCGCCGCTCAATAGTTACAATAGTATGAAAGATAGCGATCCCATCGGTACGTTCGCTTGGCTAGCTGCTCGTCTCAACGATTACAATCTTGCCTATCTGCACGTGATGCGGGCTGATTTTCTGGGCGAACAGCAAGGCGACGTGCTGACTCCAATTCGCGAAGCCTATAATGGTGTCTTAATTGGCAATACCGGCTATACCGCAGAAGAGGCGGAAAACGCGATCGCTAACGGTCAATTGGATGCGATCGCTTTTGGAACCTTGTTTTTAGCAAATCCCGATCTCCCGACTCGCTTTGCTCAAAATGCGCCGCTCAACGATCCAGTTCCGAGCAAGTTTTATTCACCTGGAGCGGAGGGATATACGGATTATCCTTACTTGGCTGAGGCTAATGTTTAATGATCTTGTCGATAGCGCTCTAACAATACGGGTAGATAATCGTACCCATCGACTCCGATCGCGCCGATAATTGCAGTACGATAGTCTTGCAGCGCTGTTTTAACGCTTTCTTTGCCGACTTCTCCTTGCAATACCAACAATAATCCCGCCGGTTGTCGCCATTCGTTCGCCCCCATCTGTTCGAGCAGGTACATTCCCAAGGCAGCGCTGGCGATGGCTTTAGGGGTGGCTCCGGTTTGGCGGTAAGCTTCGGCGATATAGGCGTAGTTTAAGGCATAGAGGTAGCGATCGCCGGATATCTGCGCGGCTTCTAATCCTGGGGCTAAAAATTGCAGGGCTTCTTCTGCTCGTTCTAGCACGACGCAAGCGATACCTAAACTATTGTAGGCGAGGGCTTGGGTTTGGCGATCGCCGAGTTTCTGCGCTAAGTTTAACCCTTGTTCGAGGTAATTCATCGCCATTTCGTAAGCTTCTGCTTCTAAGCGATCGCGCTGTCTAGCCGAAAGAACTTCGCCGTAGCCTAAGTTGACCAAGGCGTTGGCTTCTCCGGGGCGATCGCCTTCGGTGCGTGCCAGTATTAGGGCGCGCTGTCCGAGGCGGATTGCTTCGGCGTAATTCTTAATCGCTACGCAAATCCGGCTTAAATGGTTTAAATTCGCGACTTCGCAGGCTTTATCGTTGCTGCTGCGGGCGATATCGAGCGCTTGTTCGTGAAAGTTCGTCGCAGCATCGTATTGCCCGAGGGCTTGTTGCGAGTAACCGAACAGGGTGAGAATTCTGGCTTTTTCGGGCGTTGCTTCCAAGCGTCCGAGGGGTTCGTCAAAGTAGTTGAGCGCGTCGTTGAGGGCTTTACCGCCAAAGGAGGCAAAAACGCCGCCGTAGAGGGGAAAATCGTCGCGATTGGCGATCGCGCGCAGGGTTTGCAAGGTCATGTGAAAGCTCGCTTCGGCAAGGGTCGGCTGACTTTGTAAACCGCTGGCGAGTTGACTCCAAAGGGCGGCAAAGGTGAGGAGGGTGCTGAAGGAGAGTTGTTTGCCGATTTTGGCATCGTAGGGCTGTTTGTCGAACCAAATGACGAGGCCGCGTTGGAGGTATTGTAGGAGAAGGGTGAGGTCTAACCAAGCGGCGCGATCGATTTCGCGGGCGTTGGGGAGGGCGCTAACGGCAGGTTGGTTGCGGGCGAGGGTGGCGAAGAGTTGCCTCGGTAGGTCATGGGGGCTGTGTTTGGCCCAGACTGCCCAAGGGCCGCGCGCTGCTTCGACTTCGCCGAATCCGAGGTTGCTTTTGCCTTGCTCGTAAATCCAACTAATTAAATACTCTTCTAGGGCGTTGAAGGATTCGATTCCTTGGCTGATGCCGGTGGCGAGTTGCCTCAAATCCTCTGCTAGGGCGGGTTCGGGGGCAATGGTAGCGGTTTGCTGGAGCGATCGCGCCAATTGTTGCAGCAGCAGCCCATCAAAGGCTTGTTTTTGGTTGGGATCGAGAATGGAGAGGAGGACGCGCAAACGTTCATCTGGTGCAGCGCTGAGGATTTGTTGGGCGGCTGATGCGATCGCGTCTTGTCCTCGGTTTTCCTGTTGGTAGCGCTCCCATTCTCCTTGTAAGGTTTGCAGCGCTCGTAATACCCGCGCTGCCTTGACTTTTGTTTCGAGTTGTGCTTCTGTTGCGGTGACTTTTTCCAGGAGGCAGCGATCGAAAATTTCCTGCGTTCCCGGTTCGATTTCCTCAACGAGGAGCTTGTAAACTTGCGTTTTCGAGCGAATTTTGCCCTCTAAGGTCAGATTGGCAACTCGGTCGATCAGTTCTAGGTAGCGATCGCGTATCATCATCTTTTGTACTCAAAACTAACTTAAAAAGCTTTCATATTCATCATGCTCGCCAATCCAAAACCAATAGTAATCGTCCCCCTTTTTCAAAGCTAATGCTCGATATCCGCTACTAATACGAGCAGACCACAATTGCTTGTCAACTTTCTTAAAATGCAGGGATGGGTGGAGTGAATTTTCGCTCCAAAGTTTATACGCTTTTCTCGCTTGCTGCTTGATGACAGATGACAATTTAGCATACGATTTCCAAAACTCAGCCGTTGCGTAGGACTTCATCCAAATCTCTCACGTTTCCGCGTGCAATATCTTCTTCGGCTCGAGCGATGAGGCGAGCCAGCTTTCCCGATGCAAAGTCTGCTTCGATCTGCCGATCCCACTTCTTATCGAGGTATTCTTGAAGCCACTTAGCAAGATTGCGGACTTCTCCTTCAGGTAATTGCTCGATTGCTGATTCAATCTCTAAGCGAGTATTCATAGCGTCTGTCCTTTACGCCCGTTCGTGGCGGCAGCCCAATGACATTTTTAGTAAAACTAGCTTTTTTTATAGCCTTAATGACTCTATTTATTATTAATATAAATCCTCCTTTTTTTGACCGATTATTCGATGTTATCAAATTGCGAGTCTTTCTGCAACAGCCGTTTTCTTGTCGAATTTTGCTTTCAATTTACCTCATCTGCCTTGCGTGCTGCATTCTCAACGCCAAAATATGTTCGCACGGCCCCTTATAAAGTTTATTTTGTGTATGCCAATTGCAAGTACATTCAGCGTTAATAATGCGCTCGTCGGTATCTACCGTTAAGGAAGGTTCGTAAGTTCTACCTCGATCTTCCACCGTACCTTGAAGCACGAGAGTCCCGGCGCGATCGCTAGTTGCGGCGGTGACGCGCGCGGCGTTATTCTGGAGGAAGCGCGTTGCATTTTCCTCACGATTATTAGCAAAGCGCAATCGTTCCATCGGGAGCGGTTCTCGACTTAACTCGCGCACCCGATAAACCTGTTTATTTAAGTCATAAATTGCGCGTCCTGCTTGCGTATACGCCCCCAACGCTCCTAACACGACTGCTGTACTTAAATTCAGACGTTTTGCTAGGGCTTCCGGCGTTTCTAACCAGTTTTCTCGTAACGCTTCAAAGACTCGTTTCTGCGTCCATTCATCCACATCAGCGCGCGGAGCCATTAGGTCAAAATTCCCCGACTGCGACCAATCATTTGCCGTCCATCCCGATAACCCTAAAGTAAAGGATAAATCGCCCAAATCTGCCACATAAAAGGAGGGCATTCCCGTTCCCAATAAATGCACCGTAAATTTCTTAGCAGTGGGAATTAAACGCTCTAAAATATGAAGGCGGCGGCGACCCCAAACGCGCACCATTTGTTCGGAATTTCCCGTATAAATCGATCGCGGGCAAACAACCTCAATTCCCCACGGATCGAAAATGACGCGAATGGGTTTTCCCGGTTGTAAGTGGTAGCGCATACTTCGCGGTCCTTTCTGTTCCTTATGGCGGCGCAGCACGAAGCAAATATTGTGAATATCCATCGGCTGCAAGTCGAATTTAACCGCCGGTAAAGACATGGCAGAACTAACTTGCAGAAAGCCTCTAACCCAGCTATCGGGCAGGTCGATTTTAACTTCTTTAAAGCTTTCTTCGTGGGTTGTTTGCACTTCAAATCCCGAAGGATCGATTTGAAATTGGGTCGTTTTATAACTGCGGATTTTTTGAAATTCGTCGTAGAGAGCAGCCGAGTAGTCAATGTTAGTGGTTCCGCAAGCAAACTCATTGATATTTTTAAAAACTTCGTAGCTTGCCCCCACTCGTCCATAACTCGATTCATCCTGACTGAAGCATTCAAAAAATACTTCGTCGGGATGGACGGTAATCACGGGGTCGAGTACGAACCAAGCATCGTAATCGCGTTCGTAAAGGTATCCAAAAAATTTATATTTCGCTTGATAGTAGGGCTGTAGACGATAAAAACTTTGTTGATTCAAGCTTTTTAGTTCTGTTTGCAATGCCTCAATCTTTTCTGAAACTCCAGCTTTTTGAGCAGCAATAATATAGCTATCGATTTCGTCTTGTTGGGCGCGCCATTGTTTGTATTCTTCCCGATCTTTAGGTTTGAAGCGCAGGTCGGAAACCACAACGCTATGAAGCGCACTGATTGCTTCGCGAAAGGCAACATTTTTTCTCAATTCCCCCACAAAATAAGTCGGCGGTCTTTTGGTGTCCGGGGAAAAGGACATTTGCGTATCGCTGCCGCTATTACTAACGTTGCTGCTGCCTTGGTAAGCGTATTCAAATTCCATTTTTCACCTCAATTTTGACTTGAAAAAAAGACGCGATCGAATAATTTGTAATTCGTAACTCGTAATTCGTAATTTCAGGTTACAAGCCTCTGATTTTAAACCCGATCGCGAAAAAAGCTAGAGTTTTTCATTGAGGTTTGCCCTCCCTAAGTTGAGAGGGCAGCTAGCTGCGATCGCGCTTTTTAAGACTGGGCAGGGTAACGTTGAATAGCACTGAAATAAGCGTTAAAAAATCGCCGTAGAGACGTTGTATACAACGTCGTTATTGATATTTCGTAGGGTGGGCAGCGCCCACCAGCCTTAAGTTAGTGGCATTCGAGTAACGTTGACTGATAGACAATAATTTTATCGCAAATTTCATTGCACTCCGCTACTCTCCCAGACGGCGCAAAATAAAGAAGAACGGTGTTTTCATCCCTTTCAAGTCCATGATACCCAATACGGCATTGTCATCGAGCTTTCGGAAAACATCGTTAATGGGCAGTTTGTCGTAAATCATCGTTGCACTGGACTTCCCCCGATACTCAGTCATGCGCAACCGGGCGCTGGAATCGGAGGTCGCTAGCAAAGGCATAATGGTATGGAAGAGTTTTTCCATAAAAGGGTTACTACGCACGGGCTTGCGATCGATTCCGTTTAGCGATGGCCCCATAAACGCTGGATTGAGCGATACCAGCTTATTGTTAAGGGTAGAGAACACAAGGGGGTGAACCTCTTCCTCACTCTCAAATCGCTTCCCGTACCAGCGATACGCCTCTAGTACCCCATCTAGCGGGTGATTCGTCGGGAAACTTTCACCTTTCCAGTTCCCGATTATAAAGCTAATCTCAACGGGTTCCAAGGAATCAAAGAGTGCAAACGCCTCTTCTGTCGTCTTACCAACGGTATTTAACTTTTCAATAACGTTCATTTTAATTACAAATCTCCTACAACAATTCGCCACTCGTGTAATTCATAATTAACACAGCCGTTCGCAATCAAGGGATCGGCTTCCACAATTGCTTTTGCTTCTTCCATCGATGCGGCGGCAAATAACAGCATTCCGCCGCCGTATTCTGCCCAATAGCCGCTTTTTGCGCGGTATCCTTTCGCAATCAGGCTGCGGACGTAATCTCGGTGGGCAGGAACGTAGCGATCGAAGGTATTTTTGTCAACAATCCCTTTTTCAATCTTTACAAACCAGGGCATGAGTCTTTGAGGTACAAACGGGCTTGTAGTAGGTAGCGGAAGAGGTATTCGGCAATTTCGACGCGATTTTGAGCGATCGCGGGGGAAGCCGCCCAAACGGTTACGCCGTGGTTGCGGATGAGGAGGGCGGGAACGTCGGGGGGCGAAGTTTGGAAGCGATCGCGAATGGCTTCGGCAATGCGCGGAACGCTGGCATAATTTTCAAACAGGGGCATACTCACTTGCGGGTTTTCTTCCCAAATATCAAAGCCTTTAATCATTTCAATGGGAGGTAACGGGATGCGATCGCCCGAGTGTAAACTCGATACTAAATTCGCTTCCACAGAATGGACGTGGTAGCACGCCATCGCCTCCGGAAACAAACTGTAAATCGCTTGATGAATGCTAGTTTCTGCGGAAGGGCGATTCCCCGCAGCGGGCGACTCCAGAACTTCTCCGGTTAGGGAAACGCGCACAAAATCATCTTCCCCTAACAATCCTTTTTGCTTGCCGCTGGCAGTAATCCAAAAACTGCCATCTTCCGCCCGGGCGGAGAGGTTGCCAGCAGTCCCGAACATCCAACCGAGTTGATAAAATTGACGGGCGGCGGCAATAACGCTAGGACGAGGATTCATTGATAATGGATAATGGATAATGGACAATTGATAACGGGTTGGCGATGTTTTGTAATTGATAATTGAGTAGGGTGGGCAGCGCCCACCAGCCTTAAGTTAGCGCCATTCGATAATGGACAATTGATAACGGATTCGTGATGTTTTATTGAGAAAAGCGATCGCGAATGTCGAAGAAATTATTCCAAGGAATGCAAGATTTTCCCTCAGTTTCAAGATAATCGAGCAAGCGATCGCGCGCAAAAACCCGATTCGCCGCGATCGCCATATTAATATCCGTCACCGAGTCCCCAATTGCAACCCATTCGCGCCCCGAATATTTCTCCATTACTCGTACCTTCGCTACCAACTCCGTTTCTCCCTCAAACGCTTGCGGCGGCACTCGCAAAAACTCGCCATCGGTTTCCACCCTTACCCCCACAATTTCCGTCACCAAGTTGCGTAACGGTTGTCCCTTAACCTCTAACCGATTCACCACGCGCTCCACCATTGCGCGCACGCCGCCCGAAACAATCACAAACGGAATCTCTCTTTCCTGGAGAAAAGCAACGAACTCCAGAAAACCCTCGCGCACGGGTTTATTGTCCGCATAACCGATAACCTCAGCATAGCGATCGCTCGGAAGCGCTTCCAGCATTTCTCGCACGCCATCCCGCAACGTCATGCGGCGCGCGTAGAGTTCCGGCATCACTCGGGCGGCGACTTCCGGCGCTAAAGCTTTCAGCATTCCGGCAAAGGTTTCAACGGCGGTAATCGTGCCATCAAAGTCGCAAAAGACAACAGGTTGAAAACTCAAAATTCGATCCCATTCTTCAGTACATTCTGGAGTCTAAACGAAATCGAGAGCGTTGGACAGGCAAAGCGGATTTAAGCCGAATACGGCTCGCTAAGGGGCGATTACCGCTTCAGTAATCTCCAGCGCCGATCGTTGGAAGTCGCCGCAAGGACGCGGTAGGAAGGAATTAAGATTAACAGCAAATACGCGATCGCGGTATTAAATCCACAGCAAAACCGGACTATACCACAATTTCGAGCAAGGGCGAGAAGTCTTAGCGCTGCCCGCAGATAAAAATCAAAGCGAGGTTCCGGATTGAAGCCAAACTGCCAGTAAGAAGTCAATAAACCTCAAGCACTCGGCCCGCTCTCTAGAATCACGAAGATAAGGATTATGTTGTTGAAGTCATTGACCTACCCGAAGGCGACGGGGAACCCAATGCGGGAGAAAGTATGTCGCGATGTCGCTGAAATGCTCGAACAATTAAGCAATCGCATCAAAGAATCCAGCGGTTCTTCTCTTCCGCCCAATGCAAATCCTCCACGCCCTCGCGTTCGGACGACCACCGACCCCGAAGAAGAACGCCGCGAACGCTGTCGGCAAATCGGTCAAATTCTTTGTCAAGCTCGCGAAAAACGTTCCCTATCCCAGCAATGGCTTTTTAGCCAAACCCGCGTTCCCATCCATCAAATTCAAGCACTGGAAGCAGGACGCATTGACGAACTACCCGAAGATGTCTACCTGCGCAGTTTTATTCGACAACTGGGAAATGCTCTCGGTTTAAATGGCAGCGAACTGGCTGCGTCTTTGCCAGTACGGGCGACTTCTGTCGTACCGACTTGGTATCATCACTCGTCCGGTTTTAACTTTGAGTTTTCCTCAGCCCATTTCTACTTCGGCTACGCAACCCTTCTTCTCAGTGCGGTAGGTGGCTTGTCGTTACTATCAGAATGGGTCGTACCGGAAGTCTCTACCGTTCCTAATGAGGGGAATTCCTATCAGCAGTTAAATGAGAAAGAGCGCGCGCAAACGGAAGCTCCTGTTCGAGCGAGGGCGAATATGGCTCCTCCTGAAAGATTGGATGGTTAGATAATTGACAATGGATAAGGGACAATTGATAACGCTTATACCAAAAACCTTACCGTAGACCCGATAACCTGGTTTTTTTAAAGAAACTGGGTTTTTTTGTCGGGTAACGTCAACTTTGCGCCTTCTTGTTAACAGTTCAACTGGGTTTGCATCATGCAATACCGAACTTTTGGGTTTCGCGCTCTAATAAAACTTCAAGAAAGCAATTTAACGATCGCGTGGGTGTTTCTCGCCGCCACATTGCCGTCGATCGCGCGTAGACAGGCGGATCGAGCGGGATAAACACCACTTGCGGATGGGGTAACGCTTCTGCCTCGCGGGGAATAAGGGCTACTCCTTGTCCGGCTGCAACCAGCGCAATCATCGAAGTTACACTATTTGCCGACATATGCAGATTGACTTCAAAACCATTGCGACGGCACAGATCGCGAATATAATCATTTCGTCTGGGAAAGGTCTCTTCCGAAACCCCGATAAACTTTTCATCTGTAAGTTCCGATAGATAAATGGACTCCAGATGAGCAAATCGATGGTTTATGGGTAACATAGCAGTGCAGCGCACCCGCTTTACGCACTCAACCAAAAATTCGGTATCTAACTCAGAAGGTGAATTGCCGATAAAGGCAACATCGATCGCCCTTTCTCGCAGACTTTTCACTTGTTCGGCAGGCGACATTTCCTGGATCTGAATGGACACTTGTGGGTAAGTTAGTCCAAAGCGATGGAGGGCATCCCCTAGAAAGCTCTGGAGAATCGTTGGAATGTAACCGATGACTAGAGGTTTATCTACAGCAGCGTAACGAGCTTGGATAGTTTGCATGGCAACCTGACTGCGCTGCAAGACATCTTTTGCTTGTTCGAGGAAAAAGCTGCCGGCTTCCGTGAGTTTCAAGCCATCTGACTGTGTGACAAACAGCGCAACACCCAATTCTTCCTCCAGGTTTTTGATTTGACGGCTTAACCCAGGCTGGGTAATATACAGCCGAGTCGCTGCACGACTGAAACTGAGTTCTTCGGCAACAGTCACAAAATATTTGAGATGTCGTAGCTCCATAATTTCATAGGGTATGCCTGAGAGTTATAGCTGTCAGAATTATAAAGTATTCGACACTATTTTCCCTTTCTACTATCGTAAATTCTCATAGATGCCAATTCTCAATACAGTGTTTTTGTAAGGTTGTAATGGTTTAGATACAGTTCCTTACAGGGGTTTGGTGAATTGTGCTTCTCAACGTCAAATACTGGATTCTTTTCATGACCTTTAAAATACAACTTCCAAATCTTCCGCTCCTGCTAGTCATTACTACGGTTTCATCGACTCTGGCACTGACTTCTACTTTCTGGCAACAAGATCGAGAGCGAGCGATCGCACCTTTATGATGGACGGGACTCAATCTTACGCGGATAGCAGACCTTCACAACCCTATAAACAGTACGGTATCGTCGTGCGTGGTGGCAAAGAGATTTTTGAACTTCAGACAACAGAAAATAAGAATCAGGGTGGAAAATACCAGAAAGTAGACAATTACTAATCGAGTGAGCGATGGTCATCCTTCAGGGTTGAGCAGACCGATCCGCCTATCCTCTTTGTGTAGGTGAATCGGTCTTAGCAGTTGCACGAGATAGCTATCGTTGTTCCTTGAAATAATCTGATTATTGGAGCCATTAATGGAGTTCGCTAAGTTAGAATCGCTTCAGCAAAGCCGATTAGAAGAGATCGGCAAATATTTATTTCAGATGCGTCAAGAGCAAAGGCTCTCTTTGGAAACGATCGCGCAGCAAACCCGGATTCAGAAATACCAGCTAGAAGCAATTGAACAAGGAAACCTGAGTAAACTACCGCCGCCTGTTTATGTCCAGGGTTTTATCAAGCTCTATGCGGGTTATTTAGGCTGCAATGGTAGAGATCTGGCAACAACATTTCCCCTTGAAGAGCCGACCTTCGGAGATTCAGTATAGCTGACCTATGCCTATAAGTTATAGGGCTAAAACTAAAAAGCATTGGACTTTACAGATAAGCATTCCTTAGACTAAGTTCTATGTTTTGATGAAAAGCTTTTGTTAAGTGACTTTGTGGCGAGATAACGAATGCGCCGCTAATTACTTTGCGATCGCAAAAGTCATTTAAAGTTCGACTCTCAAGGTCGCTCGAACTCTTAATTGTTGCCCTAACTATAGCTATGCTCGATCGCCAGCGTATTATTCATCTGACCGAAATCTCAGCCATCGACGTTCCAACAACCGATCTCTACAAGTACAAATGCCGCGTGCAGATGGCATCGAACGAGGGTGAAACCCTGTTGCAACGAGATTTGTTTGCTCGGATGCAGCCGAATTGGTTAGTGCAATTAAAGAACAAGGGAGACTGCACGATCGCCATCACGTTTTGCTGTCGAGAGGGCGACATCAGCCACCCCTGGCAGGATGTGGGAACCGTGACGTTTGCTACACAGGAGTATTTGAATGGCGATCGTAATGCCGATCTCGAACTTCCAATAACCACCTGGAATAAAGCGCCACAACTGAAGCTCAAGGCACGGCTGACCCAAGGAACGATAGAGGGAAATAGCAGTACGGTGACGCTGTTCGGCAGCCAGAACATATCGCGGCGCAAACCGAGGCAAACCACCGAAAAAATTGTAATTGAACTGCCTCCAGACGTTACCCTCACACCTCCAGAAGAAGTGATGGCTAAAGATGTGTGGAACAAGCTGCGGGCTTGGAAAGAATTACAAATGGAGAAGTTTCTGAAACGGCTATTGTTAGAGGAGCCAGAGCTTGAGTATCTGTTTGGCGAAGCGATAGACAGCGCTGGCGACTTCTTCTACGAGTTGTTCGACTGTGCGGCTCACCAATTACAGCCAGAAACGCAGATCGTTATCGGGGAGCCGTTAGTAGGAGTCCCCCCCGAAAAAGGTGATGCGCTAGATACAGTCGAAGATTATGGCAAGTTCTTTGCAGGGATTGGTCTGCGTCCCCAGCACTGGCTCGCCGCCCGCAATGTGTGGATGTGGATGTTGCCATCGATTCCGTATTTGGAGGAGTACGATCGCGAAGACCTGAAAAAAGGCACGAATTCGGCGCTCTACAAGTTTTTCAACACTCACATCATTTTGCCGATGGCTGTTGCCGTGCATCACTACGACGATGCGTTACCGCCAGAATTGCTGCAACAAATGGCAGAGTGCTGGGATGCTTTTAGTCAAAACAAACAGCAAATGGGTATGGAGTTCTACCAAACCCTATTTGAAAAATATTCTTTTGTGCTGCCCATTTTTGGACGAGCAGACATGGATTACCTATCGCTGCACTTGTTCCAGGCCTTGGAATTTCTAGTGAAGTGTTTGCGAACGGGCAGCAGCGAAGAAATGCTGCAAGAACTGCGCTTTTTGGGACAGATTCACAGTTTTGCCGACGTTCCAACCTGCGCCTATCCTGCCATTACAGATACGCTCTTTGCCCTGTTCGAGAAGTATTTGCCCAACTTCACCCCCGAATTACAGCAAGGGTGGCAGACGTTTATGGATCGCGCCGTCAATGTGATTAAATTGCCGATGCTGAATCAGGAACGATTGCTGAAAAAAGCCAAGCAGTTTGTCGATTTGATTTCCAGCGAACAGGCGTGGGAATTGGAGGACAAAGAGCGGCGCTGGAAAGAAATCAAAGAAGAAGTCAAAGCAACGGGAACCTATACCCATAGCTATGAGGAACTGGCATACGGAGCGCAGGTGGCATGGCGGAATGCTTCTAAGTGCGTCGGGCGGATTGCCTGGAATAATATGGTCATCCGCGATCGCCGCCATGTCGCCGATCCCAATGAAATGTTCCGCGAATGTCAGGAGCACGTTCAGTTTGCCACCAATGGCGGCAACTTGCAAATCACAATGACCGTTTTCCGTCCTAAACAGCCGAAGGAACGCTGGGGACCTCGCTTCTGGAACTCGCAACTGTATCGCTATGCCGCTTATGAAATGCCCGATGGTAGCATCATGGGCGATCCGGCAAACTTAGCCTTGACTAACGCCATCATCAAAAAAATGGGCTGGCAACCGCCCGAACCGCGCAGCGCCTTTGATATTTTGCCCTTGGTCATTGAAGTTCCCGGACAGGAACCTAAAATGTACCACTGGCAGCCCGAAGAAGTGCTGGAAGTGCCGATCGAGCATCCCACCGTTGCGGCATTTAAAGATATGGGATTGCGCTGGTATGCCATTCCCGCAATTAGTAACTTTTCGGTTCATATTGGTGGGATTCACTATAACTGTATGCCCTTCAATGGCTGGTATATGGATACGGAAATCATGCGCGATTTCCTCGATGAATACCGCTACAACAAAATGGAAGAGATTGCAGGGGTTTTGCAACTGGATACCAGTTCGGAGCAAACCTTGTGGCGCGATCGCGTTGCCCTAGAACTCAACATTGCGATCCTGCATTCCTTCCAGAAAGCTAAGGTGACAATGGTAGACCACCAAACTGCCTCGCGCCAATTCCTCACTCACGATCTGCGAGAGAAAAAAGCCGGACGAGAATGTCCGAGTGATTGGGGTTGGGTCGTTCCGGCAACCGGAGGCAGTACCTGTCCGGTGTGGCATCACCAAACGCGCGATTTTTATTTAGAACCCGCCTATCACCATGCTGCCGATCGCTGGGATGTCGAGGATAGCATCGATTTAGAGCAGTTCATGGTAGCAACCGACGAAGAGGGGAATAAACGCGATCGCATTTTAATCCTCTACGCCTCGGAAACGGGAACCGCCGAAGGATTTGCCCGCAAAGCTGCCCGTCAGTTGCAGCAATTTCGTCCGAAAGTCATGGCCCTGGATGAGTGTGCGGTGGATACCCTCGCCTCCGAAAAACTATTACTCATCGTCACCTCCACCTTCGGCAATGGCGAAATGCCCAGCAACGGCAAACGCTTCCTGCAATGGCTCAAACAACAGCCAGCAGGCTCCCTCAACGGCTTAAACTACTCCGTCTTGGGCATTGGCAGCACTGTCTATGAAAAATTCTGCGCCGCTGGCATTGCTGTTGATAAAGCCCTAGCGAAAGCCGGAGCGAACTGCGTTGTACCGCTCCACAAAGGCGACGAAATTAAAGGACAGGCAAACACCTTCAAGCAATGGCTCGGTCTAATTTCCCGCGTCCTTGGAGCCGACGAAACCACGGGTGCAGCAGGTAATAATGCTCCTAAACTCACCGTCACCTTCCTGAATGAATTTGTCCCCCCTTCCTCTCCTCTCCTTCACTCTCCTTCCTCTGACAGTGGTATCCCCGTTCCCCTATTTGCCAACGACGAACTGTTGCAAGAAGTGATCCCCGGTAGCCGTTCTACCCGTTATATCGTGTTTGATATTGCTGGAACTGATTTGCAGTATGAAACAGGGGATCATGTCGCGGTTTATCCTTGCAATCCCCCCGAACTGGTAAATCGGCTATGCGATCGCATCGGTGTAGCGGCGAATACTTACTTTACCGCTGCTTACGTCAATCCAGACGGCAGTGCTACGGACGATCGACCTCCTGTTGACGCACCCACTACTGTCGGTCAATTCTTATCAGAAGACCTGGATTTGTCCCTGCGCGAACCCTTCAACGATTTGCTAACTTACCTGCATTCCGTCGCTCGAGATTCCCCGGATAAACAACGCTTGGAAATCTGGCTGGAGATTTTGCGGCAAAGTGAAGACAATCCTGATGCTGTGACGCTCAAGAAAACGATTGCCGGCAACTTCATGAGCGTTGCGGATCTGTTTGATGAGTTTCCTTCCGCTACGATCGCGTTAGAAGCCCTGCTGGAACTGCTGCCGAAGCAAAAACCGCGCCTCTACTCGATCTCTTCCTGTCCGTTGCTGTATCCCGACAAAATTCAAATTACAGTCGGAGTCTTGCAAATCAAAACCGATGCCGGAAAAGTGCGGCAGGGGTTGTGTTCTAACTATCTTGCTGGGCTGCAACCTGGCTCGCAGGTGCGGATTGGAACTCGCACCTCTGGCTTCCTGCCGCCCGCTGACCCGCAAGCCCCCATGCTGATGGTCGGCCCTGGCACGGGCGTATCTCCCCTCATTGCCTTCTTGCAATATCGCGAAGCCTTGCAGCAGCAGGGAACGCTGTTGGGCGATGCTTGCCTCTACTTTGGCTGTCGCAATCACAGCGATTTCCTCTACGGCGATCGCCTCGCAGCTTGGCAAACTCAGGGCGTGTTAACGGATTTGCAGGTCGCATTTTCTCGGCTTAGCGATCGCAAAGTCTACGTGCAAGGCTTAATGCAAGAAAACTCCCAAACCTTATGGCAGTTCCTCAGCCATCCCCACTGTCATTACTATGTTTGCGGCGATGCGAAGATGGCTGATGATGTGTTTGAAGTGTTTATGGCGATCGCTAAATCTCAGGGCAATCTTTCCCACATCGCCGCCGTGGAGTTTTTCGACAAGATGAAGCAAGAAAAACGCTTTCATGCCGATGTTTGGGGCGTGCAACTCAACTTCAAACAAGCGATTCAGCAAGTGCAGAAAGATAACTACTCGAAAGCGGAAAAGTGGTTGGAGCGAGTCCAACAATCTTCTGAATCATTGGCTACTGAAGTAGAGTCGGCGGTCGTGGTTTAATCCGATCGACCCCATTCACAGAGCGATACTCGGTTGTAAAGATCGGTTTTTTCCTCAACTTGTCTCCCTGTCTAGCTTTTAGTGGACTTGTCACCTCCCCAACTTTTTGATTATGGATGGCTCCACACTTCATTTAGATTTTGCAGCTAACCTCAGTCGTGCTTGCCAAGCAATTAATTGGGACTATGCTGAAGTCTGGATATCCAATCCGGAGACAAAACTACTCGAACTCAGTCCGGTTTGGTATGGACATCAAAGCCGAAATAGCGCTCGTTTGGACGACCTGAGAAAGTTTCAAGCCTGTAGCGAAAAAATAGTTTTATCAATGGATGAAGGATTGCCGGGAAGAATTTGGCGATCGCAGCAACCTCAATGGATCGATGATGTTTCTGTCCAATCGGAAAGCTACTTTCTGCGCAACCAGATTGCCAAAGCATTCAATCTTAAAGCCGGATTTGGATTTCCAATTTTTTGCGATCGCTGCTCGATCGCAATTGTTATCTTTTTTACGGATCGTGCTTGCGAAGAAGACCCTAGTTTAGTGCAATGTGCGATCGCGGCAACATCTCCCCTCGAGCATCTAAATCTTTAAAGCAAGTTCGATGAAAACTGAATTTGGAGCTTGGCAACGAAAGAATACAGCTTTCAGCATACGATAGTAGAAGGTTTCAGGCTCCGTCGAACGTATATTGACCGGGAAGACTTTGGCGATCGCGCGCTAACTCTTTTTTATACCAATTCTCTGAGTTCGGACAACACATCTTGAGGCTGAAACCTCTAATATATCTGGGTTTTTTCATTATTAATTGTTAATTTTTAATTGGTATTATTTTGTTTTCTCGACTCCCCACTGCCCTACTGTTATTCTCGCTGGGAATCTCTGCCTATACACCGATCGCGGCGGCAGAAGTTGCAACAGCGCAAGTCTGCGAAACCGAGAGAGCGCAAAGCCTTCGCGCGATCGTCCAGCGCCCGGAATTTGCCCGCGCCCAATGGGGTATCCTCCTGCAACCTTTAGACGCGCCCGAACCTCACTACGCCCTCAACGAAAACGCCTACTTTCTGCCCGCCTCCACCGTTAAATTATTGACCACAGCCGCCGTTTTGCAGCGTTTGGGGGCAGATTATCGCATCCGTACCCCCATCTACATCGAAGGGGAAGCACCCGCCTTAAAACGCTTAATTCTGGAGGGACGCGGCGATCCGAGTTTGGATAGCACCCAGTTACAAACGCTAGCCGCAGCCTTGAAAGCGCAGGGCGTGCGTGAAATTGCGGAGTTAGTCGTCAGCGATCGCTATTATTCCGAAGCCAGCCGCACGTCGAGTTGGGAGTTTGAAGACCTTTATTTTGACTACGCACCGGCGATTAGTCCGCTGATTCTCAATCAAAATCAGTTCGCACTCACGATTGCGCCCCGTCAGACGGGCGAAACGGTGGGATTAAGCTGGGAAGACGCGATCGCGGCACGACAATGGCAAATCTCGAATCGAGCCATAACTGTAGCGACAGAAGCCGAAGCGAGCGGTATTGAAATTCAGGGAATTTTCGGGCAACCGATCCTGGAAATTGCCGGAAGTGTGGCAATAACCGAAGAGCCTGTAACAGAAAATATATCAATACTCAACCCGTCTCAGTATTTTCTAGATACGTTGCGATCGCGTCTCGAAGCCGAAGGAATTCGCATCCGAAGCGCGCGCGCCGCCCAGCCGGGGGAACGATGGCAGCAACCGGAATTCTTCGCCCTCGAATCGCCGCCCCTAACCGAATTGATTCAAACCGCCAATCAAAACAGCAATAACCTTTACGCCGAAGCCTTACTGCGCCTCCTTGGTGTTAATCCAGAAGGGAAAGCAGCGCGAGAAGTCGGAATTTCTACCCTTAGCGAAACCCTAAGCGCCCTAGGAGTCGATCCCGAAAGCTATCGCCTCGCCGACGGTTCCGGATTATCCCGCCACAACTTCGTCAGTCCTAGCGCCCTCGTCCAAACCCTCGCGAAAATGGCGAAAACGCCTAACTTTGCCGACTACCGAAACTCCCTTGCGATCGCGGGCGTGAGTGGAACATTACGCAATCGCTTCAAAAATACGCCCCTACAAGGGAAACTCTGGGGGAAAACCGGAACGATGGACGGTGTATCGTCTCTAGCGGGATATCTCGAAGTCGGACGCGATCGCACCTATGCGTTTGCCATTATCCTCAATCGCAGCACCTTAACCCCCAGCGCGCAACGCCAAGCCATTGACGAAATCGTTTTAGGCTTATCTGCCTTAAAAAATTGCTCGGGGTAGTTCGTAGTTCTTAATTCGTAATTCATAACTCATCCGTTATCGAAAAATTGGGTTTAAAACCCCGTCCACTTCGGCAGGCTCCCTTCGACAGGCACTTCGGCAATCTCAGTGTGGCACTCAGGGTATCGCAGTGCATCGCTTCTAGGACGGCTTTGTATTAATCTAACATTCTTTGCTAGAATGCCCAGCATAAGACTGACCCAATTCATGCTAATACTCGAAGCAAAACTAAAAGGAAAGACAGAGCAGTATAACCTCATAGATGAGGCGATTCGTACCGCTCTGTTTGTCCGCAATAAGGCTTTGAGGCTATGGATGGATGTAAAAGGGAGCGATAAATACGACCTCAACAAATACTGCGCTGTACTTGCCAAAGAGTTTGAGTTTGCTAAAAAGTTAAATTCTCAAGCAAGACAAGCCAGTGCAGAAAGAGCGTGGTCTGCCATTAGTCGATTCTTTGAGAATTGCCAGAAGAAAGTACCCGGTAAAAAGGGCTTTCCGAGATTCAAAAAGCGCGGTCACTCTGTCGAATATAAAACTTCAGGATGGAAGCTTAGCGACGATCGGAAATACCTAACTTTGACCGATGGCTTCAAGATTGGCAGGCTCAAATTAATCGGTTCGCGCGATCTTAGCTTCTATCAAGTCGAGCAGATTAAGCGCATTAGACTGGTAAAGCGGGCTGATGGTTACTATGCTCAGTTCTGCGTTGATGTTGAGCGTAGAGAAGAGATTGAACCCTCAAAAACCACTATCGGGTTAGATGTTGGACTCAACCATTTCTACACTGATAGCAATGGTGAAGTTGTCGAGAATCCTAAATACCTTAGAAAATCGGAACGTCAACTCAAAAAGTTACAGCGCCAAGTTTCTAAGCGGAAGAAAGGATCGGCTAACCGCAAAAAAGCAATTAAGCGCTTAGCCAAGAAGCACTTGCAAGTAAGCAGGCAGCGTAAAGACTTTGCCGTTAAGACGGCAAGGTGCGTAGTTCGGTCTAACGACCTGATTGCCTACGAAAACCTGCAAGTGCGGAACATGGTCAAGAATCACAAGCTAGCTAAGTCTATCAACGATGCGAGTTGGTCAATGTTCCGGCAATGGGTTGAGTATTTTGGTAAGGTATTTGGCAAGGTAACAGTTGCAGTGCCTCCCCAATATACAAGCCAGAATTGTTCAAATTGCGGTAAGCAAGTTGTTAAAACATTGAGTCAACGAACTCATCGCTGTGGATATTGTGGCACTGTACTAGACCGCGACCATAATGCGGCACTGAATATCTTAGCTAGAGGCATAAATAGGGTAGGGCATACCCAAATCAACGCCTGGGGAGAGTTCGACCTCTGCCAAGTAGATGTAAGTCTAGTTGGTAAGTTGTCTCGCTGAATCAGGAATCCCCGTTACAGAGAGTGCGGGGAGTGTCAACCTGGAAAAAGAGGAGAAATTTCGTCCGATTCTCGTCTGCTTAGTAAACGTTATGCGTTCTCCTGTTATGCGTCGATTCAGCACTCACCTTATCGCCCTCATTCTGGGCGTAGCGATCGCTTTTGGCGGCTTGCGCGTTTCCTCATCGCAAGCCGATCCCGGACAGTCCTCGAATGTCCTCAATTCTGCTACTACCGTCGCGCGAGAGACGGCACAACTTCCGCCGCCCTCTCATAGCTTCGTAGCGGATGCGGTACGGAGAACTGGCCCTGCGGTTGTTCGCATCGATACCGAACGAACCATAGCCGCACCTCCAATAAGCCCCTTTTTTGAAGACCCTTTTTTTAGAGATTTTTTTGGGGATAATTTTTCCCGTCAAATGCCTCAAGAACGACAAATTCAGGGGCAAGGTTCCGGTTTTATTATCGATCGCGAGGGATTTATCCTCACTAACGCCCACGTTGTTGCTGGCGCGGATAAAGTCACCGTCAAGCTTCAAGATGGTAGCACCGTCTCCGGACAGGTACGCGGAAGCGATGAAGTAACCGATCTCGCTGTGGTGAAAATCGATAACCGAGGCGGTGCTTTGCCCGTCGCGCCGTTGGGCGATTCTTCCGAGGTGTATGTCGGCGATTGGGCGATCGCGGTTGGAACCCCCGGAGGATTGGATAATACCGTGACTTTGGGGATTATTAGTACCCTCGATCGCTCCTCTTCAGCGGTTGGCATCCCCGACAAGCGCGTTAACTTCCTGCAAACCGACGCAGCGATTAACCCCGGTAACTCCGGCGGCCCATTACTCAACGATCGCGGCGAAGTCATCGGAATTAATACCGCCATCCGCCCCAACGCTAGCGGTATTGGTTTTGCTATCCCCATTAACAAAGCTAAAGAACTCAAGGATGCTTTAGCCGCAGGCAAAGAAGTTCCGCACCCCTTCGTCGGGATTCAAATGACGAACCTCACCGCCGAACTCGCCAAACAAAGCAACCGCGATCCTAACTCTACGGTGCGCCTACCCGAAATTGACGGCGTACTCGTGGTGCAGGTGTTGCCGGATACCCCCGCAGAACGCGCCGGAATTCAGCGCGGCGATGTCATTACCCAAGTTGAAGGACAGCGGGTAACGATGGCAGACCAGTTACAGAATATCGTGGAAAAAAGCGGTTTGGGCAGTACGTTGCGCTTTAAGTTACAACGCGGCGATCGCAACCTAGAACTTTCGGTGCGTACCGAACAACTTCGCAGCCGCGATCGTTAATTTTTCAACCTCCAGTCGTTAGCGAGGGGGGGAGGGGGTGAGGGGGTGACGGGGGGACTGGGGGACGGGGTGACGAGGGGACTGGGTGACTGGGTGAGAGAGAAATTCTAACAGTCGTTTAAGGGTTTATTATTCATTATTCCCCATTCATTATTCATTATTCCTTATTCATTATTCGCGATTCTCTCTTTGCTTAAGCGTGGCGGTTGACTTCTTCCTGCAACCACGAATCCACCGGCTGCCCGTCCTTGCGCTTCAACTCAATTTCTACGACCTTAACTAACCCCGATCCCGGCGGCGCGGGATGTTCGTGAAAAAGAATATCATAAGCATTTGGATCTTCATTGCGCTCTCGCAACCAATCTTGCACTTTCATCGTGCAGAAAAAAGCTTGCCCTTGTTCAAACATTCGGCTAACTTGCATTTGGAGCGTATACGGATTGATGCGAGCCATGAGCGATGAGGATAAAGTGGTTGAAAGATTAGTTCGATAATAACCCTCTTGAGGCAAAAATGCTGAGTCTAAGCTTAACTCATTATCAATTATCCATTATCAATTATCCATTATCAAT
Source organism: Oscillatoria sp. FACHB-1406 (assembly GCF_014698145.1). Taxonomy (NCBI): domain Bacteria; kingdom Bacillati; phylum Cyanobacteriota; class Cyanophyceae; order Oscillatoriales; family Oscillatoriaceae; genus Oscillatoria; species Oscillatoria sp. FACHB-1406. Next base: position 153,946 of record NZ_JACJSM010000002.1, on the reverse strand, counting down.
TATCCATTATCAATTATCCATTAATAATATTTGGCTGTTGGCTATAGGAGGATTTATTTCGGGTTTGCTCGCTGGAATTCTTGGAATTGGGGGCGGAACGGTGTTAGTTCCGATTCTCGTCGCTTTGAACGCTCAACCCGTGCAAGCAACAGCCACCAGCAATCTTGCGATTGTCCTTACTTCTGTTTCCGGAACCCTACAAAATTGGCGCATGGGATACCTCGATCGCCAGCGCGTTCTTCTCCTCGGTTTGCCGTCTCTTGTCACCGCTCAAATCGGCGCGTATTTGGGCAGTATTTTGCCGGGATATCTGCTTTTGAGTGCTTTTAGCATTTTTTTAATTCTCAATATCTTTCTCGTCCAATTTCGTAAAAAGTTGATTCGCGATCGCGATACGCCCGTTACCCCGACTTTTAATCCAACCCTAGCTCGATTGGGAACTGGCGGCACGGCGGGATTGCTGGCAGGATTGTTCGGAATCGGCGGCGGTGTCATTATGGTTCCCTTACAAATGCTTCTCCTCGGCGAAAAAATTAAAGTTGCAATTCAAACCAGCTTAGGCGTAATCGTAATGACTTCAATTTCTGCGGTAATCGGCCATGCTTGGCGGGGGAACGTGCTATGGTTCCCCGGATTGGTATTAGGAATTGGCGGATTGCTAGGGGCGCAAATTAGTACGCGCTTTCTGCCGAAATTGCGCGATCGCGTCGTTAACTTCAGTTTTTGCGCTCTCCTAGCTTTGTTGAGCGTTTACTCCCTATGGCGCGCTTGGCAAGCCTATTTTCAATAATTCTTCAAAACTCGCTCGAGTACAAATTAACGATAATTCGTAAACTGAAGTGCAGCCGGGTAATCCTGTTGCTTCAGTAATTGAATCACTTCTTGCAAATCATCTTTCGACTTGCTCGAAACGCGCACCGCATCCCCTTGAATCGAAGCCTGAACCTTTTTCAATTCATCGCGAATTAACTTACTAATTTTCTTGGCTAATTCTTGACTGATTCCGCGCTTAAGAACGACCTCTTGACGAACGCGGCTGCCGCTCGCCGACTCCACCTTTCCATACTCAAAAATTTTCAGGGAAAGATTTCGTTTCGCTGCCTTCGCTCTAAGAATGCCGTGAATAGCATCGAGGGTAAATTCGCTATCGGTATTGATCGATATCTTATCCTCCCCAAGCTCAACAGTGCTTTTCGTGTCTTTAAGATCGTAGCGGCTCTGAATTTCGCGCGCCGTTTGATCGACTGTATTGACCATTTCCTGGCGGTCAAAATCGCTAACAATGTCAAAAGAATAAGTAGAAGCCATAAGAGTGATTGATTATTGGCGATCGACAAACAGAGAATTGTGAATAGCTATCAGTTATAACGGGTTTTAAACAAGTGAAGTCACCCTGATGCTCCCTCTCTTATCCCCCTCATTAATATAGGGGGAAGAGCGAGGATGCTTTGCGATTTGTTTGACGGGCGCGGCAGATTTAATCAAAGTAGAACAGCGTCACGACTTTGACTTCTGCCTCTGCCTCTTGACAAGTTTGCAATAATGTGGCGCTATCGTGGAAGGCAAAGCAAATGAGTTGCTGGCAGCGGGAAACAATTTCGCGATTGCACAATGCACTGGCTTCGCCCAAAGAGAGATTATTGTTATCGGGATTTTCGACTAAGTGAACCACCTGCTCGAGTTGCTTGCGAGACTCTAGCGGTTGGCGTTCTAAACTTTGGGGCAAAATCACGGTTAACAAATTCGGATCGGCGCGCATCGCACCCCGGATAGCAGCGGAGTTAGTTCCCGTTGCACCAGAGGTGATGATCTGATTTCCCCCTAACACCAACGCATAACTCATCATTTCAATCAAATTCTGGTGAGTGATGGGAACGTGGCGGGAACCGAGAAGCGCAACTCGTTTAGAACTGGTTTGCTGGATAGCTGCAAGTTCTCGAGCGAGGGTATCAATTTTTGGGATATCTATCGACTGGCTCAAAATCCCTTCCTGGCTGAATGACGCAAGCTATTTTAGCAAAACCGCTTGGTTTGCGGGAACATTCGAGAAAATTTTTTTGTCGGGTTAGAATTTAAGCAGTTCGGTGCGATCGCGAAGCGCTCGAAGAAAGACACCGCGTCGTCAACTTCACTCAAAGCTTTAAAAGCTCTCCAAGCAAGGACTGGAAGCCATAAGGGTGGGAGTATGCCACAATAATAGGTAAACTGACAACGGTACGCTATGGATCCTACTAGCTCCTCCTTTATTTCTCTAGAACTGCCACAACCGCTCGCTCGCTCGCTCCAAGCCTACCAACAGCAACACGCGATCGATTCCCCAGCTTCGGCAATACTCAGCATTTTAGAACAATTTTTTGCCGCCCAGGGCAACAGTCCTGGCTATGCAACCCAAGAACAGTTACAGCAACTCGAGGCAAAAGTCGATCGCTTAACCGCCTCGATCGCATTATTACCTCCATTACCACCTCAATATCCCACAACAGCGAGCAATCCCGCTCCGCCTCCCCTACCTCGATCCTCAGCAACCTTTGCCTTTCTTTGTTCAGAGGATGATATTGACGACGAACCGGACGAAATTCTTTACGACTTTCAGGAATGAATTATAAATTATGAATGCTGAAGGGTGAATTACGAATTACGAATTACGAATTACGAATTACGGAATGAGTGTAATAACGGTAGGCGAGATTGGAGAACAAGGACTGTTGCAGCGCGTGCAGCGCTTTTGTCCGACGGAGGTTATCGGCGATGATGCTGCTATTATCGCCCTAACTCCGGGAAAATCCCTCGTCGTTACTACCGATGTTTTGGTGGAAAACGTTCATTTTAGCGATGCGACGACAACTCCGGAAGATGTCGGTTGGCGGGCGACGGCGGCGAATTTATCCGATTTAGCAGCGATGGGCGCTTCGCCGTTAGGGATTACTGTCGGTTTGGGGTTGCGGGGCGATATTGCCGTAAATTGGGTAGAGAGTTTGTACAAAGGACTGCAAGCTTGCTTAAAGTCTTTTAATACGGCAATTGTTGGCGGAGATCTCTGTCGTTCTCCTGTTATTACTGTTTCTATTACGGCTTTCGGGCAAGTGTCACCGCAGCAAGCGATACGGCGTTCGGGCGCGCGCGTGGGAGATGCGATTGTCGCGACGGGCTATCATGGGGCTTCGCGGGCGGGGTTAGAGTTATTGTTGCATCCAGAGTTGGGGCAAAATTTATCGGCGCGCGATCGCGATCTTTTCATTCTCGCTCACCAACGCCCAAAACCGCGATTGGATGTCGTACCGATTTTAACCGAACTCGTTGGCGGTAGAAGTGCGGGAATGGATAGCAGCGACGGGTTAGCGGATGCGGTGGTGCAAATTTGCCGCGCTTCGGGGGTGGGGGCAGAGTTGGATTTAAGCGCGATTCCCCTACCGCCGGGATTGGAAGGGTGGATGGGGCGAGAGCGGGCGTTAGAATGGGCGCTATACGGTGGCGAAGACTTTGAGTTAATTCTCTGTTTGCCCGAGGCGAGGGCAGCGCAATTGGTAGAAGGTTTAGGAAGTCCGGCGACGGTAATCGGTAAGATTGTCGCACATCGAGAGGTTATCGCGATCGATTCGCAAGGGAACATTCCCCGACAGGTTTTAAGTTTAGAGCGCGGTTTTCAGCATTTTTGAACCGTTTCTAACAGCTAGAAAAATCCTTCAACCTTTCACTTATCACTTTAAATTAATTGATAATTGCCTTTCCCGTAGAGACGTTGTATACAACGTCTCTACGCTCTAAAACTGCTATAAATCATCTATTAACTCGATTGCCAAATTTTAATTTTAGCATCATCCGCGCCACTAATTATCGTCTTTCCATCTGCTTTGAATTTAACAGAACGAACCCAACTGGTATGTCCTTCTAAGGTTTGTAACAATTCGCCCGTTTGAACCGCCCAAAGTTTGATAACATTATCCTGGCCGCCGCTGGCTAAAAGTTGACCATCCGGACTAAACGCGATCGCGAGAACCGTGTTGTTATGACCGATTAACGTTTGGAGCGAGTTTCCCGTTTCAACCTCCCATAATTTTATCGCGCGATCGGCACTGCCACTCGCTAAAATTTTTCCATCCGGACTAAAGCTCAGACAGCGAATTTGAGAGGAATGAGCGTCCTCAATATTTCGGGCTAAACCGCCTTCCACAAGATTCCAAACTCGAATATTGCAGCGCCAACCCGCGCTAGACAGATAGCGCCCATCCGGAGAAAAAATGACGGAATAAAACCAATCGCTATTCCCTTCCCGAGTGCCGATTAATTGACCCGATCGCGGATTCCATAGTTTCACCGTGTTATCATCGCTACAACTCGCTAAACTCGAGCTATCCGGACTAAACGCGATCGAACTAATTTGAGCTTTATGACCGAGAAGTGTGTGAAGTTTTGAGCCGGTTTTTGCATCAAAAATTTGAATCGTCTTATCGTTGCTGCAACTTGCAATTAATACCCCATCCCGGCTATAATCAACCCCTAAAACATGACCCGAATGTCCTTCCAATGTTTTCTCAATCTGTCCGCTTGCTAAATCCCAAACTCGAACGGTATTATCTTTCCCCGAAAACCAACTAAAAATATTCGCGCTCGCACTCGCAACTTTCTCTTCATCGGGGCTAAGTGCGACGGAAAAGATCGAACCTTTTGAACCGGAAAGGGTATTAATCGCTGCAAAATTAGGACGACGGGAAGAAGGCGCGATCGGGATTGGAGGAGACGAAGAAGAGAAGCTAGGGGCTGAACTTTCGGCTGCTAAATCTTCAAGGATTTCCTCTACCGAGCGATAACGCTCCTTTAAAGAATTGCACGCCATTTTATCGAGGATTTTCCCTAACTGTTGGCTTTTAAGTGGCTCGGTTAGGTACTGCCGCCAAATCCATTCTTCCTCTTGAATGTCGTAGAGATCGAAAGGAGAAATTCCCACCCACAAATGCAGGCAAGTCACCCCCAAACTGTAAATATCGCTCGCAAAGACGGCTTTACCTTTAAGTTGTTCGGGCGCAATATATTCGGCTGTGCCGATAACCGTTCCCGTTTTCCCTAAAGCCGTACTGGAAATTTTCTTGGCCGCACCGAAGTCTACCAAAAAAAGGCGATTATCCCAAGTCCGACGAATAATATTCTCCGGCTTGATATCGCGATGAATCACATCATTTTTATGAATAAATTGCAAGATTGGCAGTAATTCTAATAGGAGTTCTCGGACTGCTAGTTCGGAAAAGTTACCATCTCGCTCTAATTCAGCTTTTAAATTAATTCCGTCAATAAACTCCTGAATAATATACTGATAACCATCTTGTTCTAAATAAGCATAAAGATTGGGGATTTGTAGGTGCTGGCTTAACTGTTCGAGACGAATTGCTTCAGCAGCGAATAACTCACTCACTTTTAAGACATTTCCCGACTGCTCGGAGTAAAGCTGTTTAATAACACAGCGCGGTTTTGAGGGTTTTTGTTCGTCTTCTGCTAGGAAAGTGCGACCAAAACCACCTTGTCCGAGTCTGCGAATTGCCCGATAACGCTCGCCCAATAAAAGTTTACTGCCGCAATGGTTACAGAAACGATTGCGAGGAGAATTGTTCGGTTGCAAACATTGAGTATTCAGACAATAACTCATACTCATATCTAGTGAATTCTATTCAACAGCAGGGGCGAGGCAAGAAACGAGCGTTCTTATACCAGATTGATGTGAAGCTGCATAGAATGAAAAGTAGGGTGTGTTAGCGAAGCGTAACGCACCGCTATCCTGAGAATTTAGGAGAGTTGATTCTAGGCAACGTAATCTTAAATTGGTATTAATCATATATTAATCGTATCAAACGCCGTGCTGATGCAAATGCACGAGAGATTGCCAGTCTAGATAGCTTTTATCGAACGTTTCAAGCACCCCCGCGATCGCAGTACAGGGCCGATCGGGTTCTCCTAAATTATCCACCACTAATAACGCTTCTGCAAACTCTTGGTGTTGCGTGTAATGATTGACGGTAACAATCGACTTTAAACCCGCTGTTTTTGCTGCCGCAAATCCTTGGTAGGAATCTTCAAAAACCAAGCAATCTTTCGCGTCTAATCCCATCTTTTCGAGGACGTAGTAATAAATATCAGGAGCGGGTTTTTTCGAGGCGACGATATCGCCCGCTGCAATAACTTCAAACCAGTTAGGATCGAGGTGTTTTTCTAACAATCCTACTGCATTGGGGTAAGCACTGGTTGTCGCGATCGCTAAACGCACCCCTTGCGACTTTGCCTCTAAGATTAACCGCTTCACCCCCGGACGCAATGGAATTTCCCCGGCGGCCAACAATTCTTGATAAAATTTCGTTTTCCGCGCGTGCAATTTAGCGATAAAATCATCGAGATTTTCCCCAATCTGAAAATCGGGGCGGTATTGCTTCAAATAGGCGCGAATCCGTTCTTTTCCTCCCGCAACCTCTAACAACTCCCCGTATAATGAAATCGGCCAATCCCAATCCAAGTCTGCTTCCCTAAAAGCACGATTAAAGGCTAGGCGGTGTCCGTCTCGTTCCGTATCCGCCAGCGTACCATCCACATCAAAAATTAGCGCTTGTAGTTGCTCCATTGTCTCGATCGCAGTTCCTTATATCGCTCACTACTCATACCTCATTACCGCTCCTTATGTCCAATACAAACCTTCGCGTCGTTGCGCGCCTCTGCGCCTATCCCGATAAGATTGAAGAACTCAAAACCCTGCTGCTTGGACTTCTCGAGCCAACGCATCAAGAAGCGGGATGCGTACAATACGATTTGCTACAAAATCTCGACAATCCGACGGATTTCACCTTTGTGGAAGAGTGGGAATCAGAAGCAGCACTAGCATCGCATTTAGCAAGCGCCCACATCCAAACAGCGTTGCATCAAGTCCAAGGTTTAGTCGCGTCGGGGCCGAATATCGAGCGCTATCAACTGTTAGGATAAAACAAAAATGAAGCGTAGTGAATGGTTAGATCGCGACGGTTTTGCAGCTTGGCTTTTCCTAGCGCCTGCATTGCTATTGCTCGGAATTTTCCTGTTATTTCCGATTGTCTACTTAGTCGGTTTGAGCTTTACAACGGGAAGTTTTACCCAAGAAGGATTGCGGTGGATTGGCTTATTAAATTACCGTCGTTTATTGGCAGACCCGGACTTTTTACAAGTTATCGGAAATACTCTTTATTTTACCATCGCAACCCTCATTCCCAGCCTGGTAATTCCATTACTTTTGGCGGTACTGTTAAACGAAGCAATTGTATTGCGAGGTTTCTTCCGTTCGGCTTATTTCATCCCTTCAATTACCTCAATTGTAGCGGTGGGTTTGGGCTTTCGGTGGCTGTTTCAAGACGATGGCCCTGTCAATGGGCTGCTGAGTAAAATAGGCTTTGCAACGATTCCCTGGTTGAGTAGTACGGTTTGGGCGATGCCGGTTTTAATCCTATTAAGTACCTGGAAGCAAATCGGTTTTAATATGGTCGTTTTTTTAGCAGGATTGCAAGCTATTCCTCAATCGCGTTACGAAGCAGCAGAATTAGATGGCGCGAATGCGCGAGCGAAGTTCTGGCATATTACCTTACCGGGATTGCGTCCGACGTTAGTTTTTGCGGCGGTAACAACGGCAATTTTTACGTTGCGAGGTTTCGAGCAAGTGTATGCGATTACCGGCGGCGGACCGTTAAATTCGACCAATATTTTGGTGTACTATATTTATCAACAAGCGTTTGCGCTGTTCGATTTTGGCTACGCGGCGGCGGCGGCAACGATTTTACTCGCGATCGCGCTAATTTTGGTCTATTTGCAATTGAAGACTTGGCAAGATTAAGCAAACCCCAAATCGAGGTTAGAGCGGCAATTTTTGGTTGAAGCCAGAGCGCGTATCGAAGAATATTTAGGGGGAATTGCGCCTCAAACTTCACCCAATTAAAAGTTAAGATAGTACACCGAGCAGGAGTTGAACCTGCTAATAACACGCTTATCGGGCGTGCGCGTCCACCACTTCCGCCTTCGGTGCTTGGTACTCCCGACAGGATTTGAACCTGCACAATCTAGGCTCTCGACCTAGCACGTATTCCAGTTCCGTCACGGGAGCATAATACCCTTGGTGGGAGTCGAACCCACACAATCTGGTTTCTAAGACCAGCACGTCTGCCAGTTCCGTCACAAGGGCAAATGTCGGGATGGTAGGATTTGAACCCACGACTCCTTAGTCCCAAACCAAGGCTTCTGACCGCTGAATTACATCCCGATGCTTGTTACTACGGCTGTCGCTGTCATACTACAATCATACTCTAGAGTAATACAAGTTGTCAAGGGCATACTACAAATTATTGAAAACTGAGGAGGGCGATTTCGCTCGCGCCCGTTATCCCTTATTGATTCCAGGGAAAACCACATCCCGGCTCCCGATCGCTGTGCTGGGGGCAGACTTTCTGACTGGCGTGAGTGTCGCTACTTTCCCTTTCTTTTCCATCTGCCCTCCTACGGGAAAATTAGTTGTAGTATCTACTTGACATTCTGTAGTATGACAAGATATAAATGTAATATAGGTGCTACAGATGATTGCAAAGGTTCTGTAGTCACCCTTCTGAACCTAGACAACTCAATCGCCACCTTTGGGGGTGTAGCGTCGTGCGCCCGCTGCGAAAGCTCGTGGGTTCAAATCCCATCATCCCCGCCTTGTAGCATCGTGGACGACTAGAGAAGTCGCCGTGCCTCTCAAGCATGGAGAAGCGGGTGCAACTCCCGTCGATGCTTCCAATGAGGATGTAACTCAGATGGACAGAGTGCTTGTTTCCGAGACAAGCGGTCACAGGTTCGATCCCTGTCATCCTCGCTCCTGGGAACGAATTGGCATTACTTGCTCCGAAACCAACAAACGGACGGTTGCACCGATTGGGGTTCAATTCCCCACGTTTCCACCAAATCTCCAGGTCGCCAAGTGGGAAGGCGTTGGTTTGCAAAACCGACTATTCGTGGGTTCGATTCCCACCCTGGAGTCCAATCATTCTCGCGATCGTGGTGCAGTGGCAAGCACCCCTGGCTTCCAACCAGGAGACACGAGTTCGAGTCTCGTCGATCGCTTGAGGATGCCGTAAGGCAATCGCTCCAAAAAAGCGATCGTAATGTAGCGGCGAGCATCTGAGTGCGCCACACTCAGCGCATGGGTTCGAGTCCCATCGATCGCTCTTATAGTCCTGTAGCTCAACGGAAGAACAAGCCCCCTACAAGCGCTCTTGTTATAGTTTCGATTCCGATCGGACTACCAATCATGGGAGTGTCGCCTAATGGATAAGGCAACCGTCTTCTAAACGGTTCCATGCAGGTTCAAATCCTGCCATTCCTGCCTCGGGGTCGTAGCTTAATGGCGGAGCAAGTTCCTTGCAAGGACGAGGTTATCGGTTCAAGTCCGATCGACTCCACTGATGGTGCTTAAAGTCGAAGTGGTCGAGACACCAGCCTGTGAAGCTGGCTATTAGCGGGTTCGAGTCCCGTTAGGCACCCTTAAGATATTGAATAAGTCGTTTTTCTAAAAGCGATAAAACCCGATTTCTAACACCATATTTAGTGCAGAAATCGGGTTAATTGTCAAGGTTTAAATCGAGAGAAAAAACCTAGATTTTTTCGATTTAAAGATGGGTCAGAATGTAGAGCAAGGTAAACAAAACGACCCAAATTACATCGACGAAGTGCCAATAAATTTCCGCCATTTCCGGGCCGGTATGTTTAGTCGCATTATAGTGACCCATACGGCGCGATCGCCACAGAACCCCCAGCATTAACAACAGTCCCACAAAAACGTGCAGTCCGTGGAACCCCGTCATAAAGTAGAAACAGCTTGAAAAGATATTCGTAGACAAGCCATAACCGAGCGTCATGTATTCATAAGCCTGTCCGCCTAAGAATATCGCCCCCATCAAAATCGTGATGGCATACCACAACCGAAATCCTTTAACATCGTTCTTCTTCAGCGCAACATCGCCTTGGTGAATCACGAAGCTACTCGATACCAGAATAACGGTATTAATGGCCGGAAAGACGAGTTCGACTTCAGTTCCTTCCGGCGGCCAAACGGGGTGAGCGCCTCGATAAATTAAGTAAGAAGCAAAGAGCGCCAAAAACATCAAAGATTCAGACGCTAAGAAAATAGTTAGCCCTAAGAGTCGATAATCTTCGTGGGCTGAATGTTCGATCGCTTCTTGTTCGGCAGCCTCTGCCACCGCATCATTATTAGTAGTTTCTATCGCAGTTTGCATGACTTCTACTTCTTTAATCCTTAACTGAGATAAATTTGTGACAAGCGAGAATAAGTTAGATATTATCCCGCTTGTCAATCTTGAAAGTTATCGCCACAGACATTTGGGGGACGAACTAAAGAAAACTAACTAAGTTTTACTTCATTTCTTCCTTAACAGTCGCTAGCATTTCTGCAACTGATTGTTCGCTATCATCCATGACGGTATCTACGCCGTAATCGTAAGGCCCAGCCCACATGATCGGCTCTTCTTCAAAGTTTTCAATGGCTGGCGGAGAAGTGGTTTGCCATTCCAAAGTTAAAGAACGCCAAGGGTTGCGTCCGGCAATAGGACCTTTACTCCAACTCCAAATAATATTGACGATGAAAGGCAAAATCGAGAATCCCAAAATCATCGAACCATAAGTACAAATATGGTTAATCGATTCAAATTTGGGGTCGTACATCGCAATCCGGCGGGGCATTCCTTGCAAACCCAGTTCGTGCATGGGCAAGAAGGTTAAGTTCGTACCGATAAAGGTGAGAATGAAGTGAACTTTACCCAAAGGTTCGTTAAGCATCCGTCCGGTCATTTTCGGGAACCAGTGATAAATCCCCGCGTAGAGTCCGTAAACGGAACCGCCAAAGAGAACGTAGTGAAAGTGAGCGACGATGTAGTAGGTATCGTGAACGTGGAGGTCAAAGGGCGCAGTTCCGAGGGTTACGCCGCTCAAACCGCCCATTACAAACATCGCCAGCAAACCGACGGCGAACAACAAAGCGCTATTCAAGCGAATTTTACCGCCCCAGAGCGTCGCGACCCAACCGAAGATTTTTACGCCGGTCGGAACAGCAACAATGAGAGTGGAGATAGTGAAGAACATCCGCATCCAAGCCGGAGTGCCGCTGGTGAACATATGGTGAACCCAAACGAACAAACCCACGAAGCAGATGGCGAGACTGGAATATGCGATCGCTTTGTACCCGAAAATCGGCTTGCGAGAGTGGGTGGAGATCACTTCGGACATGATGCCGAAAATCGGCAAAATCATCAGATAAACGGCCGGATGCGAGTAAAACCAGAATAAATGCTGGTAAACGACCACATCGCCCCCGTTCTCCGGTCGGAAGAAGTTAGTGCCGAAGTTAATATCAAACAGAAGCAAGAATAACCCGATCGCGAGAACGGGAGTCGAAAACAGCGCCAAGGCTGAAGTTGCGACCATCGCCCACACAAAGAGGGGCAATTGATCCCACTTCATACTGGGTATTTTTAACTTCCAAATCGTCACCAAAAAGTTCAGCGCCCCCAAAATCGAGGAGGTTCCCACCGTAGCAATCGCGAGAATCCACAACGATTGGGCGTTGGGGTTGGTGATGCGACTGAGGGGCGGGTAAGAAGTCCAACCCGCTTGCGCGCCGCCCATAAAGATGCTAGCGAGCAGAAATGCACCAGCGGGCGGGTTAACCCAAAACGCGATCGCGTTGAGATTGGGGAAAGCCATATCCTTCGCCCCAATCATAATCGGAACCAGATAATTCCCAAAACCGCCAATTGCTGCCGGAACGACCCAGAAAAAGATCATCATCGTTCCGTGATTGGTCAAGAACGAGTTATAAACCGTCGGGTCTAGAACGTCGGGATCGGGCGTATACAGTTCCGCCCGCATAAACAACGCCATCATGCCTGCAATCAGGTAGAAGGCGAAGGAAAAAACGATGTATTGAATGCCGATGACCTTGTGGTCGGTGTTGTACCAGAAGTAGTGATACCATTTCCACTGTTCCGGGTGATGACCGTGACCGACATCAGCGGCGGGCGGCTTATCTAGAGGAATTTGTGCTTGTGCCATGAGTAACAATTATTTTCAACGGGAGCAAGTTTAGGAAATTAGTGCAACCGAGCGAGCATTTCGGCATCTACGCCTAAATCTTCGGCGTAGGGGGCCAGATATTGGGCATCCGTCATCTCTTTCGGATTGACCGCAACGTCGCGCGTGCTATCTGCCTGCTGCGCGATTTGATTTTCTTGAACCCATTTTGCGTAATCCTCTTCGCTGTGAACGATAACTTGAGTCCGCATCGCGCCGTGGTAAGCGCCGCAGAGTTCCGCACAAACGACGGGGTAGGTTCCGAGTTTAGTCGCGACGAAGCGCAATTTGCTGGTTTCTCCGGGTAGCGCGTCCTGCTTGATGCGGAACTGCGGCAACCAGAAGGAATGAATTACATCTTGGGCGGAAAGATTGAGTTGCACGTCCGTGTTGATGGGGACGTGGAGTTCGCCAGAAGTCACGCCGCTGTCGGGGTAGTTAAACAGCCAAGCGTACTGCAAGCCGGTCACGTTAACTTCTAGATCTGGGGCTAACTGTCCGAGTTCCGGTTTGCCGACGAGACCGTAACCGCTATTATCGACAGAGGCTTCTGCTTGGGCGAGCAAGTTTGTCGTTCCGGGCAGACTGGCGACCTGCGTGGGCGCGTGATGGTGGTGGTGGGCCATCGCCATGTTGCCTTTGGTATCGAAGCCGCCCATTTGGTTGTAAACTTGCACGCTGTAGAGACCCAAACCGATGACAATGAAGGCGGGGATCGCCGTCCAAAAAATTTCTAGGGAGAAATTTCCTTCAATTGGCGGGCCGTCGGTTTCGTCGCCCTTCTTGTGGCGAAATTTCACCAGAGCGAAGACGATCGCGCCTTCTACCACAATAAATAAGGCGGTAGCGATCCCGACCATGATGTTAAAGAGATCGTCAACGAGCGGCGCTTGTCCGGAGACTTGTTCGGGGAGAAGGTGGTTATTTTGTCCGACCCAGAAGCTAATCCCCGCGATCGCAAGTCCGGCGGTTAGGGTGAGGAGCGAGACGGGAACAGAGTCCTTTTCCTTTGCCATTTTGATAATTTTCCTCGGGTCAGGGTGTATAGATGGAGCGTCCTAACGTCTATCTAAACACTCATGTTAAGAAGTCTGACGGAAATTTTCTATACTCTAAAGATTTTGGCGGCTGTTGCAACATTCCTTAACGAGGCGCTCGGTTGGGGGGTGCGAGCTTAAAGTCATGTCTTCGCTCAAGCGGCCCAGCGGGCCGAGCGTAAAATTGCGCCTTGGTTGAGCAAGCGCAAAGGGGGGCGATCGAGTTCGCCCTCAAAAGACCACTCGCCCCACACGAAAGGAGCCATATGATTGGGAACGTTCGTAGGCCTTTGAATTTGAGCGACATCGAGCCATTGCATCTCGCCAATGCGATCGATCGCTAATCCCAGGATAATTTCTTGGTCTTCGAGGGCAATAATCGGGATTTCTTGTCTTTGGGTATTGAGCGCCACGGGATCTCCTAAAAATTGACCGAGATCGGCAACCCAAATCACTTGACCTCTCAAATTGATCGTTCCCAATAATAGCGGCGACGTATTGGGGATGGGAGTCAGGCGATCGGGGGGTTGGTTCATGACCTCCTTAATGCCGCTGGCCGAAAGAGCAAACTCGCTGCCCGAGGCGAGAAAAAAGCGCAGGTGTAACTCGCCTTCGGGGGTTTCTAAGCGTTCGATGTCGGAGGAGAGATCGGGATCGTTTCCTACTGTAAAACCTGGATTGCTGACCATAAGCTCAAATACGATTTCCAAGACGCGATTCAAAGAGACTGGAGGCGCAAAGTAGAGGCTCGCTCTAACTGCCGCAGCGATCGCCCGTCGTTCCTCGAACTCCCGTTACTTTCTCAGTAGCTGTTTGACGGTTCCGATTAATTCGGTGGGTTGAAAAGGTTTGGCGATGTAAGCGGCGGCTCCTTGCTTCAAACCCCAGTAGCGATCGAACTCTTCTCCTTTAGAAGAACACATAACGACGGGAATATGCTCGGTTTTTTTGTCGGCTTTAATGCGACGGCATACTTCGTAGCCATTCATTTGAGGCATGACAATATCCAACACTACAATGTCCGGAGTATAGTGTTGGAGTTTTTCCAAGGCTTCGACACCGTTACTGGCCACAGTCACCGTTAGCCCGCTATTTTTGAGCAGTTCGGAAATCATCTGTCGCTGAGTCACGCTATCTTCTACTACTAAAACTTTCCTCATAGCCCCCTTCCCGATACTACCCTTATGCTAAAGCTTGATATACTCCATTCGGTGTCGTCTGAGTGTTTACTCTATCTCAAGTATCTCTCATTTCCAATCAATCCTTCACCCCAGCCGAACGATAGTCACTCAGAGGGCAATACGGGCGGAGGCGCTATCTCGGGCAAGCCAATATATTTCTCGACGAGCATCAGTAATTCTTCTTCGCCAAAGGGTTTGGTGAGATAATCCGTCGCCCCGACTTGTCTGGCTCGCACGCGATCGATAAAGCCTTCTTTCCCCGTGAGAATAATAATCGGCGTACCGCGAAAGGTTTTTGAATTTCTGAGCATGGCGCAAATTTCGTAGCCGTCGAGGTTGGGCATGGCTAAATCGCAGAGAATCAGATCGGGCGGTTCTCTAAAGAGTTGGCTGAGCGCTTCGATCGGGTCGCAAAGCGCGCTGGCTCGATAGCCTTTCGGTACTAGCATATATTCGACGGTTTTGCCAATCGTCGTATCGTCGTCGAGACAAACAACCTGGGGCGCGCGCTGGTGGGGTTCTTGTTCTGAGGGGACGAGCAAGGGCGCAATTCCAAAGGGATCTGCTTCGCTCGCTGCGGTAGGCATTCCATCACAGCCATCAGACATCTGTATCCAGCCCTGTTGGATATAGGGATAAATGGCTCCGGACACAGCCAGTAATTCGCGGTTGAAGTAGCGAGAAAATTGACGGAGCGATGTTTTTCCGTCAGCCCAACTTTCGAGGTTCGCGAGGGTGGTTTCGGGCAAAATCTGTTGGAGCCGATCGCGATCCGTAACCACCGGACATTGATTGGGCGATTGAATCAGCGGATAAAATTGCTTCCACTGCTGGACTTGTTTGACAATTTTGGCGGTCAAAGGGCTAATTTCTAAACTGGTTAAGTGGGGCGCGAGGGCCGGACCCATTTCAAAGTTAAACGTTCCTTGGGGCAGATTGAACAGGTCGAAGAGTGTTTCTTCAATCGTATTTTTGATAATGTTTCGCGCTCGAGCGGGGGTGAGGATGCGGTTTTCCATTAACCCCCACAAGCAGGCGTATTCGAGCGGGTTGGCAGAAGGGAGCGGGACTTGGGTACTGTCGAGAGCGGATTCGACTTGGTAGAATCGCAGGTAGTCCCGCAGGCGCAGCAAATTGTTGTTACTGCGATCGGCGGCGTAGACAATGCGCCCATCGATCGCGAACACCAGCCAGAATCGTTCGTCGGGTTGCGGCGCAGGAGAAGGGTATCCAAAACCGCCCGAACTCAACAAGCTTCGATTCGACTCGGCGAGCGCTGTATTCGTCAGTCCGCTATGGGCTTCGACGAATAATTCTCCCGTGCGCTGACCGAGTTCAATCAGTTGCAGGATACTGCGGATATCGATTTCGTTAAGGGTTCCCTGCATACGAAGAATTGAAGGCGTTCTGAAGATCGGGTGAAACTAAAACTGAAAAAGTGACAGCAACCGTTGGCTGCAAATCCGGGAAATGCTAAATTGAAGATTGCGGCTCCTGCGAACGATCGCACATCCCACCGATTGAGTAAAATAAATCGTGCCGCTGCCTAAAGTAAATAACCGTCGGTGGTTGAAATCGCATCTTGTAAGTCATTATTGACGTATTAGGTATCCAGCATACATCAAGGGGATCGTCAGCGTGCTGTATCTTGCAGAAGTCAGAAAGCAAAAAGGTGGATTCATGGGCAAGGCAGCCACCGAGCTTAAGCTCTTGGCTTGCCAGCGCAACGATCGCACTTGGAGCGCGGTTCCAGGAGAGGAAATCGTCCCGGGCGAGGAAGTTGCGAGCTATGAAAATGGCGCTCTGGTTATGGTTGAGATCGGCGGCAACCGCATTCAGGGCGCGCCGAAACCGGGCGGGCCGAGCTTAGTCAGTTTGCTCGAGAATTTCTCGAAGTTGTTGGTCGGTCAAAAGGAGAAGGATGAGGAAATTGAGGCTTGGAATCAGTCGTTGACGATTCAAGCTCAAGAGTTGAATCAACGAGAAATGGAGTTGGAGGCGGAACTGACGCAACTCGAACAACTCCGCGAAGAAGTCCAAGGGGTTGAGGACAAGCTGCAAGCGGCAGACGCGGCGAAAGCCGAAGCCGATCGCCTACAAGAAGAACTCTCCCGCAAAACGAACGAACTCGAACAAGCTTGGGAACACCTGCGTGGCGAACAGCGCAAGCTTGAGGAGCAACAAGGCGAAGTTCAACCGGCAACCGGAGCGGCGTTGGATAGCGATCGCGCCGCTCGGCTTCTGGAATTAGTCTCCTATCTGGAAACGACGACGGGGGGAACGGAAGCGCTGCAAGCCGAATTGGAAGCGACCTTCGACCTCTTTAGCGAGCAGCAAGCCGACGTAGACGCGCAATGGCAGGACTTAGAAGCCAAACGCGCCCGCGCAACCGAAAGTCAAGCCGCCCTCGATCGCCAAGCTGAAGACCTCAGCAACCGCCGTCAGAAACTTCAGGAAACGACGGCTGCCTTCGAGGAGACTCGCAGCGCTTTACAGGAGAAGCAAAAAGCTTTCGCGATCGAACAAGAATCGCTGAAAGTTTTGCAGGAAGGTCAGCAAGCGACCCAAGCGCTCTACGAAATGCTCTCCCGCTTGGCAGCCGGTGCTGCTTCCAGCGGCAGCGAACAAGCCGTCGTCGATATTGCCGCTTTGGAAACAATGCCGCTGGGAGAACTTCAAGAAAAAGCGGATACTTTGCAGAAAGACCTATCACAAGTCGCGCAATTTGTCAACGAGCAAGAAGAAGAATTAACGGCAGAGCGGCAGGAAATTGAGGAGTTAGAGCAGAAATTAGGGAATGCGAGCGAGTACGATCGCATCAACCTGGAACAAGAACTGAGCGATGCGCGCGATCGCTATAAAATGCTCGATGCGGCTCTCGTGGATCAGCGGCGCGAAGTACAAGAACGCGAATCGATTTTAAGCCAGCACTTGCGCGTATTGCAACGGCGACAAGGAATTGCCGGAACCGATAGCGGCGAGGGCCAGCAAATCGACCTCAGACCGGTGCTAGCCAAGCTAGAAGCGCAGAAGGAACAGCAGCAGGAAAGCCTGCAAGCCAGCCAAGCGCGAGTCGAAGAAATGCGCGACAGCGTACAGCCTCTCGAGGCAACCCTAGCCGAACAAACGAGCGATCGCGATCGCCAGCAGCAAGAACTGCAACAGATCGAGGCAGACTGGTTGCAACAACAAATCAGTACCGCCGAACTCTGGGCCGCCGTCCATTGTACCCAAGAGATTTTACAATCCCTGCAAGATCGCGTCAGTCAAGCCAACAGCAAGCTCGATACCATTTCTGAGGCGAGCAATAGCGCTCGGGAAACCAGCGAATATCAGCGCCAAGCGATCGCGTCCCTGCGAGAAATTGTTGACAGCTTGACTTAAAAAATACTCTCATTCCGAGAGATTGAAACTAGAGTTGCTCGATTGCCAGCCTCAAACCTTGCTTGGAACCTGGAATAGCCATGATACCTCTCGACCTAACCGTTGCCATTCCGACCTACAACGGAGTAACGCGCTTACCCATACTCCTGGAGAAACTGCGCCAACAAGTCGAGACGGAATCGTTATCCTGGGAAATCCTCGCGATCGACAACAACAGCACCGACAATACCCTAGCCCTCCTCCACGAAGCCCAAAAAACCTGGCCCGCGCCTTCTTGTTTGCGGTTTGCCACTGAACCGCAGCAAGGTGCTGCCTTTGCCCGCATTAAAGCCGTTCGCGAAGCTCGGGGCGAACTTATTGGGTTTCTCGATGACGATACCCTTCCCGATCCCCACTGGGTAGCAGCGGCGGTTAACTTCGGGAAAACTCATCCTCGCGCTGGCGCTTACGGTTCTCGAGTGCGCGCCAACTATGAAATCGAACCCCCCGAAGGCTTCGATCGCATCGCCACTTTCCTCGCCATCGTCGAACGCGGAACCGCGCCCCACATCTACCAACGGCAGATGAAATTACTGCCCCCCTCCGCCGGATTAGTCGTGCGCCGTCAGGTTTGGCAGGATTGCGCGCCGAAAAAACCTTTTTTAACCGGGCGAACCCGCGAGTCGATTCTCAACAGCGAAGACTTAGAAGTCATCATGCACATTCAAAATGCCGGTTGGGAAATTTGGTACAACCCCGAAATGGAACTGTACCATCAAATCCCGCGCGATCGCCTGACGCGAGATTACCTCCTCTATCTCGTGCGCAGTACCGGACTCGCGCGCCACTACATCCGAATGTTACGCCTTAAACCCTGGCAAAGACCTCTATTATTTCCCCTCGGTCTCGCTCGAGATATCGGTAAAGCCACAATCTATTTTTTAAAACATCACCAACAACTCGATCGCGATACCGTTGCCGCCTGCGAAATGGAATTTTTACGCAGTAGTATTGTCAGTCCTTTTTACCTCTGGAAACAATCGTTAAAACGATAATGGATTTCACCGTAGCCATTCCCACTTATAACGGTGCTAGTCGCCTGAGCGAAGTCATCGAAAAACTGAAAGCACAGATTGGGACGGAAAATATTGCTTGGGAAATACTCGTTATTGATAACAACAGTAGCGATAATACAGCACAAATCGTCCAAGAATTTCAAACTCACTGGTCTTATCCCTTTCCCTTACAATATCATTTTGAACCCGAACAAGGCCTCGCTTATGCCCGCCAGCGCGCCATAAATGAAGCCAAAGGAACCTTTCTTGGATTTATCGACGACGATAATTTAGTCGCTCCGAATTGGGTGGCTGAAGCCCTGAGTTTTGGTCGAGAACATCCCCGTGCAGGTGCTTATGGCGGACAAATTCATCCCGCCTTTGAAGTCCCACCGCCAGAAAATTTTGAGAACATAATCGGTTTTTTGGCTATCCGAGAACGCGACACCCAGCCCCAACAATACAACCCAAAAATATTAAGTTTGCCACCGGGAGCCGGATTAGTCGCGCGCGTTCAGGCTTGGCGCGAATGCTTTAGTAAACCCTCATTATTTGCAGGCAGATTGGGGAAATCGATGGTCGGCGGCGAAGATTGGGAACCGTTGATTTATATGCACAAAGCCGGTTGGGAAATTTGGTACGCTCCTAACCTCCACCTCGATCATAAAATTCCAGCAAGCCGACTCAGCGAAGACTATTTACTCTCCTTAATTCACGGCTCTTGTTTGTGCTTTTATCCCCTGCGTTTGCTGCAAGCAAGCCCGACAGAGCAGCCCGCCCTTTTAGCGCGTACCGTCCTTGGAAATTGGCTAAAAGCTGCGTCTTATTATCTCAAAAATCGCCGCAAACTTAAAACTGATTTAGTTGCAAAATGCGAGTTACAAATTTATTGGAGTCGCGCCTTGAGTCCGTTTTACTTTTTTAAACAGCGGTATTTGTAAGCATTGAATTTACTTTATCTAGATTGCCAACTCTTTCATCGTACATTTAAGCAAATTATTTGTATGAGATTGTTAATTGCAGTTATAAGGTACAATTACAAATTTTAATTCACAAAACTCATACCAATTTAAGATTGCGTTGCCTAGAATCAACTTTCCTCAATTCTCAGGATAACGGTGCGTTACGCTTCGCGCTCCACACCCTACTTTTGATTTTATGCAAAGCAAACATTTTGTAGGATGGGCAGCGCCCACCAGCTAGAACTTTCAGCCTTTAGAAACGTACCTTCACGTATCAAGTAGCGCTATAATTGTCGATATCGATCTGGAGTTATCGACAAGATACTGACCCCCTATGCTGCTGTTTTAAAAGGAGATCGTTTGGAATGGATTGACGAGCAACCGGGATCCCAAGAGCGTATCTTTAAAGTTCATGTGACTGTCCTTGAAGAAGTCTCTGGCTCAGAGCGGAAATCTCAAGGAGCTAAAATGGTTGAAGCTTTGAAAAAATTGGCTGAAATTGCTGATGCAAGTTCTATTAACGATCCGGTAGCATGGCAGCGAGAAACTAGGCGCGATCGCGTACTATTTGAAGGTCTTGAATAGTGTTACTCGATAGCAATATTATAATTTACGCAGCGCAGCCAGAATATCCTCAATTGCGGCAGTTCATTGCAGAGCATTCTGCCTTAGTTGAAGTTTAGCTTTACTATTAGATCTGTATCTCGTCAGATAAGTTTTCTGTTGCGCCCAAAGCTTTTAGGTCTGCAATTTCACCATTGCTCAATCCTTTAATTCCTGTAATATTCAGGTTTGCATAAGATTTATTACTCATTGTCTTTAAACATTGTACCGTTTCGATATCCCAAACCTTCAGGGTTTCATCAAAGCTACCGCTGACTAAAGTGCGATCGTCCGAGCAGAGCGCGATCGCGCTTACCATATTCGTATGTCCGTGCAATGTCGCTCGGCATTCTCCCGTTGCAATATCCCAGATTTTAATCAGAGAATCCTGACTGCCACTCATTAAAGTTGAGCCATCGGAACTAAAGATAATCGAACTGATTCCGCGCGTATGTCCGCTTAAAGTTTTGATACATTGACCCGTCTGCGGATTCCAAAGTTTGATAGTTTTGTCGTCGCTACCGCTAGCTAGAATTGTTCCGTCAGGGCTGAAAACTACTGATAAAATTCTTTCGGTATGTTCCCTCAACGTCATCAAGCAGATCTTTTGGGAAATATCCCATAATTTTACTGTTCGGTCTTCGCTACCGCTAGCTGAGATTCTACCATCGGGAGAAATCGCGATCGACCAAATCCAATCTGTATGTCCCTGTTCCTTATCTTCTTTTAAGCTAATCCAACATTCTCCAATACCATTCTTGAGATTCCACAGTGTAAATCCTCGATGACCACTACCAACAGTAAGAAAAGAATTATCAGGGCTAAGGACTAATGAATTGACAGAGCAACCATCTATACACAACATTTTAACAGGTTGTTTACTTTGTAGATTCCAGAGTTGTATTGTTCGATCGTAGCTTCCACTTAAGAGCATTCTTCCATCTGAGCTAAGAGCAATTGATTGCACTCTACTTTTATGACCGATTAGAGTTTTAAAACATTGTCCCTTACGGATATCCCAAAATCGGATAATCGCTTGTTCGTCTCCAGTAATAATTGTTGTGTCTTCTGAATTGATGACTAGAGTTCGGATAGAACTCAATCGTCCCCGTACAGTTTTGAGAATTTTTCCGGTTTCTAAGTTCCAAAACTTGACTGTGCGATCGTCGCTACCACTTGCTAAAATATTCGTCTGGGGTGCTATGGCAATTGCTCTTACAGGATTGCTATGCGCTTCTATAGTTTTGAGACATTCTCCCGTCTGTACTTTCCACAATTTAACCGTACAATCGTAACTGCCACTTACTAAAGTTTCTCCATCCGAAGTGAAAGCAATAGAGCGTATTCTATGAGTATGACCTGCCAATGTTTGTAAACAACTACCACTCGCTATATCCCAGAGCTTAATTGTAAAATCAGTGCTGCTGCTTGCTAAAGTTTTCCCATCCGGACTGAAAGTTACGGCTCTAACTTTACCTGTATGTCCCTCTAATGTTCTTACACATTCACCCGTTATAGGATTTAACAGTTTGACAGTTTTATCATTACTTCCAGTCGCTAAAATCTTTCCATCGGGACTAAAAATTAAAGAGGGTGTACCTGTAGGAGCGCCGTACAACGTTTTTGAACATTCTCGGCTTAGGATATCCCACAATTTAATTGTTTTATCTCGGCTGGAACTCGCTAAAATTGTCCCGTCGGGACTAAAGGCTACTGAATTTACTCGTTTTGTATGTCCGCGCAAAGTTTGCAAACACTTTCCAGTCTTAACATCCCATAGCTTAATCGTGCGATCGAAACTCCCACTTGCTAATATTTTGCCATCAGGACTAAAGGCAACAGATCGCACCCAGTCCGTGTGTCCATTTAACCTCAAAACTTGTTGACTACCCGAAACTTGCCAGACATTGATTTCACAATTTGAATCGCCCGTTGCGAGTAGTTCGCCATCGGGACTAAAAGCTACTGTAAAAACGGCTCCAAACGTCTTGGGAAATATCGAATGAGCAAGATTTGCACCAGAAAAATTCGTTCCACGAAGGCTAGCATCAACTAAATCTGCCCCTAAAATAATGCAATCGCTAAAATCGCCTCCGACTAGCGCCGAAGAATTGAGTTTCACCAACAAAGTAGCCGCATTTCCTCCCACATAACCGACTTCTTCCTCGGTTTTGCCCCGCGTTGCGCGAATTGTTTCTAATAATCTTTCCGTCGTCGTTTCTCCGGGTTCCAACATGGGTAAAAGCAGGGCGAGGACGGCGGGAGTTAGGGGCGTTTTGCCGAAAGTTTCGCAGAGAGTCGCGAATCGATCCCCCCAACCCCCCTTACTAAGGGGGGCTATTGAGTTTCCGGTTTGATTACTAAGGGAGACTATTAAGTTTTCGGTCGTACTAATATCGGTTAAATTGCCTTGGCTTCCTCCTTTAACAAGGGGGGACTGATGGGGGATAAATTCAGCAAAATCAGCAGCTAATACTCCTAATTCAGCAGCGAATTTGTAGGCGACGAAAAACTCTAATAAGGAACGATGGGCGGGACTATAATCGCCTTCGGCGTTGCGAATTAGCATCGTTTGCCCCATCATGTCGTAGTGCCAATGGTCGAGATCTTTTTGCTCTTCTAAGTTAAATAAACGGCACAAGCGATCGGGAAAGTCGCGATAATTTAAGCTCATTCGGTCTGTTGAGAGCATTTCCCAGGAGAGTTCGCAGAGGAAATAGAGCTTATCCGCCATTGAAGTGAACGTGCGCTCGGATTTAATATCCCGTTCCATTTTGCGCCGCACGGCATAAAGGTAAACGCGGGAAATATCTACGGGTTTGCCGCTTTCAATCTCCGGTAAGGCTTCTAAAATCAGTTCTATCATCACCGGGCGGCGTGCGAGATCCAACAGTTCGGGATTGCCCATGACGCGCTCGACGGTTGCGGGGTTGGCGCGATGGGAGAGGACTTGGCGGATTTGCGCGTCGTCGAATTTTTCCAGTTCGAGGACTTCAAATCGAAGCGTTTCGCCGGTAAGGGCGGCAGCAGAGGCTTGCAGTTCTGCCCCAAGCAATCTGCGTCCTTCCAGGGATTCGGGAAAGTGTTCGGTGCGGCAGGTGAGAATGGCTTTGGCTCCGGGAACGATCGCGCGTGCGAGTTCCCAGAAGTTATTAATCATCTCTTGTTTGTCGATTCTTGCCGCCATTTCGTCGAATCCGTCGAAAATCAGCAGTAATTTCCCCATGCGGTTCAGTTGCACGAAGGCGGAATAGTTGGGAATCGGGATTTCGTGTTTGCGGAAGAAGAATTCGGAGAAGAGAGATTCGACGCTGACGGCTTTGGCGTAGTCGCGCAGAGGAATGACGAGGGGAAGGCGCGGGCGTTCGACTCCGCGTTTTTTGGCTTCGAGGTATTTTTGCAGGGCAGTCCAAGCGTAGTGGAGGACAAACCAGGTTTTGCCGGTGCCGAATTCGCCGAGGACGGAGAGGTGTTCTTTGGCGGGATCTGCGAGCCAAAGATCGATGTAACCGTTAATCCAGCCGTCGCGCTCGTCGTAGCGACTTTTGCCGAGGGGCTGTTGGGTGAGGGGATCGATTTCGTCTTTAGTGCAGGCGAGGGGGACGTAAAGTTTGTCGATGCGCCGAGATTGGATTTGTTCTTCCAGCCAGCGGATGTAACCGTCGAATTGGGCGGCTTCGTCGAGGAGTTCGTCGAAGGTGTAGCCGAAGAGCTCTTTGTGTTCGGGTTTGTCGAGTTCGTCGCGGACGGCGCGACTGATGCGGCGTTGGGCGACAAGCCACGCTTCGTCGGTTTTGTGGGTTTCCATGCCTTGGCGCAGGGCGAGGAAGTCTTTGAGGGTAGCTTCGCTTTCGACTCCACGCACGAAAATGCGATCGAATCTTCTGCGCCCGGGAATGTTGAGAATCCATTCAAAGTGGCTGTCGCCCCAGCTTTCGTAGGGTTCAAAGTCGTAGCGAAGCGCTTCAAACCAACCGCGCATTTCGCGGGCGAGTTGGGATTCGCGCGCGGGGGCGGGCGGAAGACTGGCTTGATAGGTTTGGGCGAGTTGGGCGAGTTGGGTTTGAATTTGGGCGGGGTTGAGTTGTTCTAGTTGGTTGCGGAGGTGGGCGATGTCTTGTTGGAGGTTTTGGAGTTGGCGCGTTTGTCGGGTGGTGGCGCGATCGCGTATTGTATCGGTTAAGGTGCGCGATCGCATTGCCACTTGAATAAACAAGGCGCTAAACTCAGCCAGTTCCCGCCGATAGTCGAGATTCTGCGCTTGAATTTCTCTCCCAACGGGCGATGTTTCGATAAATTCAGCACTCGTTTCGAGCAAAAGGTTGGGGTTATCGCGCTCGAAGGCTTGTTGAAAGGCAGCCTTAATCGTGTTGTGGCGAAAAAGCTCGAGGATGGCTTTGGGTTTGCCGGTTCCGTAGCTATATTCGATAAAGGTATAGGCATAAACGCCTTCAAAGGTATCGGGCGGTTCGTTGGGTTTGAGGTTGAATTTGTGGAGAAGTTTGAGGATGCCTTCGTTGCGTTGGGCTTGACTTTTGGCGGCATTCAATCCGGCGGTAATAAATTCGTTAATAATATTGTCGATGATAAGCATACTTGGTTAAAATAAAGGTTTGCTGTAACCCTCGCACCCGATGAGGCGTAAAGATAAAACACTCTACAATAGACCTACAAGCTTAACCTTTCGGCTTCCGGAATGCCTAGGAAAATTCGGGATTTAAAAAAACTTTCTCTGCTAGTTGCTTAGAAACTTTCGTTTTTTTTCATCCTCCGACTTATACAAGTTCCCAGTCCCGATCGCGAAATTTTATAGCGCTACTTGCCCGATCGTGAGCGGCACTAAAAGCTGAAAGTCTTGATGGGTGGGCATTGCCCACCCTACTACATTGACAAGCTTAATTTTGTAGGTTGGGTCAAGCGAAGTGCGACCCAACAAAAGCTTATGGATGTTGGGTCTCGTTCCTCTACCCAACCTACAATTATCCCCAATTTTAAGCTTGTCAATGTACTACTACCTACCGAATGTCCTATACCAGTTTCTAGTCAATGCTGCGTTGAAACAATTGCAGGGCAAAGAAGGAAATGACTCAGATTAAATACCAGGTTAAGATTATTTGGTCTAATGAGGATAATTGTTACGTGGTGGAATTACCGGAGTTTTCAACGGAAATTCAGCGCTACTTTACTCACGGTAAAACCTATGAGGAAGCATTGAAGAATGCTCGAGAGGTTCTGGCTTTACTCATTGAAAGTTATCAAGCCGAGGGGCGAATATTACCGGAACCACAAACTCTGCAAGTTGCTTAGAAACTTTCATTTTTTTTTATGCCCTCCTAACTGACGCGATCGCGAGTTTAATCCAACAAGCCATCAAAGAAGACTCTCTTATTCCGGGCGGCTTTAGGAAGCTTAGCCAACACAGTTTTATCTAAACCCGCCCCTTCTAAAGCTGCTTGGAATTCTGCTAAAAATTGAGATAGCTCTTTTGGTATCTTATCGGCATTGGTAATATTCTCAGCCCGTTCGGAGTACCAACTTTTTTCATTTCGCCAATCTTCCCAAGTTTCATCAATCGTCTTATAGACGAATAACTTAGCAAGTTTGTAATTGAAAAAATATTCTAGTTTTTCTTTATTCACCTTATCGACGTGGCACTCGTTAACCAGCGCTTGCAAGGTTGCGGTTAAGGCTTTTTCATCAAAATCGGGATGTCGAACTAAATACATTAGATCGAACAAGTCTTTAAATCGCGGTCTGACTAAAGTTTGATGGATTTTCCAAGAGACTTGTAAGCTTAATGGGACTGTATATGGAACGATAAACGCATCTCCTTCTAGCGGTTCGTAAATGAGCGGAATAGGCGATTCTTCAATCTCTAAATTAAACGATACATCCAAGCTAAATTCAATCTCTACTCCGTTTACCCAACATAGCAAGTCTGTATTAGCCGTAGGAAAATCGTCTGCCATCGCATAGTCAATTCTGCGCCAAAATTCATTTTCCTTAAAGCTTCTGTATTGTACGCCGTCGTTTGATTCGAGTTCTGTTACTGCTGTTACCCACTCATTTAATACATCTCTTGCGGTATTTGCATCGTTCAACGGATGCAAATAAACCCAATCTAAGTCGGCTGGAATTCTGTCGTTTGGGTCGAAAAAATACTGACGAGTGACATAGCTACCTTTGAGCATAAAAGGGAAATTAACTTGAGAAGCTCTCCGAATAAAAGCTTCGTGAGCTTTCAGTTCGATAAGTTGTTGTTCTGTTAGTACCATTGTTGAGATTGTTTGAGAAATTACTGAGGAAGCCAACCGTTATCTAAAAATTTATTATTGTCGTAAACGCAATACTCGGATATTTGTTTCAACAAGCTCCATCCGCCCGATTGGAGTTCTCCGAGTAGGGCTGCAATTCTGTTTTCAAATTGGCTTTTACTGCCAAACTCTCGTAAGGTTATAAAGCGAGTCTTCGGTTCTCCGGCTAATGAGTTCCGCGATAAATGTACTTGATGGCTTTCGCAGAGGAAATGTAATTTTTCAACTTGAGTGTAATCGATTTTGCCATGCCATTCAAAATATCGCTCAAAGGTTGAAACGCTATCTTGAAATAGTTCGGAATGAGAGGACGGGATTTCAATTTTAAGCCGCGCGATCGGGAAGTTTTGCGCTGTTAGAAGATTTGATAGTTCTGTTGCTACGAAAAAAACAAAATTGAGGTCATTGGCAATAATTTCTTGGGTTAACATCGGTTGTTTGAGATGTTCGCCTCGTGCGAGTTCGATGGTTAAGGCTTTAGCCCCGTTTGCGGAACAAAAATGGATAAATTCAGTTTGACGACTAAGGGGCAGGTCAATCGTTGTCAGATGAAACTCAAAAGGAATAGATCTATCGAGCATGAGTGTTTTCGCCTTTTATTAGAGCGGGACTCATTAACTATTCTTTCTAGATTATACCAATTTTATATAACTTTGCATAGATTATATGACTCTGAAGTACCCGTACACATAATGGTGCGTTACGCTTCACTAATACCAATTTAAGATTACGTTGCCTAGAATTAACTCTCCTAAATTTTCGGAATAGCGGTGCGTTACGCTTCGCTAACACACCCTACTTTTCATTCTATGCAGCTTCACATCAATCTGGTATAACGCACCCTACGGCTGCTATTATTTTTTAGGAGTGCAGGATAAAGAAATACGCGATCGCGAGAGTAATTGCTGTCAGCGGTAAGCCTAACCGTAAATGCTCGAAGAAGGTTAATGTATATCCTTTTTTTGCCGCAGCTTCTACGACAATGAGGTTAGCGACGGAGCCAAATAAGGTTAAATTTCCCGCAAGAGTGGAACCGGCAGCTAGCAGCAGCCAAGCTTGGGTATTTTTAGGCAAAATTAGCGGTTGTAGCAGCAGAACAGCGGGAACGTTGGAGATGAGGTTGGAGAGTAGAACGACGGTGCTGAAGATGCCGCTCGAATGACTGAAGAAAGGGGTAAAGATTTGCAGTATATTTAATTTTTGGGTGGCTTCCGCGAGAACGAATAAGCCGGAAAACATAACGAGTAAGTTCCAATCGACTTGTTTGAGAACTCGTTCGGGTTTAAGTCGGCGCGTTACTAAGAGGGCAGCCGCTGCAACGAGGGAAGATTCACCCAAGGGATAGCCTAAAATAAAAGCGATTAAGAGTAGAATGGTAACGGTTAAGGTTTTGTAGAATAGCGGTCGATAAATGTGATGATTTTGGGAGGATAAGGGTGGAAGGGATTTAAAGGAGCGAACTTCAGGATATAAAAGGCATAAAAGAATGATTTGTATGGCGAGTCCGATGAGGGCGATGGGGGTAAGAGCGCGCGAGAATTCGATATAGCTGATTTGGGAAAAAGAGCCGATGAGAATATTTTGGGGATTGCCGCTAAGGGTGGCAACAGAACCAATATTTGTGGCGGCGGCGAGGGCTAAGAGGTAAGGAATGGGGTTGAGGTTTAAGGATACTGTTAGTTGTAGGATTAAGGGGGTACAAATTAGGGCGATGGTATCGTTGAGGAAAAATGCTGAAAGAATTCCGCTACCAAAGGTGAGAATAACGAGCAAACCGAAGGGACTTTTGGCATGGCGAACGAGAAACGCGATCGCAAAATGAAAGAAACCCGAATAACCCAAATGCGCGTTAACGATTGTCATGCTTAACAGGAAAACAATCGTGTTAGCATCGATCGCGTCCCACGCTTCTTTTAAACTGAGAATCGAAAGCGCGATCGCGCCCGCCGCAGCAACTAACGCAATCGTCGCGCGATTGAGGCGAAAACCGGGAATTCTCCCCAAGGCTAACCCGAAATAAGCGATCGCGAGCAGTAAATAACGAAGCAGATTTAACAAATCGCAGCGCCACTCCAACGAGCCGATATCGTACAATATAACTTAAAGGCTTAATAAATCTTAAAGATTATGGCACGCGACTTGCGGGGATTCATCAAACGACTCGAAGAACGAGGACAACTTCGGAGAATTAATACTCTAGTCGATTCTGACTTAGAAATTGCTGAAATTTCCAACCGAATGTTACAAGCCGGAGGCCCTGCACTTTTATTTGAAAATGTCAAGGGCGCATCCTTCCCCGTCGCCGTCAATCTGATGGGAACCGTCGAACGCATCTGCTGGGCAATGAATATGGAACGCCCGGAAGAACTCGAAGATTTAGGTAAAAAACTCGCCCTCCTCCAACAACCCAAACCCCCCAAAAAACTCTCTCAAGTTGTCGATTTCGGTAAAGTTCTATTCGATGTCGTCAAAGCCAAACCCGGACGCGACTTCTTCCCCGCCTGCCAACAAGTCATCGTTAAAGATGAGGAACTCGATCTCAACAAACTTCCCCTCATCCGTCCCTATCCCGGCGATGCCGGTAAAATTATCACCCTCGGACTCGTCATTACCAAAGACTGCGAAACCGGAACGCCCAACGTCGGTGTATATCGCTTGCAACTGCAATCGCACAATACCATGACCGTACATTGGCTATCGGTGCGAGGCGGGGCGAGACACTTGCGCAAGGCGGCCGAAAACGGTAAGAAATTAGAAATCGCGATCGCGCTTGGAGTCGATCCTCTCATCATCATGGCGGCTGCCACCCCCATCCCCGTCGATCTCTCCGAATGGCTGTTCGCCGGACTCTACGGCGGTTCTGGCGTACAACTGGCTAAATGTAAAACCCTCGATCTCGAAGTTCCTGCCGACTCAGAATTCGTCCTCGAAGGTACGATTACCCCCGGTGAAATATTACCCGACGGCCCTTTCGGCGATCATATGGGCTATTACGGCGGCGTAGAAGACTCGCCCCTGATTCGCTTCCACTGCATGACGCACCGCAAAGACCCCATTTATTTAACTACTTTTAGCGGTCGTCCGCCCAAAGAAGAAGCGATGATGGCAATTGCCCTCAACCGCATCTATACACCCATCCTCCGGCAACAAGTCAGCGAAATCGTCGATTTCTTCCTACCAATGGAAGCCCTCAGCTACAAAGCGGCGATTATCTCCATCGATAAAGCTTACCCCGGTCAAGCCCGCCGCGCTGCCCTCGCCTTTTGGAGCGCCCTTCCCCAATTCACCTATACTAAATTCGTCATCGTTGTCGATAAAACCATTAACATCCGAGATCCGCGTCAAGTGGTTTGGGCGCTGAGTTCAAAAGTCGATCCGTCTCGCGATGTCTTTATCCTGCCCGATACTCCCTTCGATACCCTCGACTTTGCCAGCGAA
Source organism: Oscillatoria sp. FACHB-1406 (assembly GCF_014698145.1). NCBI lineage: Bacteria > Bacillati > Cyanobacteriota > Cyanophyceae > Oscillatoriales > Oscillatoriaceae > Oscillatoria > Oscillatoria sp. FACHB-1406. Next base: position 123,879 of record NZ_JACJSM010000002.1, on the reverse strand, counting down.
AAAATCGGTTTGGGTGGGCGCATGGGAATCGATGCGACGACGAAAATTCCTCCGGAAACCCAACACGAATGGGGGGAAGTTTTAGAGTCCGATCCCGATGTGGCGGCGATGGTAACGCGCCGTTGGGCGGAGTATGGATTGGGGGAATTGAATGTGCAGGAAGTTGACCCCAATTTATTTGGGTACGAAATTCGTTAGGCTGTTTTAATGAATCGATCGCTCTTTACTCGAACCGGCTGGCAATCTCAACGCGATCGCGATCGATGGGATAAATTCTGGCTGTTGGGATTATTTTTAGCCGCCCTGTTACTCTTCGGTTTAAACCTCGATACCCCTCCTTTAACGCGGGGCGAAGAAGAAACCGTAGCGCAAATTGCTCGAACCATTTTACGGGCAGAAAATTGGGAGTGGGGATGGTTATTTCCCACGCAAAACGGTCAGTTTTTGACGGGTTATTCACCGATCGCGCACGGTACGGTAGCGCTATTCTATCGTTGGGGGGAAACCAACCCGGCGATGACGCGCGCGTTCGGGGCGTTATTGGGGGCAGTTTCGGTGCCGCTTTTATATGCTTTGGCGCGCGAAGCGTTCCCCACTCGGCTTCCTGCGGGGTTTGCCGCTTTAATTTATCTATCCTTTTGGCCAGTAGTGCGCCACGGACGATTGGCGATGTTGGATGGCCCGGTACTGGGCTTGATGCTGCTTGCGGTATGGTGCGCCCTGCGCTGTCGCCGGGATGGGCGTTGGAGTTGGGCGCTAGGGATGGGATTGGGGTTGCTGGCGCTAGTCCAACCGGCAAGCGGTGCGGTTGGGGCGGCGATGGTGCTGGTTTTTTGGGCTTGGGATACGCCCCGGTTGTTGCGATCGCGTTACGTTGGGGCTGGAGTCGCGCTCGGAATTGCGCCCGCACTGGCTTGGTTCCTGGCGGGTTGGCTCGGATGGGGTAATGCGGGCTTTGGCGCTGCCATTGCCCCCAAAATCCTTAGCCCGAGTGCGGTTTTTGGGGCTGCGATCGCCTCGTTACCCCAATTGCCTTTTTGTTGGTCGGGATTGCAACTCGCGCGCGCCAACCGCCCCTGGAGTTGGACGAAACTGCTAGGGGTTTGGTGCAGTTTTTACCTGCTGTTCGTTCCTTTAATCGCCGCGCATTTTCCGATCTCTTTAATGCCGCTATATCCAGCGCTCGCGATCGCGGGAGGAGTGGCTTTGACCGAAGCTTATGCGCCGTCGGAATTCCGACGGTATCCTTGCAGTTGGACGAGGGCTGCGATTGCCACAGCGCTCGGCGTTACTGGATTTTGTAGCTATTTAGCAGGGCGTTGGGGAGCCGATGCAAGTACGATTGTCCCCTTTGCCTCAATTGCTTTTACCCTGGCCGTCGTTGCCGCTTTGCTAGAGCGTCAAGATCGACAATTTGCCGTCCTGCTATTTTGGGGACTTTACATCTCGCTGTTATTGCTCGTTGCTTCTCCCGATTGGACTCGAGATTGGAAATTTTGGATTTAGGATTCCGAAGCGATCGTTAAGCCCGTCGTTCTCTCAGATTTCCTCAAAACAACTTATCAAGAGACGATACGACTCATAGCTTGAGGTTTAATTCATTTCGAGCGCTCAATTATCGATGCGTGCAGTATTAATCTAGGCGAGTAAAAGACCGTGCCTTCCATCGCCTCTCCGGCGCGAGCGAGCGCTGAATTCCCAAATCCTCAATATCTTATTCCTCTTCGTCAATGTCGGCATCGTCCTGACCGACTTGCTTGAGATGAATGTGCTTCCGTCCTAGGGTAATTTCAAATTCATCTCCCGGTTCTAACCCCATTTTTTTGGTGTAAGCCGAGCCAATAAGAAGGTTGCCGTTCGACTGAACGCTGATGCGATAGCTCGCAGAACGTCCCCCGCGTCCGTGGCCGTTAGACGTGCTGTCTAATTCAATTCCCTCCGCATCAATGAGTGCGTTCAGGAACTTCATCATGTTGACTCGTTCGATGCCGTTTTTCGTAACGGTAAAGTAGCCGCAAGCTTTCGCCTTTTCTTCTTTACTCAGGTTTCCTAGCTCGCGGACTTTTTCAACGAGTTCTTCCCCGGTCAAGGGTACGGGGTCACTTTTTTTCTTTTTGTTCATCAACTTCCCTTAAATATCGAGTCTAAACGATAGCTCATTCGGCATTCATTGCCAAACCCATAACGGGGAATGAGGACGAATCGTTCCCAAGTCTGGGTTCGATTCACTTTCTTATCAAACTATATTACACCCCGCAAGTCAATATGAGTTTAAACTCCTTTAAATTATTGTCTAGTGCGAACGGAAAATCGGTCACAATAAATTCAGGGATAATTATCGGACTAGAGCGAGGGAAGGCAAAAAGATGAAACTCACCAATCGCGGACATTACAGCGTCAAGGCTTTACTCGATTTAAGTCTGCAACCTCGCCAAAGTCCGACTTCGGCGGTAGCGATCGCATCCCGCCAAAACCTGCCCGCTCCTTACCTTGAAAAGCTCCTGATTGAAATGCGTCGTGCTGGGTTAGTTCGTTCGGTGCGCGGCGCTCGGGGGGGATATCAACTGGCAGCCGAACCCGCTAAAATTAGCCTGGGACAAATCCTTGCTGCTGTCGGAGAAACGATCGAGCCACTGCCGAGCTATACCCCCGATGTCACCCAAGCGGAAGATTGGGTAACGTACTGTTTGTGGCAGCGACTTCACCAAAAACTTAAAGAATCTCTATACAGTATTACTCTTGCCGAATTGTATTATGATGCTCGGAGTTGGCAAGCGGCCCAAGGGGAAGAAACAAGTTTTGTGGTTTAACTCGGCAAGTCGCGCCCTGCCGGTCGGTTTTGAAGCGATCGCGAATTTTTTTGAGGGGATGTTGGCGGCCGGGAGCAGTCAGTCTCGGATAGAATGTTGAGACCTGAGAACAGATAAATGTTAGAAGCGGTTCAAACTTATGAAGGGGGATGTCACTGCGGAGCAGTTCGCTTCCGGGTCGCCCTAGAACGAAAGGAAGCGATCGAGTGTAATTGCTCGATTTGTCGCAAAAAAGGTTTTATTCATGTCATCGTTCCCGAAGCGCGATTTACTTTACTTCAAGGCGCTCAAATGCTATCGACCTATCGGTTTAACACGGGAATTGCTCGGCATACCTTCTGCCGTAATTGTGGAATTCATTCTTTTTACAGACCGCGATCGCATCCCGATGCCATTGATGTTAATCTCCGTTGCTTCGATGAAGACCTTACGAGCGAGTTTGAGATCGAACCCTTCGATGGAGTCAATTGGGAAGAAAGTATCGATCGCCTGCGGGGAAATTAAAAATTAAAAATTAAAAATGAAGAGATTGCAAGTATCGCAGCGCTTGGGTGGAAGAGAAGCAATTGCACCCGCTGGAGGCGAGAGGGCAGGAGAATTGCGGGAAGGGTACGAACAATTGAGGGCAGAGTTGCAGATGAAATGCGCTATTGGTTTGGGGAGTAATTTAGAAAATTCGTTAGCCATCTTAGAAAGCGCGATCGCGAAATTAAACCAGCACGAAGCCATCGCCGTTGTCGCGCGTTCCAGTTGGTATAAAACCGCCCCCATCGGGCCGCCCCAACCCGACTATATTAATGGTTGCGCGCTGCTCGAAGTTCGCTGTTCCCCCACCGCCCTGCTTGAAACCTTGCTGGCCGTCGAACGCCAATTCGGGCGAGTGCGTCGGGAACGATGGGGACCGCGCACCTTAGATTTAGATTTATTACTATTCGGCGATCGCATCCTCGATACACCCGCCCTACAAATCCCGCATCCGCGCATGAAAGAACGCGCCTTCGTTCTCGTTCCCCTCGCTGAAATTGCCCCCGATTGGAAGGAACCCATTTCCGGAGAGACGACCGCGCAATTACTCGAAGCGGTAGACTGTTCAGGAGTCCATCTCTTCCTTCACCGTTCTATGTCCGCTATCCCCGAACCCCCCAAAATTCTCCAGCAGCGTCTCTTCTATCGCGGGCGCAAATTTAACTTCGATGTCAATCGCCTGCGCCTTCCCAACGGAGCGGAAGGCGATTGGGAGTGCATTCGTCATCCCGGCGGTTCCCTCGGCGTACCCTTCACCGCTGACGGTCAATTAGTGCTGGTGCGCCAATACCGTTTTGCCCTGCAAGGACGACTTTTAGAATTTCCCGCCGGTACGGTTGAAGCGGGCGAGTCCCCCCTTTCTACCATTCAGCGCGAAATCGAAGAAGAAACCGGCTATCGAGCCAAGCAATGGCAAGATTTAGGACGATTCCCGATCGCGCCGGGATATTCCGATGAGTATATTTACGCCTTCCTCGCCCGAGATTTAGAAAAACTCGAACGCCCTCCCGCACAAGATGACGACGAAGATATCGAAGTCGTGCTGATGAGTCCCGAAGAGTTTGAAGAAAAAGCGCGATCGGCAGATATTATCGATGGTAAATCGATCGCGAGTTACTTCCTCGCTCGGCCCTTTTTAAAGGGTTGAATCGCCGCTTGAGCTAAAATAATAGGAATGAGAGCGTAGTGCATCCGTTTTTTAAACATTTTCTGGCAAGATCGGGATTGCGTAACGTAGCCGACGAATTAAAGAATAGATTGCATGAATTTAACAAAACCTTCTTGTTTCGACTCAACGTTTAACAATAATGTCTGTCAGCAGGATCCGCGAGATCGATGTTTCAAGCAAGACAAACGGCATGACGCACAACAAATTCAAGCAGAATACAGAACCGCAGCCTAATTCCGAGGCTATTGTTCTTCGCCTGCAAGCTCGAGAATTATTAGTAGTGAACAGTCGCCGTCGTAACGGCCTGATTATCTACAAAAACTACCACGCCGACTTTGCCGGTCCCGGTGCCGCTATCGGCAGTTTATTCGATGACGATGCGACCTCAGTATTGCCCGTCGGAGATTTATCTTTAATAAAACCTGAAAATTCTAAAGATAGAGAACGCGCGTACTTAATCCGGCGGCAATGGGTTCGCCTGATCAAGCAAATTACCGATCGCGACGAACCGATGCAGCGTGCCAAAATGATTCTCAATCAATTTGAAAATTGGTTTGACGCTAAAACCGCCGCTCAACTCCCGGACGAAGCTTTCGCCCGTTTAGTCGGCGTTTTGCCCAAAACCATCAGCAAAGCTCGGTATGAAAAAGACCGCCTGAGCTTATACGGTTGAACTTTGGCGACAAATTCGAGGTGAGTCTCTGCTTGAGGGGCGATCTTCCCGGAATCCCCTGCGATACAATAGGGTTATGGGTCTCGGCTCGTCCAAATTGAAATAGCGCGATGAAGCAAAGTATTCAATTTTTGGCAACAATAGTCGGTGTTTTGGCAGCTTTGAGCTTCTTTATTGCCTTTTGGCTGTTGGGATACTCCGTTGGCGCTCGTTTAGCGATCGCGGTGACTGCGGGTGTGGCGATAGCTTGGATTTGGCGGGGGTGGAATAGCGGCGAACCCGAAAAGCAAGCTCAACCGCAACGCAAGCGCCAGTCTTATGGCTTTCGTCGTCCTAAGCGTCCGACGATAGTCGAAGCCCAACGGAGCGAAATCCAGCGCAGAAATAAGCGTTCGGGTCGAACGGAGGCAGAAGAAAAGCCACAAACTAACGCAAAAACGGAAGCTAGTTAAGGTCAAAATTTAATCGCTTGTCCGTGAAACAACGCCCGCCCGATATTGGTTTTATCCCAACGCCCGAAGCCGCGATCGCAGCTTTTTTAGAACTTGCTGAAGTGAATTCGCAGGATATTCTCTACGATCTCGGTTGCGGTGACGGACGCATCCTCATTCGCGCCGCTGAGTTGTTCGGAACGCACGGTGTCGGTATCGATATCGATCCGCAGCGATCGCGTTCTGGACGGGAAAAGGCGATCGCTGCGGGCGTTAGCGATCGCGTCGAATTTCGAGAACAAGATTTATTTGAATGCGACTTTAGCGATGCCACCGTTGTTTTTATCTACCTACTCCCTCACCTCAACCTCAAACTGCTTCCCCGACTTTTAAACCAACTTCAACCCGGAGCGCGCCTCGTTTCTCTCGATTTTGACTTTGGCGATTGGCAACCCCAAAAAACAATTTCCTTGCCCATTCCGGAAGAATCAACCCTCTATTATTGGAAAATCTAGTCAAGTTTACCCAACAAATGAAAGTGTCCTAATCAACCGCGCGACGCGATGAACGAGTTCCCCGATTTTACTAGCCTAGGTTATCAAGTTATCGAACAACTCGATCGCAACTTCCAAGGCGGTCGAACGACTTATCGAGCGCTGCAATTAAATACACAAAATCTAGTCATTGTCAAGCAATTTCGATTTGCAACTGAGCGGGGGAACTGGTCGGATTATCAAGCGATCGAGAGAGAAATTGCCGTACTTCAAACGTTAGACCATCCAGGAATTCCCCGCTATTTAGACAGTTTTGATTCGGGGAATGGCTTGTGTTTAGTACAAGAATATAAACAGGCGCGACCGCTGGCTAATTTTCGCGTTCTTGAAGAAAATGAAATTAAAAACCTAGCGCTCAAAATCTTAGAGATTTTAGCTTATTTACAATCGCAAAATCCGCCCATCGTTCACCGAGATTTAAAGCCCGAAAATATCTTAGTCGATGAGGATTTAAATGTTTATTTAGTGGACTTTGGTTTGGCGAGGGCAGAAGATGGCGAAGCGATCGCGGCTAGCAGTTGCATTGCTGGAACCCCCGGATTTATGCCCCCCGAACAATTGCTCGGTCGCCCCCTCACTAAAGCGGCCGATCTCTACAGTTTAGGAGTGACATTAATTTGCCGATTAACGGGGAGGAAATCTTCTCAAATGGGCGAATTGGCAGATAGTCAATTTCGCATCGACGCGATCGCGCTACTCCCACACCTCAACCCCGAATTCGTCGCTGGGTTGCAAAAGCTAATCGAACCCGATGCAAACAGCCGCTATCCGGATGCAAAGACTGCAAAAGAGAGCCTTGCACCGCTTTCAGTTTTGCCCGCGATCTCGCTCAGTCCTGACCTAATCGCCCTGAAAGCCGAGCGAGTTGGCGAACGACTACTGGCTGTAATTGCCCTTCCCGATCGCGCCGCCAACTGGCAAATCGTACCGCAAAGCGATCGCGATTGGCTCGTTGCAGTTCCCCACGAAGACGAACTGCAAATTACTGTTAATACAGAGGCTTTACCCGCTGCAACGACTTACGAACGAAAAATCCTCCTGCAAGCCGATTCCCAGCCCGAAACCTACTGTTTGACGCTGCAAATCGAGACGGCTCCCCCCCCCGCCAATCTCGACGAAGAATCGGCGGGACTGTTATTGCTTGTGGCGATCGCATCCTTTGCCCTCACCGGAATCGGACTGAACTTTGGTGTAGTTACCATCGTCGCGATTTTAGGGGCTGGCGGTTTGCTCGGATTTTTAATGCCCTCGAGAGGCACGAGTGAAGAAATCCCCCCTCTCGGACGCAGTACCGCTAAAGATTTATCGCGTTTAACAGCAGCAGCAGCGGTGGGTTGGAGTTGGGGAATCGCCAGAATTTTTTCCCAATTAGTGCGGCGCGGAAGGGGTAAAATATCGAGCGCGTTACTCTTATCAAGCGCGATCGGATTGGGAAGCAGTGCCGGACTAATGACGAGTATCGGATTTCGCAACCCCCAACTCAATACTCTTTTGTTGGGAACGAGTTTACCGTTTATTCTACTGCTCCTTTCTCCTCTCCTCAGTCCCCAAAAACTACTCGTTCTCCTATTAAATCGCCAGAAAAAACTTGAATCTTGAAAAAATAAGTTGAGAAATTTATGACAGAGCAAGTCAAACGCAAATCTAAATTAAAAACAACGCTCGCACTGATAATAACCGCTATTCCCCTCGCGATCGGTGGCGCATTACTCGCGACCAACCCCAGCAAAGACGATTACGCTAACTACGCTTTAGCGAAAGTGTGCGACTATCCCAACCTTCCCAAACAAGTTGCCGCGCAATTTCAGCAAGCGTGTAAAGGCAGTGTTGCACCCGGTAGCGGACTATTTGGGAGAGATACCCTAAAAAACGCGATCGCCTCCAAAACCGAACAACAAAATTACCTCTTCTTCAGCACCTACAAAACCGAACTCTTCAACCGAAGCTTTACCACCGTCGGCGTTTTCGGGCAATTTGTCACCATCGGCGCTCAGTAAAAATTTTGATTTTAGCTTGATATTACTGAATTTAGGATTCGGGTAAATCGCCGAGTTGCTGGCGGTAGCGTTCCAGTTCTCGTTGCAGTTGTTCGCGCAGTTCTCGTTCCCGTTCGACTTGTTGTTGCGCCACCTCTCGTTGCTGGCGTTCCTGTTCGGCTTGTTGTTGCGCCACCTCTCGTTGTTGGCGTTCCCGTTCGGCTTGTTGTTGCGCCACCTCTCGCAACTGTCGTTCTACTTCTGCTCGTTCTCGTTCGAGTTGAGCTTGTCGTTGAGCTAATTCCCGCAACTGTTGTTCTTGTTCTCGCTGTTGTCGTTCCTCTCTCGCCCGTTGTTGGGCGATTGTCAACTCCTCCTCCGTATCGGCATAGCGATTCCCTTGCTCGTCGAACCAATATAAAACCTCTCTTTTAACTCCCCCAGAATTACGGATGCCCCTGCCGATTCCTAAACCAATTTCTGGCATCCATACGGGTTCTTGAGTCTGCCAATTATATCGGCCATTAACTAACTTATACACTTCTAATATTCGACGACCCTCACCTCCAAATTGCCGAGGATTATAGATAATGTAATACAGCACCCCTAACTGGGAATAAAGAGCTTCTTTACGGCTGTATTCTCCTCCAGGAGTTTGGGAGACAACTTCAAGCGCGAGGATAGGGACGACATTGTTTTCTTCCCACATGACATAACTGCTGCGCGATTCCCCACCTTTGCGCCGTTCGACACCCAAAGCTAAGAATCCGTCGGGGATAATCGGTACTCTGACATTCTTACCCGTCGTGTGGTAAACAGCCATATCCACGCCAAAAAACCAATCTTGGCGCTCTCCCCAAATATATTCGAGGAGAAATAGTAGGAAGTTGGGGATAAAATTTTGTTCTTCGTTATCCACGGGAGTATCGTCCGAACAGGGCAGTTCGGAACTGCTGGGAAGATTTTGAATTTCTGATTGTAGCATTAGAGCGTCCCCCGCTTCTTTCTTTACCTTTAAGTTTAGCAGGTCAAATGATAAAATCTAATAACCATGAGTGCGAAATGACGACTAATGAGTTTCCCTCTCCGCCTTCGCAACCCTTCATTGTCCATTATCCATTACTCAAAATCTTTCATTATTCATTATTAACAACCCTTCATTATCCATTGTCCATTATCCATTATTAACAACCCTTCATTATCCATTGTCCATTGTCCATTATCAATTATTACCCGTGTCTCACTACCAACAAATTATCCGCCTTCAAACTCAAGGAAAATCCATCCATCCCATCACTTCCCCGATTCGGGAAGTCGTCAGCAAATCCGCAATTCAAACCGGACTTTGCACCGTTTTCGTCCGCCATACTTCCGCCTCCCTCATCATTCAGGAAAACGCCGATCCCGACGTTCTCAAAGACTTAGCCAACTTTTTTGCCAAACTCGTCCCCGAAGACGGTAGAAGCTATATCCACGATGCGGAGGGGCCTGACGATATGCCCGCTCACATTCGCTCCGCCCTCACTAAAACCTCCGAGCAAATCCCAATCTCAAACGGGCGTTTAGTCTTAGGAACTTGGCAGGGCGTGTATCTTTGGGAACATCGGACTCGCGCGCATCACCGAGAAATAGTCGTTCATGTCAGCGGCGATTGAACGCGCGATCGGGAACGTACTGCCCGATACCTCAGTCTACAAATTTAAAATTTATACGGGCGTTATGATATTCTCCCATCAGATAAAATTCGATCCTTAATGCCTCCAGAACTCGAACTGCTGCTCTGCTGCGCTCGCACTCAACTTACTCCCGCTTGCAAAGCGCAAATCCGTCAATTAGTTGAAAGCAAACTTGATTGGCAATACCTGCTCGCCACTGCGCAATGGCACAGCCTTACTCCTCTGCTCTATTGGCAACTGAAAACTACCTGCCCGCAAACCGTACCCGCCGAGATTATCGAGCAGCTATCTGTCGAGTTTGCAAACACACTTCAACAGAACCTTTTTTTGACCTCACAACTCATTAAAATCCTCAAAAAATTTCAGGAGCGAAACATAATTGCCGTTCCCTTTAAAGGTTCTGTTTTAGCTGCAACCCTGTATAAAAATATTGCCCTGCGGCGTTTTCACGATATCGATCTTCTCATCGATCGCAAAGACTTTTTCAGCGCTCGAGAAATCTTAGAAGCAGCAGGCTATCGCACGAAGCCCTCCCTCGAACACCGCCAACAGCAACTTAGACTGAGTACGAATTACGAACAAGACTTTTTTAACGAAAAACTTCAGGTCAGCATTGATTTACATTGGGGAATTTCTCCCCCCTTTTTCTCCTTCAACCTGTCCCTCGCCGAACTCCTTCAAACCGATCGTTTCTTAATCATTGCCGGTCATCGCGTCCCAGTTTTATCGCCAGAAAACTCCCTACTCGTCCTCTGTATTAATGGGACAAAAGAAGGCTGGGCGTACCTACAACGCATCTGCGATATTTCCGAACTGATCTGCACGTTTCCCGATCTCGACTGGCAAGAACTGTTCGAGAAGTCGCGACAAGCCAATTGCTTAGATGCCGTGTTACTCGGTCTTTATTTAGCCGGAGAACTCTTGCAAGCACCGCTCCCCAAGTTAGCTTATTTAGAACTCAACCAGCATCCCCACCTCCGCAACTATTATCCGTCCATCCGCCAGCAGCTTTTTGAGACTTGTTCGGCTCGGTTAAAACCCACTCACCTCGCCTACTTTGCTTGGAAGCTACAAAGCGGACTCGGCAATAAATTACATTTCCTCGTCAAAATGGTGCTTCCCCCAAATGAAAGAGATTTAGAGTGGATTTCGCTGCCTCAATTTCTGTTCCCGCTCTATTATCCCCTCCGTTTGTTAAGATTAATTTCAAAGTACGGTTTCAACGGACAGAAGAAAGAATCAATACAGCACAGATAGCGCCACTACATCGCTGTAATCCCAAGCTACCCCGGCTGCTTCGCGGAATTAAAAATCAAAAGTGGGTTGTTAAGGTCATTTCCGTAATTTTGAACGCTAACTGAATGCTCGCCCTCCCGTCCTACAGCCCCAAAAGACCGTGCCGATCAAGCTAAAATGTTAAAATACGCGTACAATTGTCAAACTAGCTAGCCCTAGCAACACGCTTATTTCCTTATTGCTCCTCCTCTCTCACAATGGTTCGCAATAGCATCTTCCCAAACTTGAAAATGAAAGCCAAGCCGCGCTCTTTTGAGCGTAGATTTTTCCCGCTTTTATCGGCTTTTCCCCTCTTGATTTTGTGGGGAGTGACCGTTTCGCTGACTGGAAAACCTGAAGCTCTAGAACTTCAAGTGGGAGTGGTGCAACGCTTTGGCGACGAGCCAACTGATTTGTTAACGCTGTCGAGTACGGAAGGAGATACATTAAGGCTCGAGTTTTTAGCGGGGAATTCTCAATCGCAAACGATCGCGACTAAAACGGTAAAATTAGAAATCAAACCGCAGCCTCAAGCCGAACCTTACTTAAAAGAATGGATCGTTTTGAGCGACCACGCGACTTTTGAAACAGCAGAGGCGAGCGCCAAGCAATGGCGCGAGAAAAATATTGAAGTGGAAATAACGCAGCCCGCCCGCTGGCAAGTTTGGGCGAAGCGCGATGTTTATTCAACGCCTTTGTTGCGGCGCTTGTTATTAGAAGATTTAAAAGCAAAGGGAGAAACTTCTCCTTATTTAAAAAGCGAAGTTGTTAAAGAAATTCCGCAAGTTTCTTTTGCGGTCAATGGATATCGGTATACTCGCAATGAGATTGAAATCACGAGTGCTAAGAATGCCGTTCGAGTGAGTGAAGGAGCAGACGGAAAAAATGCTTATACTTATGGCGGAAGTTTAAAAATTCAACCGAATGCTTACGGCGATTTTACGCTGGTGAATCGCGTCCCATTGGAAACTTATTTGCGGGGGGTCGTTCCCCATGAAATTGGCGCTAGCTCTCCCTATGCTTCCATTGAGGCGCAAACCATTTTAGCCCGCACTTATGCGTTAAGAAATTTGCGCCGATTTAAAGCGGATAATTATCAATTATGCGCGACCGTTCACTGTCAAGTTTACCGAGGTTTAACGGGAACGGCAGAAAGTACCGATCGCGCTATCGCTGCTACCCGAGGGCAGGTTCTCACCTACAACAACGAACTGATCGATGCTCTGTATTCAGCCAATAGCGGCGGTGTAACGGCAAAATTTAACGATATTTGGGATGGGGAAGAGAGACCTTACCTGCAAGGTAAAATTGACGCTCCAACGGCAGTTTGGGACTTGACGAAATCGCCCCTTTCTGATGAAAAAAATCTCCGCCGCTTCTTGAGTTTAAAAACCGGGTTTAACGGTAGCGAAGCAAATCTTTTCCGTTGGGATCGCTCGCGAACGCTGCCTGAAGTTATCGCCGATTTTAACCGTTATTTAGACCGCATCCAACATCCTTTCAATCCGGTTAGTCGTATTGATGCGATTCAAGTGAAAGAGCGATCGCTCTCCGGTCATATTCTCGAGATGGACGTTAAAACCGATAAGGGAATAGTGCAACTGCATAAAACTGAAGCGAGAAGTGCCTTTGAACCGCCGCGAAGCTCCTTATTTTACGTCGATCCGATTCTCGATGCGGACAAATCGCTTAAAGGTTATCGCTTCGTAGGCGGCGGTTTCGGACACGGTGCGGGGATGAGTCAGTACGGTTCTTACAATCTGGCAAAATTGGGCTGGACTTCAGCCCAAATCCTGCAATTTTACTTCCCCGGAACGACGTTAGAACCCTTGAATGATTCGATTGTTTTTTATCCGGAAAATTAGGAAAACCGACAGGCAATCGGCATCCGCCAACCCGTTCCAAAGGCGCGATCGGTAATTTTGAGTCCCGGAGGCGCTTGACGGCGTTTGAATTCGGCGCGGGCGACGAGGTGGGCGACTTTGTTAACGGTTTCGGGATCGGCACCGGCGGCGATAATGCGATCGCTTCCTTCGTGTCGATGTAACATCCGCTCTAAAATATCGTCGAGAACTTCGTAGGGCGGTAAGGAATCGCGATCGAGTTGTCCCGGTTTGAGTTCGGCGCTGGGGGGTTTGCTTAATATATGGGCTGGGATCGTTTCGCCGCGACGATTTAACCAGCGACAGAGGGAATAAACTCGCGTTTTGGGGACATCGGCGATAACGGCTAATCCGCCGTTCATGTCGCCGTAAAGGGTACAATAACCAACGGCGATTTCGGATTTATTGCCGGTGGAGAGTAGGAGGTAGTTAAATTTATTGGCGATCGCCATTAATATGTTGCCCCGAATTCGCGATTGCAAATTTTCTTCGGCAATGCCAAATTCCGTTTCGGCAAAGAGCGTTTCTAAGCCGAGATCGTAGGCTTTCATTAAGTCGGCGATCGGCAGTTTTTGGGTTTGAATTCCGAGGTTGCGAGCTAGCGCGATCGCGTCGCTAATGGAATGCTCGGAACTGTAAGGAGAGGGCATTATAACTCCCAATACATTCTCTTTGCCTAACGCAGCAGCAGCAATCGCAGCTACGAGGGCGGAATCGATACCACCGCTCAATCCCAGTACAACTTTAGAGAATCCGCATTTATGGGTGTAGTCGCGCACGCCTAACACTAAGGCTTGCCAAATTTCTTCGTTTTCGCTTTCGATTAACGGAAGGAGCGCAGTTTCCTTTAAATCTCGTTTTTCGAGGTTGTATTCAAGGATAGCAAAATCGGTTTTAAAGGCTTGCATTCGGGCGATGGTTTGTCCGGTACGCGCGATCGCAAAACTACTGCCATCAAAAATTAAATCGTCGTTTCCGCCCACTTGGTTGGCATAAATAATCGGGACGCGGTAGCGAGTCGCGCTATACCCGAGCATAGCTTCTCGCAACTGCTGCTTGTGGACGCTATAGGGAGAAGCCGAAAGATTGACGATTAAATCAACGCCTTGCGTTACCAAGTCTTGGATGGGATTCGCTTCGTAATTCCGCTGCCCCCAAAACCCTTCATCGTTCCATAAATCTTCGCAAACCGTCACTCCTATTTTAATATAGGAACGAGCAGCAACTTGAACATCAAGACTGAAAAAGTTACTCTGGCGGCCCGATTCAAAATAACGATCTTCATCGAAGACATCATAGGTCGGTAACAAGCGTTTATGGAAGATTTTTTGAACTTGACCCCCTTCTAAGAGCGCAATGCTATTGTAAAGCGGTTTTTCTCCTTTAGCAGCGGCATTGTGATTCACATCGAGCGTTCCCACTAAAACGGCAACAGCGGGCGGTAACTTCTGGGCGAGGGCAGCTAATTGCTGCGAAGTTTTATCGATGAAACCTGGATTAAACAATAAATCTCGCGGCGGATACCCACATAAAGAGAGTTCTGGAGTCAGCAACAAACGAACGCCCTCTTTTTCCGCAACTTTTGCTGCTTCTAGGATATTTTCTGCGTTCTTGCTGAGGAAACCAATAGTTGGATTAAGCTGTGCAATTGCGATTTTTAGCATTGATTTAAACCTATCCTCTTCTGTTGCAAAATTTCAAGAACTCGTTCGTTATTTTCCGGTGTAATAACTGTTTTTACCCATTCACCATCATCAATGACAATACATTTGGTTTTCCAAGGACGCTTGGGATCGAAGGGATACCATTCTGGCGTAAAGCCCATACCCCAAACTCTTCCGGAACCGCTCAAAAAGTTTATAGACTCTTCTCGAACGCTCCGAATTTTTGAGTAAGGAATGCACTTATCCCCAATCGGAAAATAATACCAGTATAGAGTGATGAATTCGTCTTCGCAAACGAGGTATTGGTCTTGATAAAGAACAGCCATAACTTGTCGGTTAAATGAAGACTAAAGGTTTATCTTTCAATGGCTCGAAAGCTTCAGCATCAAAACGATATAAAGTAGCGGGACGACCCGCACCACGCGAGGCTTTTTGTCGGGTACTGGCGAGAATTCCTAATTTTAGCAAGCGGGCGCGAAAGTTGGAATA
This sequence comes from Oscillatoria sp. FACHB-1406, assembly GCF_014698145.1. NCBI lineage: Bacteria > Bacillati > Cyanobacteriota > Cyanophyceae > Oscillatoriales > Oscillatoriaceae > Oscillatoria > Oscillatoria sp. FACHB-1406. The sequence goes on along the minus strand of NZ_JACJSM010000002.1, from coordinate 108,755 downwards.
ATCTGAGAAGTTTTCGCCGAGAATGGTACTGTAGAGTTGGTAGACATCGTTGAGTGTAAAAAATTCAGGCAGAACATCAAACGCAATGGGGCTGTATTCGAGTTTGTTACGCAAGCGATGATATCCATAATCAAGAATTTTATTGTGATCGAAGGCGAGTTGGGGAACGTCTTTGAGAGGATACCAAGCTGTCGTACTCGCTTCGCGGGCGATCGGTTCGACTTCTTCAAAGCGGGCGAGCGCAAAGTAGCTAACGGATAAGTAGCGCACGCCGAAACTATCGGGAGATTCTCGAGGATCCCGTCCGGGATTACCAAAAGTATAAAGTTGCTCGAAGTAGAGGTTATGAGCGCGGATTCGTTCGGCTAAAATACGGTGGGCGGCATCTTCTAAAGATTCTCCAATTCTAACTAAAGTTCCAGGCAAACTCCAGGAACCGACGAAGGGTTCGATGGGCCGTTTGACGAGAAGCACGAGGAGACGATTGGCTTGAGTATCGACCGAGAAAATGACATGATCGACTCCTACTTTAAAGTCAGCGATTTGTTTGGGATTTAGCGAGTTGATGCTGCTTTCTGCCATGCGTATAACTGCTCTTGATGAATGTAGTCTTCGATCGCGGCGGGAATGGCGGCAATCTGGGTACGATCGCGGTAGGCGGTAGAAGATACCGGAGGCGGTGTGAAATCTGCGATCTTATATTTTCCCCCCAAATGTTCTAACTGTTGCAAGCTTTCGGGCGCGATCGCATATCCTTGGCGCGGTACAATGAGTAGCTCGACTTGTTGCAAAAAGTCTCGGGCGCGATACCAACGCGGTAATTGCACGACTAAATCCGCTCCGAGGGTGAAAATCAATTCTACGCTATCTCCCCATTTTTCCCTCGCTTGTTCAATGGTTTCGATCGCTCTGGGGCTGCTTAATTCCTGATGGAGGTTGATATTTTGACGCGGAGTCGTCAGTTCGAGCAGTAGCAGTTGCAGCATCGTCGTGCGACGATCGAGGGGTGTTTGTTGCGATTTTAAGGGATTATCCGATGCCCAAACTGCAACTAAATCGTAGCGATCGCTAAGCCATCGTAAAATCGCTTTATGACCTTCAGTAGGCGGATCGGCGCTGGTTCCAAATAAAGCAATTTGAGTCACTGTAATAATGGATAATGGATAATGGATAATGGATAATGGATAATGGATAATGGATAACGAAAAATCAAGAAAGATTAAGAGTTTTAGATAGGTCGTATAAGCAGAAGCGCCCCCACTTTAAGTTAGTACCATTCCACTAATTCACTATTCATTATTCATTAATCTGTCGCGAACGCGATCGGTTAATTGCTGCAATTGCGGGGAAATTTCCACCTCAACCGGAGTCGGATTGTTGAGTTGGCGAGCGTGGGGCGGCAGACTGGCGACAGAGGAGAGGGCGCGATCGCGAATTTCCGCTATACTTTCACAAGCATACAGTCGTTCTCCCTTTGCCATCACCTGTTGCAACAACGCCCGTTCGCCCGCTTCTGGTGCTTCCGAAGCCAAACCCAAGCGATCGCGTCCTTCCCCCCGAAACACCTGCTTGCAGCCGGGATACGTCATTTTACCGCTCGCCTGCTTCATTGTTGGCATCCCCTCAATCTCCACCAACTTATAAACCCCATTAACCGGACTCCCCGTAACTAATTTAGTCCCGATTCCATAACCGTCGATGCAAGCACCTTCCGCTTTCAAGCGCGCAATCTCCCACTCATCGAGATCGCCGCTGGCAAAAATTGTCGCTTCCGGTAACAGCGATCGCACTTTTTTCGACAATTCCACTAAATCGCCCGAATCCAAACGCACCCCCTTCACCTCCTGCTTCTGTTTTGCCAGACGTTCGGCTGCCGCAACCGTATCGTAGGTATCAATTAACAGGGGCGCGCCGGGGAAATAACGCCCAAAAGCCGCAAACGCCTCATCTTCACTCCCCGCCACCGCATTAAACGCCATCACCAAAGCATGAGCCATCGTTCCTGCCGGTTTCTGCCCCAACTTCAACGCCGCCAGCACGTTGGAAGTCGCATCCAAACCGCCCGCTAGCGCCGCTCTCGCCGCCCACAGCGCCCCTTGCGGACTAAAAGCGCGGCGCGTGCCAAATTCGAGCAGGTGCGCCTCCGATCCTGCAATATCGCGCATTCGGGCAGCCTTAGTCGCAATGAGGGTTTGGTAGTTAATCGCGTTAAGCAGGTAAGTTTCTACCCATTGCGCTTGCCACAAGGGAGCTTCAACCCGTAGGAGAGGTTCGTTGGCAAAGACTGCCGTTCCTTCGGGAACTGCCCAAACATCGCCGGTAAAGCCTCCCGAGGCGAGTAACGTCCAAAAATTAGCGGGGGCGCGATCGAAGATTCCGGTTGCTTGCAACGCCGCAATCCGATCGGCACTAATGCACAAATTATTTAAATAGTCAAGAGCTTGTTCGAGGCCCATCGCAATCAGATAGCCAAAACTCTCGGGCAATCTGCGGACGAATAACTCAAAGCTAGCGCGCTTTTCTGCCAGTCCTTCGCCGACGTAGCAGGCACTCATCGTGAGTTGATAGAGATCCGTGAGGAGGCTGCAATCTTCTGGGGCGAGGTTCAACTCGGCAGGGAGGGTGCGAGCGATCGCACTCGCTGGGGAATGCTTGTGAGGTAACGCTTCGCGGCTTACAGAAGGTGACATAGAATTAATTATGGTGACTTTAACTAAATATTATAGTGATTATCACCAAAAATGTCATCTCAGATGGCTTGAGTCGCTAATATTAGCGATACTTAAGGCTTGTATGCTGGTTTCACTAAACTTGAGAAGTTGAGGATGTCAACGAAGGATGGCTTTGTAGCTATGGCATTTGAATTAGACCATCTCTTTATCTGTACTGACATTGGCGCTGGCGAAGCCGAGCGGCTAGTATCCCTCGGTTTGGTGGAAGGATCCTCTAATACGCATCCCGGACAGGGAACAGTCAATCGCCGCTTCTTTTTCCACAACGCCATGTTGGAGTTATTGTGGGTTCATAATTCAGAAGAGGCGAAATCCGAGCTAATTCGTCCCACTCGTCTTTGGGAACGATGGAAAAATCGAAATGATGGTGTCTGTCCGTTTGGGATTTGTCTGCGTCCGGTTGAGGGTTCGGGTGACACCGTTGCATTTTCGAGTTGGCCCTATCATCCGCCTTATTTACCTCAAACCTTGAGTATCGATGTCGCAAAGAATAGCGATGTGTTGACCGAACCTATGCTATTCCAGACTCCATTCGCTCAGCGTCCAGATCGATACCCTGTTGAAAAGTTACAACCTTTGAATCACCCGCTTGGTTTGCGCGAAATAACTCGTGTAGCGTTGGTTAGTCCTGCTGCACGTCATTTATCATCCGAACTCCAAGCAGTTGTCGATACCGATCGAATACAACTGCGGGTAGGGGTTGAATACTGTATCGAGCTTGGGTTTGATGGAGAAGTGCAGGGGAAACAAGTAGATTTTCGACCTGGATTGCCGATGAAGATGAGTTGGTAGGGTTAAGTTGCTACCTCTGCTTGTAAATTGAATTTTCGATCGACGAAAAAGATTCTTTGTCGCAACTTCAAGCCTTCAGCAATTAACCCCTATGTTGACATCCTCCCCAGCCAGTCGGCATGGGGATTCCAAGAATCACTTCTTGGATTTCCTCTTTCCACGACTCGGCTTACTTTGAGAAGTTTCCTCACCAAAGCAGAGGTCGATGTCTCCAGAGGCGTGAGTTCCGATGTGTCCCACCGTACTTAATCCTTTTAAGAGTATGTTTCTCGCAGCATTCCAATCTCTATCTTGCGTATGCCCACAATGATGACAAATGTGAGTTCTGACACTAAGAGTTTTTTTGACAACTTGGCCGCAATGAGAGCAATTTTGGCTGGTGTAGTGAGGTGGCACAGCGACAGTGACCACACCAAAAACCTTACCAAAATACTCCATCCAAGTCCGAAAAGCTGTCCAAGCTGCATCGCTAATCGATTTAGCCAGATGCCGATTTCTGACCAGATTACGCACCTTCAAATCCTCATAAGCTACCAAGTCGTTAGACTGGACTACGCATCTTGCCAACTTCACGACAAAATCTTTACGCTGCCTGCTTACTTTGAGGTGCTTTCTTGCCAGTTTATTTCTCAACTTAGCTCGATTTTTCGACCCTTTTTGAGTCTTAGACATCCGACGAGAGAGACGCTTGAGAGACTTTTCACTTTTTCTCAGATGTCTTGGGTTTTCAACCTTATGCCCGTCGCTATCGGTATAAAAATGAGTCAGCCCGACATCCAACCCAATAGTTTTAGATGTCGGTTCTCTTTTTTCGAGTCGCTCTTGGTCGATACAAAACTGCGTGTAGTAGCCATCAGCACGACGAACAACCCTGACTCGTTTGATTTGCTTTAACGGATAGAAGTGCAAGTCGCGGGTTCCCCACATTTTAAAAGTTCCCGCTCCAAAACCATCGCTGAAAGTAATATATCTACGGCAATCAGAAAGTTTCCAGCCCGTTGTTTTGTACTCAACAGAACCGTGTGTCTGTTCTTTCTTGAAACGTGGATATCCTTTCTGAGGTTTGTTTTTCTTGCAGTTGTCAAAGAATCTAGCTATTGCAGACCAAGCACGTTCTGCGCTAGCTTGTCGAGCCATCGAATTCAGCTTGGATGCCCAATCAAACTCTTTGGCTAATACAGCACAATATGCGCTCAAATCGTATCGTCCGATGTCGCGGTTATCCATCCAGTATCTCAGGCAAGAATTGCGGACGAAACGAGCAGTACGAATAGCATCATCAAGCTTGCCATACTGTTCTTTCAATCCCTCAAGTTTTGCCTCGAACACCAACATAGTTACGTCGCTGTATCTGACGTAATCCATGCTAGCACAGAGCTAGAAAAGCCGTCCTAGATGGTTGCTGAGCTTGTCGAAGTAAGGACGTAGCTCTAGACCCAAAATTTTGGTAATCCTCTGTCGATCGCGCTCTATCCCTTGAGGGCTTGAATTTCCTCGAGGGTCAAACGCGGCCCGAAACAGGTGACAACTTTAGCGGATGCAGCAGATGCTAAAGTTCCTGCTTCGGTATAGTTCATGCCGTGGGTAATGCCGTAAAGAAAAGCGCCTGCATACATATCTCCCGCACCAACGGTATCGATCGCATCTACTTTTGTCGGCGCAATTTCTAATAGTTCTTGCCCGTCATAAACTAAAGAACCTTTCGCACCGCGAGTAATGGTGAAGTTCTTGGCGATTTGTTTAAAATGCGCGATCGCGTCCTCTAAGTTTTCGCTGTCTGCCATCTTCAAGGCTTCGCTTTCATTGGCAAAAATTAGGTCTAAACCAGAATCGATCATTTCTAATAAGCCGGGTTTGAAAAATTCAACCATGTTGGGGTCGGAGAGCGACAGCGAAACTTTTACGCCTGCCGATCGCGCGATCTCTCTAGCTCGAATTGCAGCTTCTTTTGCGGTCGGCGAACTAACTAAATATCCTTCTAAATAGAGGTAATCGGAGGCTTGTAGGGCTTCAGGAATTAATTCCGTCGGTGCGAGGGTGCTGGTAATCCCGAGGAAGGTATTCATCGTGCGATCGGCATCGGGCGTTACCATCACCAAACATTTTCCCGTAATACCATTCTCTCGTTCCTGGGTTTGTAAATTTGTTTCTATGCCCCAGCCCAATAAATCTTTTAAATAAAAGGAACCGGTTTCGTCGTCAGCGACTTTACAAGAATAAAAACTTTTGCCGCCGAATTGACTAATAGCAACCATTGTGTTTGCCGCCGAACCGCCACAACTTTGCTTGCAAAAATGTCCATCTAATCGTTCGAGGACGTGATGTTGGCGCTCTTCATCCATCAAGGTCATTACGCCTTTATCGATGTTAAGTTCTTGCAACTTTTCAGGAGTGACTTCATACTCCATATCAACCAAAGCATTGCCGAGACCGTAAACGTTGTATTGATTCATGGTGAAGATTGTAAAAATTATAAAAACGAAAAACCCAGGCAATGCCTGGGAAAAGCTCGAAAATTCACAACGCAGATCGCGCTTATTCTGCTACTTCTACGGGAGCAGTTTCTTCGGGGGGAACTTCTTCGCTGGGGGCGACAATACTAACGACCGTTGCTTCGGGATCGTCCATCAGTTTTACGCCTTCAGGCAAGCTGATTTCACCGGCTGCGAGCGATTCACCCAATTCGAGTTTAGAAACATCGATTTGGATGGATTCTGGAATGCGATCGGGCAGACATTCTACAGCGAATTCGGTAAACATTTGTTCGAGAATACCGCCGCCTAATTTCACGCCGGGAGCGGTGCCGACTACTTCAACGGGAACGGTGACTTGAAGGCTACCGTGACCGGCAACAGCGAAGAAACTGAGATGGTAAAGGTCTCTTTTCCAAGGGTGGGATTGAACTTCTCGGATTAAGGCTTTTCCCTGCCAAGAAAGCTCGGGAACTTTAAGATCGACTAGGGTGTTATTAATTTGGGCTTTTTTAAGCAGGAGTTCGGCATCTTTGGTTTTCATGACCAAAGACATCGATTCTGCTCCTTTATGACCGTACAGGACGGCAGGTAGAAGTCCCTCGCGACGCAGGGCGTTCGGTTTGCTTCCTTCGGGACGTTTTTGACAATCAACAGCGACTGAAACTGACATGGAATTGTAGGTTTTAGGTTTTCGGTTTTAGGGTATGGGGAATGGCGAACAATTTCTTTGAGAATTTAAAACTCAACAGCGCGATTGGAAATGACGAGGAGGCCTCGCTGTCCAGAGCGCTCAAAATTCACACATCGAAAATTATCCATTGTCCATTGTCCATTATCAATTAATCTCCTGTCTAAGCAGGAACGCTGCTCGGAGAAAGCAAAGCGCGTTTGGGCCCGTGGATGGGATCTTCGACGATGATGGTTTGGTCGCGACTCGCTCCGAGAGAGACGATCGCGATCGGAACTTCCATCAGTTCGGCGAGGAATTTTAGGTAGTTAAGGGCGGCTTCGGGCAGATCTTCGAGGGTGCGACAGTTGGCGGTGGATTGCTGCCAGCCCGGTACGGTTTTGTAGATCGGTTGGCATTTGGCAAATTCGCGGGCGCTGCTGGGGAAGCGATCGCACGTTTTGCCCTCGATGTCGTAGGCGACGCAAACTTTGATTTCTTCGAGTTCGTCGAGGACATCCAGTTTCGTAATCGCCAGACAGTCGAGTCCGTTAATGCGAACGGCGTAGCGACCGATGACCGCATCGAACCAGCCGCAGCGACGGCGGCGACCCGTCGTCGTCCCGAATTCTGCACCGCGATCGCACAACAGTTCTCCCACCTCTCCGTGCAGTTCGGTCGGGAAGGGACCTTCGCCGACACGGGTGGTGTAGGCTTTGGCAACGCCGATGACGCGATCGATAATCGTCGGACCGACTCCCGCACCCACGCAAGCGCCGCCCGCAATGGGGTTTGAGGAGGTGACGTAAGGGTAAGTGCCGTGGTCTAAGTCCAGGAGCGTTCCTTGCGCGCCTTCAAATAAAATATTTTTGCGCTTTTTAACGGCATCTTCGATTTTTAGGGAACTGTCGATGACGTGGGGACGCAGGCGCTCGGCATAGGCGCGATACTGCTCGAGGGCAGCCTCAGCGTCCAAAGGCGGCAGACCGTATAATTTTTCAATAATGGCGTTTTTGGTATCGATCGCGTACCTCAAGCGATCGCCCAAACTTTCCGAGTCCATCAAGTCGATGACTCGAAATCCGGTGCGTTCTACCTTATCGGCGTAGGTCGGACCGATACCCCGTAGGGTGGTTCCGATCTTGCGATCGCCCAGTTTTTCTTCTGAGGCGCGATCGACAATCCGGTGGTACGGCATCGTTACGTGAGCCGTTTGGGAGATAAACAGGCGATCGGTTGCTACGCCTAGCGCTTCGAGTCGATCCATCTCTTCGATTAAAGTTCCGGGATCGATGGCAGTTCCGGAGCCAATAATACAGTCGGTATCGGGGTATAAAATGCCAGAAGGAATCAGGTGGAGTTTAAAGGTTTGTCCTTTCACGACCACCGTGTGTCCCGCGTTCACCCCCCCTTGGTAACGCACGACCACATCTGCCGACCGACTCAATAAGTCAGTGACTTTACCTTTTCCTTCATCGCCCCATTGAGCGCCGACGACAATAACGTTAGCCAAGGGTCTTTCGTAGAACGCGATAAGTTTTCACAATCTACCATTATATCTTATCTATACGCATAGAGTCAAGAACCAAGAGGGGGACTTGGGGAGTTGGAATTGACGAAATTTTAAGAGGAAGACAGAGTGAAGGATGTACTATATCACTGCTCGCCGATCGCTGAATTTCCTCTTCCCCAATTCCCTCGATCTATGAGAGACTAAAGGCATTTCGCCCCAGCCCCATTCGACCGAGATTGAGGGGACACCGAGTAACGTCTTTAAATTGGTGCATGAGCAACATGAAACGATCGATTCATTTGGCTGCCGCAATCCTCTTATCCGTCTGTGTGGGGATTTTTCCGATTCGCGAGGGACGCGCTGAAACCGAATCTATGGCTCGGGATATCCTCAGCTTAGACTGTGCAGACGCTGATGGTAGACCCAGCAACGACTTTGAACGCAGCGATCGCAACCTCTCCATTGGCAAACGCTTTTACCGGGCAGTAATGCGCGCCTATCCCGGTGCAAAAATTACCTGTGACTTGCCCATGCCCGAAGACCCCGCCTGGAAACCGACCTCCGCCTTATTAACTTTCGGTATCAACGATGGTCGCTCTCGCGCCTCTGCGATAAAAGTTATCGCCTATGTAGATGGCAGCCCAAGTACCTCCCAAGTTGTTACCCTCGAAAGTGTCGGCAACCTAACCATTCCCATTAATACCGCCAGCAGTCTCTCCTTAGAAGTATCGTGCCTCACTGACAATGATTGTAACTCTTGGCTCTACTTTACCCAAGCTGAAGTTCAGTACATTTGGCTGCCAGAACCCACTCAGTAAAATCTCACGAATCAATAGCCCTTTTCAGTAGGGTGCGTTAGGCGCAAACCAGATTTCGTGGGAGCAAGTCACTTTTGTTGCCCTCTCCCTCAATCCCTCTCCCAACTTTGCTACTGTGTACACACAAAGGAGAGGGACTTTGAGTCGACTCCCCTTCGCCCGAGTTTGGGCTACGGTGTACGCATAAGCGATCGCATCTAGCATGACGGTTGAAGATCCCCCCTAGCCCCCCTTAAAAAAGGCTACGGTGTACGCATAAGCGATCGCATCTAGCATGACGGTTGAAGATCCCCCCTAGCCCCCCTTAAAAAAGGCTACGGTGTACGCATAAGCGATCGAATCTAGCATGGCGGTTGAAGATCCCCCCTCTAGCCCCCCTTAAAAAAGCTACTGTGTACACACATCTCGATCGCGGAACCGTTTCGGAACCTTCCGATGTCTCAAGAGCCGATGGCTCGTTTCTCTTTCTCAATAAGCTTGAGTTGTTAAGAATCAACTCTGAATTGTGAAAGCCTTGCCTAGCAAGGCTTATACAGATTGGGGGTCTCAATTTTCTACTTGTGTGTACACAGTAGCTTTTTAAGGGGGATTTTAGGGGCGCTGTTTTCGAGGTTCCCTCGAAAATTGGAGCCGCCCCGTCTCGAAATTAAACGCCGCCCCGTGGGGGATCGACCCAGCTTGCCACTCAACCGATGAGTTGTGTGTACACGGTAGCCGAGTTTGGGAGAAGGGGCCGGGGGATGAGGGCGATCGCGGCGCAAGTTTTACCGGCTCCCCTCACCGTTCTCTAGAATGAGCGAACGGTGAGTAACGTTATCCATTATCAATTATCAATTATCAATTATTCCTTGCATTACTTCGACAATCGTATCCAAACGATAATCATCTAACAACCCAGCTAAGGTATCGGCTAAGACAGCCTGTTCTTCAGGAATTTGCTCGATTAGCTCGGATAATTTTGTGTAATTAATTTCCAAAGCCGAAAGGTATAATCGCTCCAACCAATCAGCAGGCATTACTTTTAAAGCTTCTTGCGTTAAGGTTGCCGCCGGTTTCACCTCCGAAGAAGAAACCGCTGTTTCTGCGTAAACAAAATTAATGCCAAGATGCGTTTCTAGCATTTTCCAGAACGCATCTTGTGGAAACGGCTTATAAAGTACATCGTCGCATCCGGCAGCAAGAATAGCTTTTCGCTCTTCTTCAAACGCGCTAGCCGTCAGAGCAACGATCGGAGTTTTTCCATAGTAATCGTTCGTCGCGCTGCGATCGCGCTCCAGCATCCGAATTTGTCGCGTTGCATCCAGACCGTCCATCACGGGCATTAAGATATCCATCAAGATTAAATCGGGCTGCCACTCCTGCCAAATCTCGATCGCTTCCTGCCCATTTTCAGCTTCCCGGATTTCAAAACTCAGCGGTTCCAAAAGTTGTACGAGCAATTGGCGATTTTCCAACCCATCTTCCACGATTAAAATGCGATAAGTCGTGCCGTTGTTCTCGGCTGATATATCGAGGGCGAGGGCGTGGCGTGCTTCCAGTCGAGCTTGCCCGAAATGGTTCTGTGCCATCACTTCCACCAAAATTTCAAAGCTAAAGACCGAACCGCGACCGACGCAAGAGCGAACGGCAATATCGCCCCCCATTAACTGGACGAACTGACGGCTAATGGGTAAGCCCAAACCCGTTCCTTCAGAAGATTTGCGTCCCGTCGCCGTTTGTACGAACGGCTCGAATAAAGTCTCGAGTTCTTCTGGGGCGATGCCCGATCCGGTATCTTCAATGTGGAAGGCGAGTTTTGTCGGCGCTGCGGACTGCTCTGGGTCGGCATTTAGGAGGGTTTCGCCGTACAATTCAGCACGCAGCGTCACACTTCCGGTTTGCGTAAACTTAATCGCATTGTTGAGTAAATTAATTAGCACTTGGCGGAGCTTGCCTTCGTCCGTTTGGATGAATTGGGGCAAATCCGGAGCGATCGCGAAAATAAGTGCTAAGCCTTTAGAATTCGCTTTAAGCTCGAGCATTTCTTCAATCGATTGAAGCAAACGATGTAAGTCGCAGCGGCTTTCATTGAGGGTAATGCGTCCGGCTTCAATTTTCGCCATTGAGAGAATGTCATTAATCAGCATCAGGAGATGTTCGCCGCTGCGATTAATAATACCGATTTGCTCCTGCTGCTGGGAGCTAAAATTTTCTTCGCTCTCCAACAGTTGGCTGAAACCGAGAATGGCATTGAGGGGAGTGCGCAACTCGTGACTCATATTCGCCAAAAACACACTTTTAGCGCGGTTGGCGGACTCTGCGGCTTCCTTGGCTTGTTGCAGTGCGGCTTCAACTTGTTTGCGCTGAATCACAATCGAAGCAATCTGAGCCAGAGAAGCAACAATTTTTAACTCTCGGGTATCGGGCGATCGCGGTTGCTCGAAATAGAGCGCAAACGTCCCCAAAAGTTTGCCCGTCTCGGTTAAAATCGGCTCCGACCAACAGGCTTGTAAGCCGTAGCTGAGGGGCAATTCCTTGACTTCTGCCCACCAGGGATGCACGGCAATATCTTCAACAATAGCGCGCTCGCGGCGATAAGCTGCCGTTCCGCAAGACCCCATGCCATCAGCGATGGGAATAATCGGTAACTCGTCTATGTATCCTTGCGGTAGTCCCGAGGAAATACAACATTCCAACAGGGTCTCGTCTTCGGAGGCGAGCATGACTGAGGAGTAAAGATGGGGAGCGAGCGCGTCAGTTTGTCGGGTTAGCTCGAGCATGACATCCTGCAAGGATGCGCCCATTGCGACCATCTTAAGAACCGTGTTTTGGGCGTGTTCGAGTAATTCTCGCTCTTTGCGATCGGTGATATCCATTGCAATCGAGGCCGAGCCGATCGCGATCCCATTTTCATCGACTAAGGGCGAATTAAACCATTCGCAGGTAATAATCTGCCCGGTTTTAGTCAAGTTATCGTTAATGATGTGCTGCCCGCCCGTCTGGGACATCAGTCGAGCGAAGACAGTTTTTACCCGTTCTCGTTCGTGTTCGGGAACGAGAACGTGGGCGTGTTCTTTCCCGACGATTTCCGCTGCGGTGTAACCAAAAATCGTTTCGGCGGCTGGGTTCCAAGCTGCAACATTGCCGTCGGGTTCCCATTCAATCACTGCTAGGGGGGTTTGCTCGACCAAAAAGCCGAGGCGCTGTTGGGAGTCGCGCAGTTGGATTTCGGCTTCGTGACGGCGCTTGGCGATCGCGATCAGTTCGCTCACCAAGCCCAGCAAATTAAGATCTTCTTCCGTCCAAGGTTTGACGGCTTCTGTGGTATAAATCCCCACAAAGCCACTCACTCGTCCGGCATACTGGGTAGGAACGGCTAAGAACGCTTGCACGGGCAGCTTGGCGAGTTCGACTTTCTCGAGATCGGCTTCGGGAGAGGGTAACTCGTCCAACCGTTCGGCCATGAGGGGTTGGTTGTTGGACAATTTGCGGTAAAAATAGGGAAAGTTCAGCGTGGGGATTGCTTGGTTGCTTTCTGCCAGCGATCGCACTCCGGGCTGCTGCCATGCGTGAGTCATGTTGTAGCGCATCGGATCGCCGTAATATTCGCAGGCAAAACTCCCGTCTGTCCCCGTAAATTCTACGGTTTTTTCTAAGGCAAAATCGATCGCGCGATCGAGGTCTCGATCGAGCAAAGTGCGCGCGATCTGACCGAGGAGCTTATACTGGCTAGCCCGACGCTGTACCGCTGCTTCGGCTCGCTGCCGCTCCAGTTCCGCACTTGCGCGCGCGGCAAAAATTTCTAAGATGCGCTCTTCATCGGCAGTCAGTTGCAGGGGAGCGGTATCTAACACTGCCAATAGCCCCAAGAGATTGCCTTGGGAATCCTCTAAGGGCGTACCCCAAAAACTTTCTGCCTGCAATTGTCGGTCAGCCTCGCTGGTGGGGAATAGCGCTTGGAGGGAGTGGGGATAGTAGCAGGTTTGGCGGCTGCGAAGCACCTGTTCGCAGGGCGTTCCGGCGAAATCGTACTGGTAGTTTTCCGCAAAGCGATCGCCCAACCCAAAGGCGCGACCGATACCGCATTTGATAGGGAAACTTTCTACCTCAGTGACGATGGCGTAGCGCACTTGCAGCACCTTCGCCAGATGGCGGACGCAGGCTTGGAAAAAGTCAGTACCGGTTTTGGAAGCCATCACTTCCGCGATCGATCGCAAGGCTTCCTCCCGCTGTTTGGGTTCGGTAATATCAAAGCCGACGGACTGAAATTCGATAAAATTGCCGTCGCGATCGCAGATCGGTTGGTCGGTCCAATTGAACCAGCGAATTTCCCCAGAAGCCGATACAACCTGATGCTCGTAAGTCGTTGGTTGCAGCGTCTCGAATAGCTGTTGAATCGAGCCTAAAACGGCCTCGCGCGTCTGCGGGTCGGGCAGGAACTCGATAAACTGCTTGCCAACTGCTTCGGCGGGCGTAATGCCAAAATACCGACAGTAAGTTTCGTTGGCAAAAGTTAAGGTCGTATCGGGATGCCAGCGACAAACGAGAACGCGGTCTTGGGACTCGACCAGTTCCCGGTAGCGGGTTTCGCTCGCGCGCAGGGCTTCGGCGGCGGCTTTACTCTCGGCGATATCGCGACCGATCCCCACGCAATAAAGGGTACGACCTCGGTCGTCGCGAACGGCCGATAGGTTAGAAGTATGCCATCGATAGCTACCATCCTTGTAGCGAAGGCGATATTCGAGATCCGATATCTTCGTGCAATTAACGATTAAGTCATTAAAAGCTTTTTGACAGTGGGAAACATCATCGGGATGGACGATCTCGGTGAAGGAAAGTCCTTGCAATGCTTGCGGGCGATAGCCCAAAATTTCTTGACAATTGGGTGCAATATATGATATGCAACCTTGCGGACTGAGTTGATAGATGAGATCGTTAGCGTTTTCAACAATGTGGCGAAGGCGCTCTTCGCTCTGCTGGAGGGCTTGTTCGGCTCGTTGGCGATCGCGAATTTCCCGTTGCAGTTGGCGGTTGTGTCGGTCGAGGCACTGACGGTGCTGTTGTTCCTTATCGAGCAGTTGGGCCTGAGCAATCGCGATTCCGACTTGGGCGGCGACGGCTTCGAGCAGTTCGATATCATCGCCGCGCCAAGAATGATGCGGGCTGCAATGCTGCAAGATGACGATCCCGTTAGCCCTACCGCGATAGGAAGTACGCACCGCGAGCAAAGAACCAAGGCTGTCGGTCTTAAAAAGGGGATGCTCGCTTTCCCGGCTGACGGCGATCGCTTCGTCGCGAGCGAGCAAGCTTACAGCGCGGGGGTTATCGGCGATGAAAACCTGACTTTCCATCAGCGAGGGCATTTTCGAGAGTTTGTATTCGGCGACGGGCAGTAAATGCGGGGCGGGGTCGTCGCCCAAAGTCCCGACAATGCAGCTATCAGCTTGTAAGACTTGTCCGAGTTGAGTGGCTGTCGTTTGACAAATCTGGACTAATTGCAAGCTCGTGCGAATATCTTGTACGATTTGCTCGATCGAGATCGCCCGGACGAGTTGTTTTTGCAGCGCTTCCCGGGCGTATTTGCGATCGCTAATATCTCGATACAGCCACAAATGACCGGCATAGGCTTGCTGCGCGCCTTGCTCGACAAAAATCGGCACGTAATCGCGCTCGAACGTTCGTCCGTCCCGCAGTCCGAGTTCTCGATCGATGGCCACTTTGCGTCGGGCTAACAGCGTTTCGGTCTGTTCGAGAAACAGATGGGGCTGGGCAAACATCGAGGCGACTTCGGCGGCGGCGCGCGCGCAGTCGAAACCAACTAAAGCTTCCGGAGGCGCTTCTAAGCCGAACATCTTGCAGAATTCGCCGTTAGTCAGGGCAACGCGACGATTCTCGTCTTCGACGAGTACGCCCATTTGTAAATTCTGGAGTAGGGCGCTGAGGCGGCTGGTGGTATTTTCTAGCTCCAATTCGACTTGTTTGCGTTCGGTGATATCGGCAAGTATTGCTAGCGCTCCGGCGTAGTTTCCCGTCTCGTCAAAAATCGGCGTAGTCGAGAGCAATACCCAAACCTCGCGCCCGGAGCGATCGCGCAGCAGACAATCGAATTGCCGTTGGCTGTCGGGATCGCGGCGATCGAGATAGCTGTGAACGACGGCTTCCCATTCCCCATTGAGGAAAGCGCTACTGGGCATTTCTAGCAGTTCTACACTTGTATAGCCCAACATTTGCGCCATTTTTGGGTTGACAAAGGTCGTTTGATGCTGGGCATCGATCGCCCAAATCCCTTCGTTAGAGGCTTCGACAATCCAGCGGTAACGCGCTTCGCTGGCATTCAAGGCGGCTTCGTGTTGGAGTTGGCTGTGTTTGAGAGCAATCGCTGCTGCTGCCGATTGCAACATCGCTAGTTCGCCCTGTTCCCAGTTGCGGGCTTCGCGGCGGGCAAAACCGATAAAGCCGCTCCAGCGACCTTCTCGCATCAGCGGGACGATCGAGATCGCTTGAATGCCTTGGGGTTCGAGAATCTCTCGCTCTCGGGCGGGAAATTGCGCGATCGCACCTTGAATGGTTTCTCCCCGCTCTAGGAGTTCGGCCCAGCGCGGGAAAAACTCGCTGTAGGAAATGTTCTGGCAAAGCGGGTTGTCGATCTCGGGCGGTATACCTTCGGCGCACCATTCGGCTTTTTGACTCATTAACAACTCGCCGTCCGCGCGCAAGTGGTTCTCAAAAATGTAAACGCGATCGGCTTCGGCAGCCGGACCGAGCAGTTTGAGGGCGCACTGATAGCTATCTGCCGCGTTGCTGCTTTGGAGCAATTCTTGCTGGACTCGAACGAGGGTATTGAGACAGCGCTCTCGTCGCAGCAGCGCTTGTTCGTGGGCGATGCGATCGCTGATATCGACTTGCACGCCGATGGAGTGCGTCAGCTTGCCTTCTTCGTCGCATACCGGCGCAACGCTTAGTTCGTTCCAAAAGATACTGCCATCTTTGCGGCGGTTGGGTAGCGTCAAGCGGGCGTTGCGTCCGGCGGCTAGGGTTTGATACAAGGGTTCGCTTTGCGGATCGCGCGCGCCCTCTTCCACCGCCAAAAAATCGAGATTCCGCCCGATAACTTCGGTTGGCGCGTAGCCCGTCATGCGCTCGAAACCCCGATTGGCATAAATTAACGGCGCATCGGGAGGCTCGGCACATTCAGCGATAAAGATGCCATCGTCTGAAGCATCGATCGCTCGTTCTAATAGCCGCAAGCGCTGGTTTTGGGCTTCGAGTTGTGTTTGTAAGGCGCGAATCTTAAGTTGATTGTCGATCCGCGCTAAGACTTCTTCGATTTGAAACGGTTTGGTGATATAGTCTGCCCCCCCCATACAGAAGGCTTTGACTTTTTCTGTCGTATTGCTAATCGCGCTCAGAAAGATAATCGGGATATCGCAGGTTTGAGGTTGCGCTTTGAGGCGAGCGCAAACCTCAAAACCATCGAGATCGGGCATCAAAATATCGAGCAAGATCAAATCCGGCTGACTGACTTTAACGGCTTTGAGGGCTAGTTCGCCAGTAATCGCCCGTTGTACTCGATAACCGCGCTCGCTTAGCATTTTGGATAGCAAACGCAGGTTATTCGGCTTATCATCGACTAATAAAATGGTTGAGTCGCGGTTTTCGCTCATCGCTCGACAGGAGTTGCTCTTTATTCATTTTTCCCGTTACCCCTCTTTAAATTATCGAGAAAGTCGGCCTTATAAGTCCTGCCTTTAGGCAGGTGAGTTGTTAATGTTGCTCTAAGAACTCAGTGATGCGTAAAATCACATCGAGGCGGAAATCTGCAACGAGTTCCCTTAAAGCCTCGGCGAGTTCGTTTTTTTCCGGGGGCAGTTCGGCGATCGCATCGCTGACGAGTTTTTCGTTGACTTGATTGGCTGCTTCTCTGAGTTGCTGGAGCCACTCCACCGCTAAACCCGTAAATTGCGCTTCCCAAAAACTCTCCGGACGTTGCGCGATCGCTTGCCGCTGCCAATTTCTTTCGGCAGCGATGGGGGACACCTCCTCATAGACATACCGCACGCCCAAATATTGCGAGAGCTTCCCAAAAATAATTTCTTCGGTAAAGGGCTTGCGCACAAAATCATCGGAGCCTGCTTCAATAATTTCGCCGCGCCGTTCTTCAAAGGCGCTAGCTGTTAAAGCAATAATCGTAGTCGGCCGCAGGTTCGGCATCCTTTGTTTTTCTTGATTTCTAATTCTTTTCGTGGCTTCAATCCCGCCGAGAACGGGCATTCGCGTATCCATCAAAATCAAATCGGGCTGCCATTCTTGCCACGCTAAAATCCCTTCCCAGCCATTGCTCGCTTCGCGCACCTCAAAGCCGATGGGTTTGAGAAGTCTACCCAATAAAATGCGATTTTCAGCAGTATCGTCAACGACAAGAATACGGTAAGCTCTTGGTTGGGATTCTAAGCCGACAACGCGCGGAATAATTTGCTCGAGCGACTCCGCCGAATTGCCTTGCTTCAGCCCAATGGTGAAGCGAAACCGACTTCCTTCCTTGAAGTTACTTTCAACGGTTATTTCGCCGCCCATGAGTTCGACAAATCGTTTGGTAATTGCGAGTCCTAGTCCCGTTCCTTCGGCAGAGGTGATGCCCGTAGAAGTTTGGACAAACGCATTAAATAATGTTTCAATTTCTTCCGGGGCGATTCCCGGCCCTGTATCGATGACTTCAAAAACAAGATATGAGTCTAATTCTTCATCCTCTGCGGGCTGCAAGTTAACCGTTAGGGTGACGTGACCTTCTGTTGTAAATTTAATGGCATTGCCTAATAAATTAATCAAACATCCCCGCAACTTTTGCTCGTCCGAGAAAATGTATTGAGGAACCTCCGATGCAATCCTTAATTTTAAAGCGAGTTGTTTTGATTTCGCTTTCATCTCAAACAATTCTTCGATATTATCGAGGAGCCGATACAGATCGAAGCTTTTTTCATTCAGTAGAACTAACCCAGCTTCAATTTTCGAGAGATCTAGAACGTCATCGATTAAATCCAGCAAATGTTCGCCACTACGCTGAATGATTTTAAGATATTCTTGTTGATCTTCCTGGAGATTAGACTCTCGATTCAAGACTTGCGTAAATCCTAAAATTGCATTTAATGGCGTGCGCAACTCGTGACTGACATTTGCTAAAAACTGACTTTTTGCCAGCGAGGCAGCTTGGGCTTCTTCTTCGGCTTTACGACGTTCTTGAATTTCTTGTTGTAGTTTAATATTTTGGAGCTTTAACTCTTTTTGTAACTTTTGAATCGTCAGTTGATTTTCAACTCGGGCTAAAACTTCTTCTAAATAAAACGGTTTTGTTATATAATCAACTCCCCCAACTTTAAAAGCTTTCACTTTATCAATCGCTTCATCGAGAGCGCTAATAAAAATCACGGGAATTTCCCGCGTTGCTTCGTCTGCTTTCAACTGTTCGCAAACCTGATACCCATCGAGATCGGGCATCTTAATATCCAATAAAATTAAATCTGGCGGTGCGAGTTTTGCGGCTCGAATTGCCATCAACCCCTTCGCCGAGCCTCGAACTTTGTAGCCGCGCTCTGTTAAAGCATCAAATAATAGCTTGAGGCTTTCTAATATATCATCAACAATTAGAATATTACCTTTATTTAACATCATAAATTCAAAACTTATTAAAAAATCTCTTAACTTAGTGATTATTATTTTGAGAATTAAAGCGTTCGATAAGGGCAATAATTTTATCGCAGCGAAAAGTTTGAGTCCAATCGCTGAGAATTCGAGCGAGCTTGCTGAGTTCTGCCGGTATTTCCGATAGCAGCAAAAAAATTTGTTCGTCATCAATCATTACCGCAGCGTCCTCTAGTTTTTGCCTCCATTCTGAAGACATCCTTTCAAGGAGCGCTAACAGCAATGAATCATTCAATTGTCCTCCTTCGGAGGTATTTTTCTCTTCTGCATAAATATACTGTACTCCTAAATGTCGAGCCAGCGTATCGAAAATCGCTTGTTCTCGCACGGGTTTGCGCATCCAGCCATCGCAGCCCGCCGATCGCAGTTCGGCGAGTTCTTCTTCTAAAGGACTAGCAGTCAGAGCAATAATAATCGTTTTGAGATCGCGTAGATGAGCCTTGATGTAGCGCGTCGCTTGATAACCGTCCAGGATTGGCATTCGCAAGTCAATCCAGATCAGATGCGGCTGCCAGCTTTCCCAAAGGGCGATCGCTTCCTCTCCGTTGCTGGCTTC
Organism: Oscillatoria sp. FACHB-1406; assembly: GCF_014698145.1. NCBI lineage: Bacteria > Bacillati > Cyanobacteriota > Cyanophyceae > Oscillatoriales > Oscillatoriaceae > Oscillatoria > Oscillatoria sp. FACHB-1406. The sequence continues at coordinate 89,528 of NZ_JACJSM010000002.1, read as the reverse complement.
GCGCACCGTAAAACCGACGGGGGCAAGCAGTTGGACGAGGAGTTTGCGGTTGTAATCTTTATCATCCGCAACGAGAATGCGATATTGCGGTTGGTTGGGGGCGAGGGCGATTCGCTTTTCTGTTCCCTTGTGGGGGAGGGGCGAATTTTCGTCGGACTCAACGCTCTCAATCGGGAGCATCGGCAGCGTTACGCTAAAGGTCGTAGTAGCGGCGGGTGCGGTTCTCGGGACGGCGGGGGGAGTATCGGGATTATAAGTATAGTCGCCACTGCTGACGGTAATGCTCCCGCCCATTAATTGTACGAATTCGCGGACGATAGACAGCCCTACGCCCGTTCCTTCTTGAAGTTGCCGTCCGGTGCGCGTTTGTTGAAAACTCTCAAACAAACAATCGAATTCATCGGGTTCGATGCCCGGGCCGGTATCTTCGACTTCCAATCGGACGAGTTGGCGATCGCCAGAACTCGCTTCAAGGGCTGTCAGGCGCAGGGTTACGCGGCCGACGGGCGTAAATTTAATGCTGTTACCGAGCAAGTTAATCGCTATTTGACGCAGTTTGAGGCGATCGCAACAAACGTACTGCGGCACGTTTCGATCCCGTTCGATCCGAAAGTCCAAGCCCTTTTCTTCCGCCTTCAAGGAGAATAAATCTTCCAGATTATCGAGTTCGCGAATCAGATCGAAGTCAATCTCGTTGAGTTGAGCGCGTCCGGCTTCAATCTTCGATAAATTCAATACCTGATCGATCAAACCCAGTAAATGTTCGCCGCTACGGGTAATGATATTAGCGTACTCGCGGCGCTCCGACGACATATCCGGGCTGCGGGCGAGGAGTTGGGCGAAACCGAGGATGGCGTTGAGAGGCGATCGCAGTTCGTGACTCATATTCGCCACAAACGTACTTTTAGCGCGACTGGCGGCTTCGGCGGCTTCCTTCGCCTCAAAAATAGCCACTTCAGCGGCTTTGCGCTCGCTGATGTCCCGCGCTACCCAAATAACGGAATTATTAGGAAGGGGGGCGATTTGAGCGGCAAACCAAACTTCTGTCTCGGAACTTTCCCGGAAACGGTAATCAAAATTAACCACCTCTTGTCGCTCGCGCGCTTGACGCACCAACGAGAACCACAACTCGCCGTTTTCTTCGCTCCAAAACTGTTCGACAGTGAGGCTGAGCCAATTGATGTTTGAAGCGCAAAGATAAATGAAATTCGTCGGCGAAACTTCAATATTTTGGCGTTCGTCAATAATCAAAATAATGTCGGGAATCGCCTCGAGGACGGCGCGCATTCTGGCTTCGGAGGTGCGCACTTTTTCTTCGAGAACCTGGCGATCGCTGACATCCCGGGCGACCAAAACGGCACTATCTTTTAAATAAGGAGAGATACTCGCTTCAAACCAAAACGTTCTACCCTTAATTTCGAGGTGATAATCGAGATCGAGGGCTTGTTGGGTGGAGATCACCTGTTGCAGGGCCTCAAAAAAGCGATCGGCTTCCTCAGCTGAAACGACATCGTAGATAGTGCGCTGCAAAAGCTCGTTTTTAGGCTGCGCCAACAATTCTTCTTGTTTGGAGATGACTCGCTGGTAACGCCCTTCTTTATCGAGAACGATGACGACTTCTTGCATCGCTGCAAACAAACTTTTCAGTTCGGCTTCAGCTTTCGCTAAAGCGGCGGTACGTTCTTCGACTCGTTTTTCGAGGGTGCGATTGTAGTGGAGAAGGACTTGTTCGGCGCGTTTGCGCTCGCTGATATCGAGAAAGGTGGCGAGGGCGTAGGCAACTTCTCCGGTGGGGGTGACAATGGGGGCAGAACGCATTTCTAAGGGAATGACGCGCCCGCCTTGAATATCGCCGCGCCGCAGTTCTAAATCTTCAGCATTGACGGGTTCCCCTTGCAGCGCTTTGGTGACGGGGAAGCGCTCGAACGGGTACAAATGGGGCGTTCCGGCTAAATAAATCCCGCCCGTCTCGACAAATTGTTGTGTTGTTTTCATCTCGCCCGGATCGACTTCCCACAGGTCTCGTGCGGCTTGGTTCATATAAAGCGGTTCTCCGGCTGTATTGTGGACGGATACGCCAACCGGGAGGACTTCTAAAAATTGCAGCAGGCGGTTCTCGCTCTCGAGGACGGTTTGGTTGAGGGCTTGCAGTTGGGCAAAGGCTGTTTGCAGTTGTTCTGCCATGCTATTAAAGGCCTTCGCCAAGTCTCCGAGTTCGTCGTCGCGGTTGAGTTCGATTCGCTGCTGCCAGTCACCGCTGGCAATCTGGGTGGTGGCTTCTTGCAAGCGCCGGATGGGACGAGCGATTTGCCGTGCGATGGCGACACCCAGTGCTACCGCTGCCGCGCTCGTCGCTAGCAAGAGTAAAATACTATGGCGCTCTGTTGTGTAAAAGGGGGCGAGAAAGTCCGATTCTGCCGTGAGAACGGCAATCCACCAGTGCGAACCGTTGTTACGGGAGAAGGGAACCAAGGACAGCCAATACTGTTGTCCGTCCAGCTTTAAGGAAATTTGTCGTACATCTCGAATGGTTTCGATCGTGCCGAACTGCTGGCGGATTTGCTGCGCGAGGGCGGGGTCTAAATCGGTGTTGGGCGCGACGGATGAGGCGATCGGGTGTAGGGCGCGATCGAGAATAAAGACTTTACCCCTCGAACCGATTTTGAGGCGTTGTAAGGTGCGATCGAGATCCGAGAGGGAATAGTCGATCGCGATTACTCCTTCCAGTTGTCCGGAAGGGTTATAAAGGCCTTGACTGAGAACGAGTTTGCGCTGTTGTGCGATCGCATCGTACTCGCTTTCGCCCCAAACGGGTTTTGTCGTGGTTAGGGCGCGAAGATACCAAGGCTGTAAGCGGGGATCTGTTGCGGGTTGCTGCGCGATCTCGACTTTAGGATTGCCGATCGCGTCGGTTTCATAAATCTTTAGATTGCCGGATTTATCGCTTAAGGCGATTAAATTTGGATTGGCGGTTTGATAGCCCAAACCGATTAATTTTCCTTGCGCCGTTCCCAAATAAATCGAGGCTTCCCGCATCGACTCAAATAAGGAGCGCTGATGCTGAAATTGATGAATTAAATCTTTTGTGCGCTCGGCGTTTATATATCCAGATTGGAAGTCCTTGGCAGTATCTTGCGCGATCGCTGCCGGAATTTCAAAGCTTTCTTTTAACTCTTTGGCTACCCGTACTGTCCGCTCTTTTTGCCACTGTAAAACGGAATCTCTTACGGCATTCTGTCCGCTGCGAAAATAATAGTAGCTCGTCAGTCCTACTGCAAACAGCGTCGCCAGGAGGTAAGGTGAAGCGAGGAGTAGCGGCAGGGAAAGACGCGGAGTTTTTATCGGCATTTTAATTTCTCAATCGCAGCTAAAACGTCGAATCCGACTCACCGAGCCAACTAAGCCCTTAAAATGCCCCGAAAGAGCTTGGTAGAAGCGGTAAAAAGATGGTCACGAAATAGTACACCAAAGGGGCAGTGAAAACGTAGCTATCCGTTCGGTCTAAGATACCACCGTGTCCGGGAATAATTTGACCGGAATCTTTAACCCCCGCATCGCGCTTCATCATCGATTCGGTTAAATCGCCCAACAAACTGGTTACGCCAATCAAAAGACCCAGCAATAAGCCGCTGATTTGCCAGCAATTCCAGTGGAGATACCAAGCCCCCCACTCGGCCACCGCCGCGCTGCTGAGAATGCCGAATACTGCACCTTCGACGGTTTTTTTAGGACTGATTTGAGACAGCAGCGTGCGTCCGAAGAACTTACCGAAGGTATACGCGCCGATATCTGCGGCCCAAATGCAGCTAAAAGACAGAAGCGTAATGGCGAGGGCGGGCGAGAGGATGCTGGAGTCATACCAAGAATTCGGCAATAAGCCGCTGAGGGGAAATTGGGTACTTGCGATCGCGATCTCGCCGCCACTATTTGAAGCTGTCAGCCCGACGCGCAATTGAATCCAGTAGCTTGGCAGCCAGCCGCCGTAAAATAAGCCCAAAATTGAGGTGGAAATATCGGCAATGCTGGCCATTGAGGGCTGAAAGAGGAGATAGAAGCAAATGAAAGTCCCGGCGAGGGCGAAAGCGGCGTTGGTGAAGGGGGAAGCGAGGGTGGCGACAATCAGCAGCAATTGCGAAACGACTAAGGTTATTTTGGCGGCGGGTGCAATGCCTTTGGCTTTAACCATTTGAAAGTATTCGAGTTGCCCCAGCAAGACGATAACCATCAAACCGGCGGTAAAATACCATCCCCCTAAGAAAATCATGCTTAAAGCGATCGCGATCGCCACAATTCCACTCAGGATACGAGTCCAAGGCATACGACAACCCCAAAGCGCGAAGTAATAATGTAATCTACGGTCAAGTCGGAGTTTAGGTTGAGGGAACCCGCACTCCGCGAAGCGGAAAATCAACAAGGCAGTGTCGCTTTCAACATAGCGCGATCGCAACGGGCTAATAACCTTCGTCCGGAAACCGTATTCTGTTTCTGCGCGAAGATCTGGGTGAAAACAAGGTTAACGCCAGATTATCGAAGATTAACAAGCTTAAACTGTAATTATATTAGAGTTTCTCGCCGCTCAAGATAAAAATGGGATTGAGGGCGGCAAGGGTTTGATGGATGCCGCGCGTTTCTAAGCGATTGACGGCAGACTGAATGACTTCGATGTTGCGGGCTTGCAGGTGCGAGAGTCCTTCGGAAATAGCGTAGAGCGTTTCTAAGTTACTCGCTGTGGCTACAATCCGCCCGGAAGGTTCGAGGTATTCCCAGACTTTCTCGAGGATTGTTTTAATCGGTTTGCCGCCTTCGAGACAGACGCGATGCGGTTTGGGGTGCAGCGAATCGAGGCATTCTGGGGCGCTGCCTTCGACAACTTCAACGTTTTTGACTTCAAAGCGATTGCAGTTGCTGCGGATTAAGTTAGCGACTTCTTCATCGCGTTCGATCGCAATAATTTTAGCCTGCGGACAAAGCAATCCCATCTCTACCGGAATCGTTCCCGTTCCCGCCCCGATATCCCACAGCACGGAGTTACATTCCATACGCAGGCAAGAAAGTAGCAGTACGCGCACTTCTCTTTTACTCAGCGGAATTCCGGGCAATCGCTCGAAAAGAGCATCGGGAATACCGGGGGTTGCATAGTTCCAAAGCATAGTTAAATAATGAATAATGAATGATTAATAATGAATAATTAGGGATTAATGGTTAATGATAAATGATGAGTTGTGAATGGTGAATTATGAGTTATGAATGGTGAGTTATGAATGGGGGAAGTTATGAATGGTGAGTTATGAGTTATGAGTTGTGAATAGCAAACACTTAAACTACTATTAGATTTTCTCTCTCACCCCGTCTCCCCGTCTCCCCCTCTTCATTATTCATCATTCATTATTCATTATTCACCCCCCCGTCCCCCCATGACCTCTCCCATGTTGGAAAATAAACTGAATATCGTCGGAATTGGTTTAGAGGGACAACTTTCGCTCAATGCTGCGGTTAAGGCGATCGTCGAACAGGCTACGATCTTAGCAGGCAGCGATCGCCATCTCAGTTATTTTCCCCAACATCCAGCCCAGCGTCTCGTTTTGAACGATTTAGCAGCAAGCATGGTTCAGTTGCGCGGATTGTGGGAGCGTGGAGAGCGAATTGTTGTGTTAGTGACGGGAGATCCCTTATTTTTTGGGTTGGGGCGCTTGCTGTTACAGGAATTTCCTGCCGATGCGATCGCGTTTCACCCTCACCTCAGTTGCCTGCAATTGGCCTTTAACCGCCTGAAAGTGCCTTGGCAGGATGTTTGCATCGTCAGCGCTCACGGACGCTCTACCGAGGCGCTAACTGAGGCGTTACAGCAAGGGCGCGATAAGATTGCTATCCTTACCGATAGCACGAATACGCCCGACGCGATCGCGCAACTTTATCTCGACCTCGATTTACCCCTCGCTTACGACTTCTGGACGTGCGAAAATTTGGGCGGAACCGACGAACGAGTTCGCTGCTTTTCCCCAGAACTGCTTCGCGGCGAAAGGTTTGCACCGCTCAATCTCCTCGTGTTGTTGCGTCGCCCCGAAGTTCGTTCCCTCGATCTTTCCCAACTGCCCCTCTTCGGACTTCCCGATTCGCTCTTTTACAGTTTTCCCGATCGCCCCGGACTGATGACCAAGCGAGAAGTTCGCCTTACTATTTTAGGGGAACTCGCCTTACAACCGGGTCAAATCGTTTGGGATATCGGCGCGGGGACGGGTTCGGTTTCGGTGGAAATCGCCCGCCTCTGTCCGGATTCGCAGGTTTACGCGATCGAGAAAACCGCGATCGGATGTACTTTAATCGAGCAAAATCGCGATCGCTTCGCCGTTCCCAATTTGTTCCCCGTTCGAGGACAAGCGCCGGATATTCTCGCTTCCCTCCCCGCCCCCGATCGCGTTTTCATCGGCGGTAGCAGTGGCAACCTGCGCGCCATCCTTGAAGTTTGCCGAGTGCAACTCGCCCCCGATGGCGTTCTCGTCGCCGCCTTCGCCACTGTGGAACATCTCAGCACTTGTCTGGAAGTTTTGCGCGCCTCAGCTTGGCAGTTTCGTCTATTGCAACTAAATTTCGCTCGTTCCCATTCCGTCGCTCAACTAACGCGATTTTCGCCCTTAAATCCCGTTACTCTCGCGATCGCGCACCGAAACCAACATATTTAATAATTGATAATGGACAATGGATAATTGATAATGAAATGCTTAGACCAATCGATTTTAAGTTGGTGCGCTCGTAGCGATTTGAGCGTTGGTATCAACTTTAATAATGGATAATTGATAATGGACAATTGATAATGAAATGCTTAGACCAATCGATTTTAAGTTGGTGCGCTCGTAGCGATTGGAGCATTAGACATCTCCAGAAACTTAGATTTTGGTACGGCGCATCAAGGGTTTCAAGATAATTATCGGAGATGTCTATTGATATCAATAGAGCAATTAACGACTCCGAACGTTATCAATTATCCATTGTCCATTATCAATTCTCCAAAACGTTATCCATTGTCCATTATCAATTATCAATTCTCCAAGCCGTTATCCATTGTCCATTATCAATTGTCAATTAATTCATCCCATTCCCTCTCAGACTCGTTAGAATTTGAGAAATCTCATTGAGTTGCGGCTATGTGTATTTGTGTTAACTGCCATTTCGTCGATCGCTGCAATACCTACCACGCCGTAGAAACGCAGCACCAGCAACCGCACGTCACTGAAAATCCCGACTTTGAACCGCAAAATCCTTCCATTAACGTCAATATTCGCCCCCGACAGGACTATATCGAGATGGAGTGGGATGTAGTCGGTTGCGAGAGTTTCGCCCAAGAAACGGGCAAATGGGCGAAGTTACGCCCGGGCGAACCCGTCCCGACTTAAACCGGATTGCTAATTTTTGACAACTCCCCTGCCGGTCGGCGAGGGGATTCTTGGTTCGTCGGGATAGCTCATGCTACTTGCCCTCCCCAAAATTCACGGCGATGTGTCCCACCGCTGTATAGCCACGTTGCAGCACGACTTGAGCCGCTGCAACATCTCGATGTGTTTCATAGCCGCACTCAGAGCATTTATGCACCCGTTCAGACAGTTCCTTCTTGCCTGTATGGGCTTGACATCTGGGGCAAGTTTGGCTAGTGCCGTTTGGGTCTACTCTAGTAAAGTATGTCCCACGCTTAAAGCAGATATGGCTTAAGATGTTTAGAAACTGACCAAATCCAGCGTCTAGCGTGTGCTTGCACAATATTCCCGATGACATAGCCTTGAGGTTTAAGTCCTCGGCAAAAATAGATTGCCCTTGGTCGCACAAATGATGAGCCGTCTTGAAGTGAAAGTCTTTGCGGCTATTCGAGATATACTCGTGGTGTTTGGCAATTTGATGGCGTAATTGACGAGATTTTCTAGACCCCTTCTGCTTTCGTTTGAGTTGACGTTGCAGCAATTTCAGCTTGCGTTGTCCATCCACAAAGAATCGAGGGCTATCAATCAACTCACCATCAGAAGTTGCCAAAAAGTGATTCAATCCTAAATCAATCCCTACCCCATGCCCTGACAGCATGGGCTGAGGAACATCAACATTGCATTGCAAAGTAAGCATGGCATAGTAGCCCGATGCCCGTTTCACAACACGAATTTGTTTAACCTCAAATCCTTCAGGAATGGGGCGTGACAAGTGCATCTTGACTAAGCCGATCTTTGGCAAATTGACCCAATCAGCACCATCAAAACGTTTCACGGATTCTAGATTTAATTGCGGAAACACAAATGAGCGCATCTTCTTCTTAAATCTAGGGAAACCGTGTCCCCGTTCCCACATCGCCACAAACGCCGCCTCTAATTGGCGTAACACTTGCTGTAATACATGAGTGTGAGGCCGTTTCAATTCAGGAATCGACTTCTTTGCCTCTGCCAGTGTTTTACACTGACGCGCAAAAGTCGGACGTGGCACATCGGCAGGGATAATGTATTCCTGTCTGATACTGCACGAATTGATATCGCACTTGCGAGAATTAACCCAATCCTTTCGTTCTCGCAACGCATAGTTGTAGACCTTCCGGCAAATGTCGAGCCAGTGGTCGAAGGTTTCGCGTTGCGCGTCTGTGGGAATGAGCTTATACTCGTAGGTTAGATTCAACATTCCACTATCATGACAGACTTCTGAATAAATGAGGGTATACTTGTTCAGAATTCTCAATGGTAGTTGTAGGCATTGAAAAGCCGTCCTAGAAGGACGTAGCTCTGTATCCCATTATTTTCGGTCATTAAGAATTCCGCATTCTGCATTGGAAACAGCCCTGTTCGCTGAAATTGACACTTTGCCCTCAATTGCGTCAAGATGAGAACAGAACGTAAATCTTTGTAAAGGCACGGTTTGGATGTCTTTGGAGTTTTTTTCCCTGGAGACAATCCAGGAACTAGCGCGCGAGTATGGCTACTGGACGGTATTTGTGGGCATCGCGCTCGAAAATACCGGCGTGCCGCTCCCGGGTGAAACAATTACCCTCGTTGGCGGCTTTTTGGCAGGAAGCGGCGAGCTAAATTATTGGTGGGTCTTGACAAGTGCCATTTGTGGTGCTGTGTTGGGCGATAATTTCGGCTATTGGATTGGGAAGGTTGGGGGCTGGCCTTTATTGGTGCGCGTCGGCAGGCTGTTCCGGATTCCGGAAATTCAACTGCTAGAAGTCAAAGCTCAGTTTCTTAAAAATGCACCGAGAGCGGTCTTTTTTGGTCGCTTCATCGCCCTGTTGCGCATTTTTGCCGGCCCGATGGCGGGAATTGCTCAAATGCCTTATCCGCAGTTTCTAGCGTGTAATTTTGGCGGTGCGACGGTTTGGGCAGCAACGATGGTAACGTTATCCTTCTTTTTAGGAAGGATTGTGCCGCTGCACGAACTGATTCACTCCGTCGCGCGATTTAGTGTTGTCGCCCTTGCGATCGCTGCCTTTTCGATCGCGCTACCGATGTGGTTGGAATCGAGAAGTAAGAAACTCGCCGTTCCTGAAGAACCCGCTGCGGATGCTAGCGAAAGTCTTCCTCTTTAGTCTTGGTTCTTATCCTGCAATTTAGCCGCCGTTCGCAGGATTTGACAAGCTAAAATTGCCGCGCCAAAGCCATTATCGATGTTCATGACTGCTATTCCCGACGCGCAGGAATTGAGCATGGTGAGGAGTGGCGCTAAGCCCCCGAAACTCGTGCCGTAACCGATGCTAGTCGGAACGGCAATCACGGGGCAATCGACTAATCCGCCGATAACGCTGGGCAATGCGCCTTCCATTCCCGCCGCGACAATGACCACATCCACTCCCGCTAAGACGTGCAGGTTGCTTAATAAGCGGTGAATCCCCGCTACGCCAACATCGATTAGGGGTTGGACGGTGTAACCGAGCAGTTCGGCGGTTAAGATGGCTTCACGGATGACGGGAAAATCTGCTGTTCCTGCTGCGATCGCGCCAATGATACCGGGAGGCTTTGGCGCGGTTAAGGGGGCGGGAAGGAAACAGAAGCGCGCGATCGGGTCGTATTGCAAATCGGGAATTTTCGCCTGCAACTGGGCGAAGGTTTCCGCTTCAATCCGCGTTGCCATTATCGGACTTTCCAAGCCGCGATCGCGCATTGCTTGTATAATTTGCACGATTTGTTCTGGCGTTTTTCCCGGCCCCCAAATCGTTTCAGGAAAGCCGTTTCGTAAAGCGCGATGGCGATCGATCTTCGCAAACTCACCCACGGGTTCAAAGTCGAAATGCTTGAGTTTTTCTACAGCGGCCCTTGGCTCGATTTTTCCTTCGGCAACCGCTTCTAATAATTTTTGCAGGGCTTCTTTTTGAAGCATTCGCTACTTTTTTACTCTTAAAGAACGAGCTTTTATTATACCTTAAGATTTAATGGACTCAAAACTAAACCCTCGATATCCATCCAAAGAGCGAGGCGTAAACTTAAAATAAATGAGATTATATTCTCTGCCTTATGGAAGACTATTTCCTAAGCAAAACTATAGTTTCCCTTTCAATTATTAAAACAAATAAAAAGGCATTAACCGGTCAATCGGTTTACAATTAGAGACAACGGAAACTCAAGTGAAAATCAGAAAAAGGAGCGAGCCTTAATGAATTACGAACCGACCAGCGCTCCCGTTACGCTGTCAGAGCGAGAAGTTCAAATTATCGATTTAGTCGCCAGTGGTTTAACAAATCATGAAATTGCTGAAAAGCTGGAAATCAGCAAGCGGACTGTCGATAATCATATTAGTAACATCCTCACGAAAACCAAAACGGAAAATCGCGTTTCCCTCGTCCGTTGGGCGTTGCAATGGGGAAAAGTCTGTCTCCAAGATGTTAACTGCTGCTCGATTCCCTTAGCCGATTCTGTTGCCGAAGAAGTTTGATACTTGCTGCCGCTTTGGGAGAGATTGTCGGTTGATTTCGACGGCCTAGTGCTAATTGCTCGCTCCTCAACGGAACTCCCCTATGATAGAGTATTAGGTCGTCCTTAAAGGGCGAAGCTGTCGGCTCAATTTTTGCGTAGTCCTTATGTGGAATGGAATCGCGATCGTCCCGAAGCCATTCCGGAGAGCAGTCATTCTAGCCGTTCTCGCGGGTTTTCTCCTCGGCACTAGCTGTCAAGAACGCGGCTTCATTACACCCCCGACTCAGACTGTGGGGTTGCCTTTTAATGCCCTGAATACCACAACCGCAGAGCAATCGCCCAGTTTTGACTACGCCGGACGCTATCTCGCCTTCGCGTCCGATCGCGGGCCGGCCCGAGGAATTTTTGTCTACGACCTCCAGCAGCGGCGATTGCTACCCCTCCCCGAACTCAACCAAGCGGGAAGTTTCCAAGACGAACCGGCCATCAGTGCCGACGGACGCTACATTGTCTATATCTCCGAGCGATCGGGCAAAGCGGATGTCTGGCTTTACGATCGCGCTTCCTCCCGCGCCGAAAATCTCACCCAAAACCGTTTGGGGCAGGTTCGCCATCCCACCATTAGCGGGAATGGTCGCTTTGTGGCTTATGAAGCTAACCGTTCCGGTCAGTGGGATCTCGAAATTTACGATCGCGGCCCGGGCATCGATCTTTCGCTACCGTCTAGCGCGTCGCCCAGCCCATCGCCACCGGAAAGCACGCCTGCTAATTAGGGCAATGCGCCCTCTAAAACTGAAACTCGCTTTCCCCCACCCATAGACTCTGCGCGATCGAGTGTCCTTGTTCGTCTACCTTGAGCTTAACCGCGATCGGGCGCGTTTTCTGGGCTTTGCGAAGCGTTGTTTCGATCGCCCCATTCACCTCCTCGCGCCGATCTTCCGGCAAATAGTAGCGCTCTAAACCGTAATCGATCCAGCCATTGTTGTAAATCCCCTCCAGCGCAACGCGATTCTCCGGCAAATCCGAAGGGCGATCGCGACTGACAGCAACAGCTTTCCAAGGTTGCGGCTGCAAGTTCTTCTTCCCCTTTAAAGGTGCGGGTTCTTGCAAAATCACATAAACTCGCGTTCTCTCGAGCAAGCGTTTTTCGCCCCTCTCCGTCGGACTTAAAACTGTTGCCCAGCCGGGAAGCTTTTCGAGATTTTCCGGGCGAGAAATATCGTATCTCAACTGTTGCCAATAGCCGCGTAATGGGTCGTAAGGATCGACAGCAATCGTTTGCAAAATCGCGGTTTTACCGGATAATTGCGTATAAATCGCTCGGGCGGGAATAGCAATAATTAAGGCAGTTTGCAACAGCAAAGGAATAGCAAACTGCCCTAGCGCTTTAAGAGATGTATTCATACTGAAAGAGCCGTTTACTCTATCTATTACTGTAGCTCCTCAAGTTAAGGAGTGTCTCTATAATGACTCTGCAATCACAAAAAGCATTTCATTATCCATTATCCATTATCCATTATCCATTATCCATTATCCATTATCCATTATCCATTAACTATCCTTGCTTCGCCGGAGGTCGATCGGCCTTGCGAGCGGGCTGACATTCAACCAAAGCAACGGGTTCGTCTAAATTGTTAACTTCAGAGTAAGCGCGATCGATCTCGCACAATTTAGCACTATCGATCCTCATGAGTTGATTTTTAGGGCCTTCCCAAAGCGCCTCTAAATAGAGGATCGCGCCGTTATTTTTGGGTGTAATATCGGTTTGAATTTTCCATAACTCATTCTCTGCTGGCGAAGTTAAACCTGCCCCCACCGCTTCTTTAATATTTTCAATCCGTTCGTTCAAATTCTTCGCAGTCAGGGGCGGAAGAGCATTCCACGATTTATTATTGAGTTGCGCTTTTAACTCATTGCCAATACCATCGAGAATTGCAGTCCCTCTCGTTGGAGCATCTTCTTGCTGCCAGCCAACTTTCACCGCATAGGCACTCTGCCCTAAATCTTCTGCTACAAAAGTCGGATAATCTCTCAACCAACCTTGCAGAATGAAGTGGAGTTGAATCCAACAGGCTAAGAGCAAATGGAGGCCGACAATGAGGAGAATATTGTTCCATTTTAGGGCGTGCTTTCTTTCGGGATCGCGCAAGCTGGGAATTACAATGAAAGCTGCGGCTATTATCGGGAAGGCAACGATCGCGAAATTGGCAACGCCAGGGGAAAGGCTATCTATCGATCGCAAGTTAATGTAAGCAAAAGCCGAAATCAGCGCCGCTAGAATCCACGGGGTTAGGGTTATTGCAACTTCTTTGCACAGCCAATACAAACCGATCAGCAGAAAAATTTGCCAGCCTAGGGTTGCAAATACGGCGAGAATTCCGACAGCGAAGAAGGAGAGAAACCCCACTCCGGCGCTACCCCACATCATACTCTGCCACGATCTTAGTTTTTTCGGTCTTAATCGAGAGCCAAACTTTACTCCCCGATCGCCGATATTTTTTCCCGTTTTAACCGAGCGATCCAGAAATAACTTCAGGAGATCGACAATTTGCTGTAAAATATTTGTTAATTGTTTCAGCATACGAGCGCCCCTATTTCAATAAACCCAGTAAACAAAAAAACAGAAATATTAACCCACTACTGAACGTATTAGCGATTAAAATTGCGATTGTTTTATGGGGATCGCTCATCACTAAAGCCGTCATTAAGTTAATCTCTTTCTTGCCACTTCTTTTTTTCTTTGAGGCTTTAGCTGCCTGATAGCTCGGAATTTGTGGCGTAGTGACGGGTACGGCGGAAGGGGCTAATCGCTGCAAGATTAACGTCCCTGAAAATTCAACGATGCAAACAAAAATGAAGTTGACAATCCCGCAAATCATTAAAAATGAAGGGATCGATAAAGCATTGACTGCTCGGTAAAAATGATTCAAAAAGACATAGCTAATCAATTCTAGCCGCAAAAATTCCGGCAGCACTCCCTGTAAAATAAAAAAGAGAATCCAACTCGCAATACTGGAAAAGACATTAAGGAGAGTCGAGTATTCTATACTCTGTCGGCGCGTTAACGAAAATCGGTCGTAGAAGACTTCTGCTTCCACCGCGATCGCGATCGCGAGAATCACCAGTTGAAATAGAATAACTTCAATGGGCAGGACGTAGGCGTACATAATCTTTCCTCATCCATAGCGGTTAAAACAACCTATTTCCCAGCGTTAGCTTCCGCTTCTGGGGAATAAAGTCGGCGGGAAGGCTTCGGCGGCGATACAAGCATTTAAAATACTCGTTTGCGAAAAATCGCTTTGACGATTTAAACCTACCGCACAATCGGCAAATCGGTTGGGAATCAGGCTGCGCCGACAGCCATCCAGGGCGGACAAAGCAATATCTTGAATATTTTCAGTTCCCGAACTGGGTTGTTCTTGAAAAGCGCGCGTAATATCGATCGCGCAAGTCGCTAATTCTACCGGTCGGCGCGCCCGAAAACAAGACCGCAGCGCCGAGGTTCCATCCACGGACGTTGAGTTATAAAGTCTCAGAACGCACCAGGATAAATCGTCCGGTTCCAAGGATTCAGCACAAGCTTCCAAAGCTTCGCTTTCACTCACCTCCGTTTCGCGCAACTCCGCCGCGCAAATTGCAAAAGGATTATTCTCTGCCGCACGCGCCGTCCCCAACCCAATTTCTCCCACAATCGCTGCTGGAAGAATTGCTGCTGTTCCGAGACGCACGGTACGAAGACACAGTTGTTTTAAACGATTGTTGCTCATAAAAGAACAGTAAGCAGTAAACAAAGCTCTACGAAATCGAGAAAGTGAATAGCAAAAAATTCAGTTTCTAATTCTCTGGACTCAAAATTATTTCACTATTCACTCTTCATTATTCACTCTCTAATATTCTGGCACTGAAGCATCAACTTCCCGACTCCAAGCCGTAATACCGCCCTTGACGTTTATCCCGTCAATGCCATGCTCTTTCAGGATACCTAACGCTTTCGCCGAACGTCCTCCCATTTTACAATGGGCGACTAAACGGCGACCGTCGAGCAATTCTTTCACCTTTTCCACGCCCGAACCTTGTTCGATATCCGGTAACGGAACCAGCGTCGAACCCGGAATCTTAGCAATTTCGTACTCGTTAGGGTTGCGAACGTCAATTAAAACAAAATCATCCGCATCGCTATCGAGCAAGTCTTTCAACTCCCGAACTGTCATCTCTTCCATCGATTTACGTTCTTGTTCTTCTTGTGCTTTAGCTTGAGGAATCCCGCAGAATTGTTCGTAATCGACTAACTCCTTAATCACTGGACGTTCGGGATTCGGGCGCAGTTTTAACTCGCGGAACTTCATATCGAGGGCATTGTACAGCAGCAGGCGACCGCTGAGGGTATCGCCGCTCCCTAAGATAATCTTAATCGCTTCGGTAGCTTGGATAATGCCAATCATACCGGGAAGAACGCCTAAAACGCCTCCTTCCGCGCAAGAAGGAACCATTCCCGGCGGCGGCGGTTCGGGATACAAATCGCGATAGTTCGGGCCATCTTGGTAGTTAAAGACCGTCGCTTGCCCTTCAAAGCGGAAAATGGAACCGTAGACGTTAGGTTTCCCCAGCAACACGCAAGCATCGTTGGTGAGGTAGCGCGTCGGAAAGTTATCCGTCCCGTCGATAACGACATCGTAGGGCGCGAGAATTTCTAAGGCATTCTCCGAAGAAAGGCGGGTTTCATATAAATCCACCTGACAAGCGGGGTTGATTTCAAGGATGCGATTTTTTGCCGATTCAATTTTCGGTTTGCCCACCCAAGAAGTCCCGTGAATGACTTGGCGTTGCAAGTTCGAGGCATCGACAATATCAAAATCGACGATCCCGATGCGCCCGATACCGGCTGCTGCGAGATAGAGTAGGAGCGGAGATCCGAGTCCTCCCGTACCGATGCAAAGAACGCTAGCGGCTTTGAGGCGTTTCTGCCCTTCGAGTCCGACTTCGGGCAAAATAATATGACGCGAGTAGCGTTCGTATTCTTCTTTAGTGAGTTGGATGTCCTCTAGATTGGGATTTAGCATAAGGACTTGGGTCTTAAGATTTATTCAGGAGCCTATTGTAGCGCGTATTGAGCTTGCGATCTGACGCTTGCCCTGCGGCTATAACTATCGTTAGGTGATAGGTCAAAGCAAGGCGCTATGCCCCTAGGATACGAAATCGTAAAGGAAGGGCGGGTTTTCTCCTCGATTCGATCGCGCGTATTGACGTATTGAATCGATTTTAAGTAAACCCGCCCCTACAAACCGGACAATGGAATTGAAATTTTACCAGCCGAACGGCATCCCTACTCCCATTCGATGGTTCCAGGCGGCTTCGAGGTAATGTCGTACACTACCCGGTTTACGCCTTTGACTTCGTTAACGATGCGGTTAGAAATGGTTTCGAGCAAGTCGTAAGGGACGCGCGACCAATCGGCGGTCATTCCGTCTTCGCTGGAGACGAACCGCAGGACGACGGGGTGGGCGTAGGTGCGTTGGTCGCCCATGACACCGACGCTACGAACGGGCAGCAGTACGGCAAAGGCTTGCCAGTAGTCGTTGTAAACGCCTTGTTTGGCGATTTCGTCGCGGACGATGAAGTCTGCGTCGCGGAGGATGTTCAAGCGCTCGGCGGTGACATCGCCGACAATACGAATGGCGAGTCCGGGGCCGGGGAAGGGATGGCGGCGGATGATTTCGTCGGGCAAACCAACGGAACGACCGACTTTGCGGACTTCATCTTTAAAGAGTTTGCGCAGGGGTTCGACGAGTTTAAAGCGCAGGTTTTCGGGGAGTCCGCCGACGTTATGATGGCTTTTGATTTTGACGGCGACGCGTTCTCCGGTTTGGGGATCGACGTTGGTATCGGCGGATTCGATTACGTCGGGATACAAGGTTCCTTGGGCGAGGTAGTCGAAGGGGCCGAGGCGGTTGGATTCTTCTTCAAAGACTTGGATGAATTCGTGGCCGATGCGACGGCGTTTTTCTTCGGGATCGGTGATGCCTTCGAGTTGTTTGAGGAAGCGATCGCGCGCGTTAACATATTCGACAGAGATATGGAATTGCTTTTGGAAAATATCCATTAAGCGCTCGGGTTCGCCTTTACGCATGAAACCCTGATCGATAAACATACAGGTTAAGCGATCGCCGATCGCTTCGTGCAATAAGAAGGCGAGCGTTGAGGAGTCTACGCCGCCAGATAGCGCTAGCAACACGCGCTTATCGCCAACGCGCGCCCGCACTTCCCGAATTGCTTCTTCGATAAAGGTTTCTGTCGTCCAAGTCGGTTCGCAGCGACAGATATGATAAACGAAGTTTTGGATCAGGGCTTGTCCGTCGGTGGAGTGGACGACTTCGGGGTGAAATTGCACGCCGTAGAGGTGGGCGCTGCGGTTGGCGATCGCGGCACAGCTTGTATTATCGGTATGGGCGAGAACCTCGAACCCCTCGGGCAGTTCGGTGCAGGAGTCGCCGTGACTCATCCACATGGTCGAACCGTTGCCGACATTGGTGAAAATGTCAGTGGGATCGTCAATTTTGAGAGCGGCTTTGCCGTATTCGCCGCGTTTGGCTCGTTCGACTGTGCCGCCGAGTTGCCGCACCATCAGTTGCATTCCGTAACATACCCCCAAAATCGGAATTCCCAGTTCCCAGATTTGCGGGTCGCACTGCGGTGCGTAAGCATCGTAAACCGAACTGGGGCCGCCGGAAAGGATGATTCCTTTAGGGTTGAGGTAGCGCAGTTGTTCGGCGGTGGTTCGATAAGAGAGGACTTCTGAATAAACCTGCGTTTCGCGGATGCGGCGCGCGATTAATTCTGAGTATTGAGAGCCAAAGTCCAAGATCGCGATCATTTGGCGATCGATGCGATTTTCTAAAGACTCCGAAGGCAATGTATCTTCGCTGTCTTGGAGGGGCTGAGTGATTTGTGTAGTCATGCGCGCTTTGGCTGAAAGAGTTAGTGGATATGTCGAACTTCCCCCATCTTTCCTCGATTGGGAAATGGAGCAACAAACATTGCACGGATACCTTGAAGAGCTTCCTTAAATTGAAATTAAGGAATCCCATAATGGAGCGGTATTAATAACAGGAAAAGCGAGGTGAGTAAAAAGAACTGGCTTGCCTTAATGCCCTTAAAAAAGAGCGGGATAAAGAGCCTTCTTATCGAGAACTTTAAAATAGGTAGGCAATTTAACTTATTCAGACCATGCTAGCACATTTTTGAAAATAATGCTGTCCCGATTTGACTTTTTGCGATGATATTTCGATCGCGGTCAAATATCGCGGAACCCACCCGCACCCGCTGTTCGCTGTGTTTCAAAATGTAGTCGCTGGCACGGGCATCGATCGACTCGACAATCGCGCCATAAACTCGAGAGACAATTGATAATTCGGGTGAGTCCAATTTTCGTAACAACTGCAATGCGTCCTCCGTTGTCGCGCTGGAAAACACTTGTTGTAAAACCGCTGTTGGCAATCCCAGGTTAGCACAGTGGGCGGTTAAAATTTCCAGTCGGGCATCGGCGAGGTGGTGGTGCGTGTGGAAGATTCCGCCCGCGAGTTTAATCGCTTTGCCGTGGTAGCCGATTAAGAGGATAGACTGGACTTGGTGGGTTCCGGCGGCGACGAACATCGGCCCGAGCCAATTCGCGGTTTTGAGGATGCGATCGCGTTTTATCCCCCATTGTTGCGCCAAATCGAGGCTATTTTCGCCGATACAGAAGGTTAATTCTTCAAATCGGGCGGCTTTCTCCTTTAATTCTTCCAAATACGCTTGCAATTGCTCCGGCGCGCTCAATGGCTGCGAAATGCCCGTCGTTCCCAGCAGCGAAAGTCCTTCGAGTACCCCAAAAGCTGCATTCGAGGTGCGATCTGCTAACTGTCGTCCTTCCGGTAAAATAATCGTAACGACAACGCGCTCGGTTTGGGTCAAGCCGCGTTGCAAATTTTCTGTTAACACCTGGCGCGCGTAACGATAAATCGCCGCCTTCCCCCCAGCATTTTCCTGCCTTCCCAACCCCTCACCGCCGCGAATTTCGACTTGTTCTTCGGGGGAATCGCGCTGACACTGCTGCAATTCCACCATCGCCCAAATCGGCGTATCTCTGGTTAAATCTAGATTATCGCCGGGATCGCTACGCGCGATCGCTAAAGCGCAATTTTCCCCCAACTTTGCCACCTGTTCGATCGGAATTTCCGCAGATTGCGGCGGCGAAATCAAATCGAGAGTGACGGATTTTGGGGCGAGGGACTGTTTGAGGTGTTGCAGTGCAGCGACAGCCGCAGCGCAAGCAAAAACGGGTAAAGTGTATCCCGAACGAGCAGGCATGGGTTGATAATTGATAATGGACAATGGACAATTGATAATTGTGAATTATCGGCGCTAATTTTTAGCAAAGCGTGCGGAAATGTTCAGCGAGAAAAACGGCTGCGGTGTTTGATTGAATTATAATCGCCGAATCAATGCAGTTTTATTTAAATATAGATGAATGTTACTGAAATAAGCGTTGAAAAATCGCCTGTAGAGACGTTGACTTGCAACGTCTCTACAGATAATTTCGTAGGGTGGGCAGCGTCCACCAGCCAAAACTTTTGTGCGTTTATCGCCGTACTTTCACGTTTCAGGTAATCCCAATTCCCAATCGCGATGTACATAAATTTTTTGCTCTCCGGGGCATAACATCGATGAGAACGGGTTATACCAATTCTCAATCGCAATGCACTAAATTTTGTGCTGTAGGGGCATAACATTGTTATGCCCTCTTCAGGAATCGTGCAAAATCAATGAGAATTGGTATTCTGAACCTCATTCGATCGAGAATGACGTTCGTTAGCAAATATTTTTAAGTCGAAAAATTAAGAGGGTATAGCAGTGCTATGCCCCTACGTTTTTATTTGATTCCATTCAATTGAATTGGTTTCTCCAGCGAGTGGAGAATCTGACGACGAAAGCTCTGAATTACTGGATTTTGTGTTTCCATTCAATTGGTTTCTCCAGCGAGTGGAGAAGTTGACCGAGTTGATAAAGTAAACGGTCTGGCGAGTTTCCATTCAATTGGTTTCTCCAGCGAGTGGAGAAACAACTCATAAAAAGCGTTGAGGCGCTGTCTGTCCAGTTTCCATTCAATTGGTTTCTCCAGCGAGTGGAGAAAACTGCTTAAGTCTCCTCTAAAAGGAATGGTCATGGGTTTCCATTCAATAGGTTTCTCCAGCGAGTGGAGAAGATCGAAGAACAAGTTAAGCTCTTATGGAGCGAAAGCCGTTTCCATTCAATAGGTTTCTCCAGCGAGTGGAGAAGAAAGAGATTCGCGGCGTTTACGCGGATGGGATTTGCGTTTCCATTCAATAGGTTTCTCCAGCGAGTGGAGAAGGCTACCCTCTCAAACCCTCCCTCAGAAAGGGTTCTAGAGGGCGTTTGCGAAGGATAACCTTATTGTACCTCTTCCAACCCCTCAGCAAGTGTTAAAAAATAGCTAAATCGCAGACCCAGAGCGGTATCGAGGGATAGAACGAAAGAATGCGGGTTTCAGCCATTTCCCGGATCCTTCGCAAACCGATGATACAAAATCGAAATTGAGAGCGATCGCGCCACCGCCCAACCAACCCCCAACACCTTACTGCTGCGTCCATTTCGCCTCCCCCCCAAAAAAACGATGCGCTCCCCCTGTCTTGGGTATCGTGCCGAAAAACGACCGATTCCCGTCAACACATCTCAGATCGCAAAAAAGACAATATCACTTGAAACCGATAAAGCCTTTGTATTGACGCAATAACAAGCTTTTTTAGTCAAAAATCAAGATAAAGTAATATTGTCTTTTTATGTGTAGCAATAGACACATCAGTAAAGAGGGTGCGATCTGCCAAAAACCGAGCGAATGCCATTCGCCCCTAACCAACATTTGTCCTAATTATCTCGGCGATGGCTAGATTTGACTATCCAGCGAATAGAGAATCTGCTGATACCAATTGAATATGACGTTGCACAGAATTGACGCTTCTCAATTTTTGGCTAAGATAATGGTGCGTTACGCTTCGCTAACGCACCCTACTTTTGATTCTATGAAGCTTCACATCAATTTGGTATGAGTTTCCTGATGCACTCAATTATTATCTGTAGGGGCATAACACTGTTATGCCCTCTTCGGGAATCGTGCAAAATCAATGAGAACTGGTCTCATTAGCCCTAGCACCTCAGAATTTAATTAATAATTTCGCCTTCGATCTTTGCCAACTTTTCACGCCATTGTCGGATCTCGTCAGGGGTTTGTCGCACCCAATCTGTTACTTCACCAACAATTTTTAAAGGTGCTTTGCTGCGATAAGAGCGTGTCGGATTGCCCGGAAATTTTTTATCCGTGACGTTCGGGTCATTTTCAAACTTCCCAGTAGGCTCAACGATGTAAACTCGTTCGTCTCCGTCGCCTTGGGCTAATGCTGCGGCAAGTCCAGCCCCATTAACCAAAGCCGTGAAATAAATATGATTCATGATAATTTCGGGCTTGTAGTTCGACCTAAACCCTGGTGTCAGCAAATCGCCAACCTGCAAATCCGCTTTTGTACCGTGGTAGAAGGGTCTGCTGTCTAAAACTTCGGTCATGGTTGACCCCCATTACTTTTCATGCGTGAAATTATTTATTGTACTCATATAGCGCTACGGGTCGAAGAATGAGCATTCCTAAAAGCTGGAAGCCTTGGCTGGTGGGCGCTGCCCACCCTACGGGTCGAAGAATGAGCATTCCTAAAAGCTGGAAGCCTTGGCTCACCCCCTCACCCGGTGCGCTGAGCGAAGTCGAAGCGCCGTCTCCCCCTCACTCCATCTCCCAAGCGAAGAACGATGCTTCAACGAACGAGGAATTCTGCGTTAAGCTGGTAGGGTGCGAAAACCTATGTTTGAAAGGAAGGAGGAACGCATTATCGTTAAAAAACAACCCACTAACCGCGAAATCAAAGCCGATCGCGTTTTGTTAATTGATAACGAACAACAAAACCGAGGCTTAATTGAGACGCGGGAGGCACTTAAGCTTGCTGAGAGCGTCGGACTCGACCTCGTGGTTGTCTCGGAAGGCAAAGAAGTTCCCGTAGCTCGCATTATGGACTACGGAAAACATCAATACCAACAAAAGAAACGTCAGGGACAGGCGGCAAAAACTGTCGTCAAAGAAGTAAAACTTCGTCCTAATATCGGTGAGTTCGATTATGAAATTCAGATCAAGAAAGCTGTAGAATGGCTGAGTAAAGGAAACTTGGTTAAGTTCCAGGTTCGCCTGCGAGGACGAGAAAACCAACACCGCGATCGCGCAACAGAACTTTTAAATCGTATTGTCAGCGACCTCGAAAAAGTCGGAAAAGTTCAGTCTTTTGACACGCGGTCTTCGATCGTGCAACTCGCTCCTGTCTAGGATTGACTGAAAATTGAGAAGGGGAAGGTTGCTAAGGGAAAGCGCTTTCTCCTTTTCTTTTTTTAGATTGGGCTGAAATCCTACTCCTGTAATTGCTCGATATTATGGTGCGTTACGCTTCGCTAACACACCCTACTTTCTGTTTTGAGGGCATAATGTAAGCGCTATTTCTCAAAATAATGGTGCGTTACGCTTCGCTAACGCACCCTACTTTTTACTCTCTCTCCCTCTCCCCGTCACCCAGTCACCCAGTCCCCCCGACTACGAACCGAGATTGAGGAAAAGACTGGCGCGCCCGATCCCATTTTCGCGTCCGTTACTGCTGAGAACGAGCGATCGCAAGTTTCGGAATAAGGGCTGTCCGGCAAATTCAACGACGCGAAACAAGGGAATATTTTGCTCAAAAATATCTTGACCTTGGTTCCAATCAATGTATAGGTAGCCGTCGTTCTTTTTCGGCAGAGATGCGATCGCGTCTTTAAATTCTGCACTCGCAAGCAGCGAACTTTCGGTATCGTTTAACGCTTGCGTCAAACCATCGAGGGAACTGCTAAAAATTTCGTACTTTTCCGTTGCGGTATGCACGCCTTTAACTGCTGCTTCTAAGCGCGTGGCTGCCTCGCCTTGCTTGGCTTCCAGTTTCGTCCAAACGGCAATTTTTCGCCCGTCTAAGTTGAAATTTCCCACGCTCAAATCGCGTGCTTTCGCCAGTTCATCTAAACGCGCGATCGCGTCTTGGGATTCTTGGGTTTTTTCCACCACAAACACCCAATTTAAAACCTCCTTTTCCACCGAAGGCAACCACGCAAAGGCATACTCGCCCAGCGCCCAACTTGCGATTTCTTCCGGTACGTTTACGCCGAATACTTCATTCAAACGGGCAATATTGCGATCGAGCAATTCAGCGAAGGCGGGTTCGGAGGCGACGGTTGCTGAAACTTGCTCCCAAAAGTGCTGAAAGTCTGTCCCCGCCGCCGTTACAATCGGATGGGCGGGAATGTAGCGCAGCGCTTTTACCGGCTCCGACAAAGCGGGGGCGACGTTCGTATCTCCTGTCAAGCCTGCTAGTGCGGTTTGCGCTACCAAACCGCGCGGATTGAGGGAAAGGACGACGGTAAGGGTTTGTTTTAATTCGAGAGGTAAGGGTTGCTTGGCAATCCAAGCGGCTAAACCGGGGAGGTTAACGACGGCTACGCCGATGCGGGGATCGTCGATGGTGGCGATCGCTTTTTGGTAGACTGGATCGCGATCGAGGTTGCGTTCGACGGCTTGGGCGTTGTTGACGGCATCGCGAAGCACGCGCAGGTGGTTGGCAAAGAGAACGAAGCGATCGCCCACCACCGCACTCGCCGAAGCGGTGCTACTATCGGCTAAGTTGCGGCGATAAATGAGATTAACGCCCTTATAGTCCTCAAACACAAGCTCCGATTTTCCCGCCGCCGCATCTTTAGAGTAATACAGTTGCAGGAATTCCTTGGCTCTCGCGCCGTCCTTCGATCCCGCTACAATGAGATAGCCCGGTTGTTCGCCATTGGTGGAGTTGCGATCGAAATCGGAATCCGTCAGCGCCAGCGTCACCTCATCGCCCAACCACGGCTGAATATCTTTGGCATAATCCGCCCCTGCGTTCGCCAGCAATCCTTGTTCTAACTTCGCGAACTCTTCCCCTGCTTTGCCGCGCTTGCGGAAGGGAGAAGCCGATTTAGCGAAGGCTTCTAACTCATCGGGATTCACGAGGAGGGAGACGACAACGGGCGCTTGTTTGGGGACAAAAATCGCGGCTTCGGGATTTTTTTGTACGCCGCCCGAGAGGATTTGGAGGGGCGCTTTGGAGAAGAAGAAGTACCAGATTCCCCCTACGGTTAAGAGTAAGGCGAGAACGAGGGCAAGCGCGATCGAAATAGGGGAACGGCGATTCATGGCGGAGATCTGGACGGCTAACGCCTACCATTATGGGCGTAAGAGAGACCTGGGGACAAGTCTTCCTTTATCTCTTCAATCGGCGAGTAGGGACGTTTCATGAAACGTCCCTACTTCTGTATCCCGAAACGATCTTATTAAAGTTCGCATTCTTCAAACCGCTTCAGCACCGACAACCAAAAGCCAACGCGGGGTAAATTACCTTTCGGTGCATTCGATTTAAAACTCATTTCTTCGCAAGATTGCCAAATCGGTTTTCCTAACAGTCCCCACTTGCGAACCCGCCAGCCGACGCGATGCCCAAAACGTTCCCACGTTTCAAAGTTTTCATTGCCTTCAAGGGCTAAATTGCGCCAAATTTGCTTTTGAACGCTGAAACCGAAACGTCCGTTGCTATATTTTGTCCATAAGCCGTCGATCGCGCGCAATTCCGTACAGGGAAAGTTTTGAATATCCTGTTCGGTTAACTCGCTTTCGGCTTCGCGCCCGACAACGCGCAGGATCAGTACGATCGTTTCTAAATTCGCCGCTTGCCAGTGCTGGGCAGCGAGAAACTGTTGCAGGCGGCTGTAATCGCCTTCTGCGGGTTTATTGGGGGGAGGAACCGTTACATTTTGTGGGGGTTGAGGAAGATTTGGGGATGCGTTTTGGGGGGTTTCGAGGGCGGTTTGAGGCACGGTGGGGCGCGAAGCCATTGCTGCTAAGACTTCCCTCGCACAACTGTAACGCTGCGTGTAGCATTCTTGGGTTAATCTTTCTAAAACCTGTCCTAAATGAGTGCTGACTTGAATGCCACGCGGTAAGTTCTCTCGCCATAACCAGCGATCGCGCGCACCATCTCGCAGATCGTCCCTCCCATCTTCCCTCGGCAAGCACCCCGTTAGCAAGCGCAAGCAAGTTACGCCCAAACTGTATAAGTCGCCGCAGGGCAAAATTTGACCGCTGGCTAATTCTCTGGGGGCATAGCCTTCGCCTCCCACTTTCGTTCCGCTTTGATAATTTCCTCCTGCCAAATCTTTAGCTAAATTAAAGTTTGCTAAAACTAAACGACCGTTTCGGGTCGAACGAATAATGCTTTCCGGTTTAATATTGCGGTGAATAATGCCTTGGGTATGAATCAGTTGCAGGACGGGAAGAAGTTCGCTTAAAACCTGCCAAATTTTGGCTTCGTGAAAGGCTCCATCTCGCTGTAATTCTTTTAATAAAGATGTTCCTTCTATCCATTCTTCGACGAAGTAGCAATGTTGTCCTTCCTGGAAATAAGCTAAGAGTTGAGGGATTTGCGGTTGTTTGCCGAGGGTTTGTAAAAGTCTGACTTCGCGCTGAAATAGTTCTGCCTCTTTTGCGCTCGCTTGGTCTGGCGTTAACTGTTTGATGATGCAAGGTTCGTGCAGGCGATCGCGATCGATCGCTTCGTAGCTTCTACCGAATTGATTTGAGGTTAAGACTCCCAGCACTTGGTAGCGCGATCGAAACACGCGATCGAATTTTGACGAACCGCATCCGCTACAAAAGTTATGATGTTCTGGATTGAATGGATTCGGACAACTGGGATTTGTACAGTAGCGCATCATGGCAAATAACCGTTAAAAAATTCTGGATAGCAGACCGGGAATTGAGGCATCGCGCGCCCTACTGCTAGTTCTAATTTAACTCTTGACAAATTAAATAACAGTGTATAAACTAGCCAATAATAGAATAACATCAGCCTAATCCTGGCAACAGCTTGTATTGCTCCGCAACTTTTGAAGTTTGAAGTTTCAAAGGTGCCGAAGCGACACCGAAAGTAGAGTAAGGGTAAGGTTTAGAGTCTTGGTAATTGCGCCTTAATCCGAACGATTTATCGTCGTATCGGACGGGTTTAGAGTAACTGCGGTTTTGAAGAGATGTTGTTCTCTCAATCTACCTCTAGGAGGACAATAGCAGATGAATGCGATCGCCCCATCTAGCTCGGAAGAACATCCTGTCTTTCTTTATTGGGATGCTCAGAATGTACGCTTCCCGAAACACAGCAACCCAACACTACTGATTCAGCAGATTCTCACGATTGCTCGCCAGTTAGGCACACTGGAAATTGTCAAAGCTTACGCCTATTGGTGCAAGGAATCAAAAGATTATCATAAAAGTTTTTACGAGCTTGGGTTTGAATGCCCGAGCGTTCCCGACGAAAAGAAAAATGAGGTCGATCGCAAAATTATTGAAGATTGCCGAAAACAAGTTTTGAAAAAAACAAGTAAATCGATAGTTATTTTAGTTTCTGGCGATGAGGACTTTTCACGGCTTCTTAAAGAATTGCGCGCTGAAGGTAATCAAGTTATCGCGATTGGCAATTCTAAAGCGACTCAAAAACTCCGAGAAGCCGCAACCTTTTTTTATGAGTTAAACGATTTAGATAGACTGGAATGCTCCCTCTCTCAAAAAGAACTGGAACAAAGCTTTCTCGAACCGACCTCCCAACCCTCACAACTTTCCTATTTAGATGCCGTTAATTGCTTGCAACAAGCGGTCGAAAAAGTGTTACAATCAAAAAAGTCGGGTTGTTTGGGACGAGTTGACTCTATGATGAGAAAAACGAACAACCTTTATCGAGGTGTTGCTTCGATTGCCAGCAAAGATGGTAAAAAGTTTAAATGTTTCAAATGCTTTGTCGAAGCGGTAGCCGCAGAGGGTAAAATTACCCTAGTTAAAACCGAAAAACATCTCGAACTTGCTTTAACTCGCGGCTAAAGATGAGAGCGATATACACGACGGTCTGCTACAGGATTTTAGCAAACCGTCAAACTCAAAGGAAATGAAAAGAACCTTGCCGATTATTCAAAACGAAGAACTCCTAAAACAAGCCTTAACGCACCGCTCCTATGCGAACGAAAACCCCCTGCAAGGCAGAGACAACGAACGCTTAGAATTTCTCGGCGATGCGGTGTTAGGATTCGTTGTGGGAGAACTCTTGTTCAAGCGATATCCGCACGTCAACGAAGCGCAATTAACGCGCCTGCGCTCGTCTTTGGTGGATGAAAAGCACCTCGCAACAGTCGCTCGAAAAATTGAGTTAGGCGCTCGGATGCGATTGGGAAGAGGGGCAGAAAAAGATGGCGGACGGGATAATCCATCGTTGTTGAGCGATACCTTTGAAGCATTAATTGGGGCGTATTATTTAGAAGTGGGAATCGAACAAGTTAAAGATTATGTCGAACCCTTACTGCGATCGGTAGCCGATACTTTAGTATTCCCCCAAAATGAGTTGGAAGCGCGAAGTTTAATCGATTCTAAAAATCGCTTTCAACAATGGGCGCTGGCTCGGTATAAAGAAAATCCAATTTACTCGATTATCGATGAGTCCGGGCCGGATCATGCTAAAGAATTCACCGCAGAAGTGCGGGTGAAAGGGG
Source organism: Oscillatoria sp. FACHB-1406 (assembly GCF_014698145.1). Classification (NCBI taxonomy): domain Bacteria; kingdom Bacillati; phylum Cyanobacteriota; class Cyanophyceae; order Oscillatoriales; family Oscillatoriaceae; genus Oscillatoria; species Oscillatoria sp. FACHB-1406. The sequence goes on along the minus strand of NZ_JACJSM010000002.1, from coordinate 61,932 downwards.
AATTGTATGGGGTTGGGTGCGATCGCCGCAAACAGGAAGCGGAGAAACGCGCGGCGGAGTGCGCTTTACGGCAATTGGGGCTGGAGCGATCGCAAAACGAGGCGCGATCGGTGTAGAATACAACAGCAGTTACCGGCTGAAAAATCACTCTTTTCGCGCTTGCTCTGGGAAAAATAAAGCGCGATCGCTTCTTAAAAAGTAGTAATGCCTAGAGGTGCGAATAACCTCTATAAAACATAATGATGGAATGGCCTAAGCTTTTTGAAAGACTGGTGAAGAATGCACCGGCTCGGCAGACCAATCTTCTCTATCGCCGTCTTGAAGAAGCCTTGCAACACGGCAGTAATGTTTGGTTAGAAACGAATAGCGATAGTTTTTCGGGAGTTCCGATTCATCTCGATCGCGAATTTGTCGAACTGCTAGCCCTTTCCGTTCCAGAGGACGAAGAACCGGAATCGCCCTCAATACCCTACCGACGCACGACTTGGTTAATACGCCTTTGCTCGATCGAAGCAGTCGCTTATCCGACCGAACATTGGTCGCGAGAGCGACTTGAAATGCTGCTCGGCCCTACGGAAGAGGGCGATGATGAGAGCGATGATGCCACGATGGAGAATTAACAAGTTCGGCAGCTAGCACTGCACAATTTGGGATTTTTGTCAAGAGCTTGTCTGCCAACTGGCGCTCTATAATCAAGCCCGATCGAGGTCAATTCCCATCTGGCGCAACCTTTCTGCGAGCATCTCAGCTTTGCGCCGTTCCTCGGCTAGCTGGGCGGCGGCTTGTTGGGCGCGTTCCTCGGCTTGCTCGGCGCGTCCTTCGGCTTGTTGAGCGCGTTCCTCAGCTTGTTGAGCGCGTTCCTCAGCTTGTTGAGCGCGTCCCTCAGCTTGCTCGGCGCGTTCCTTTTCAGCTTCGAGTCGCCGCTGAACTTCCAGATAAGTCGAAAATCGTTCGCCATCGGGACGATAAAGCTGCAATTCATCGTCCGCTAACTCAAAGCGTATCTTCAAACGCGGACTGACCCAACCTTGCATCTCTTCGATCGCTTGGAGAGGTAGCGCTTCGACTTCCGAAGCAGGAGGACGCAATAAACCGCTGAGATCGTTTCGTTGAGGGTCGTAAATGTAATATTCTTCTACGCCGTAGCGGGCGTAAAACAGCAGTTTTTTGTGCATCTCCGTCTGCGTATTTCCCGGAGAAAGAATCTCAAAAACGACTTGAGGGGCGATATTATTTTCGTTCCACTGTTGATAAGAACCGCGATCGCCTTTCCCCGCGCCAAAAGCGACCATAACATCCGGCGCTTGGCGAATTTTTACCTCTCCTTCAACCGGATACCACAGCAGGTTTCCGGCGACAAAAATATCGGGATTGTCCGCAAACAACCATTCGAGGTTGTAGTAAAAGGTCATTATCCAGCGGAACTGCAAGGTGTTGTCTGCCATCGGCAAACCGTCGCTTTCGGGATAAATGATGGGGGCGGATTTAGGCTTAGGGATTTGGGCAACCATTGCGATCGAACCCTCCTTAGAAACTAAATATCAATTACCCAAGACGTTATCAATTGTCCATTATCAATTATCAATTATTCAGTTACCTTTCTTCCAGCGCGCGATCGCTTGGTTGGCGGCGGCGCGTTGGGCGCTATCGGCGGGAACTAATTGAGCGGTTTCGATCGCTGCCTTAAAATCACCCTTCACCGCGCGATCGCTCGCCATCTTATAAATCGTCTTGCTCCAACTCTCTTTCAACTGCTTGGCGCGGGCGTAACCGGGCTGACCGACGGGAATAACCCGCAGCGTCTCAATCGCCTGATTGTAAGAAGAAGCAACATTAGGGCGAATGCGCTTTTGGGCGGCGGCGAGAATTGCTTGGTTGCGTTCCTGCTGCTGAGCTTGTAGCTTCCAAGTGGCGCTTTTTTGTTGGGCGAGTTGATAGGCTTCGGGGTAATCGGGGGCGACAATCGCTGCTGCTGCGATCGCGCCCGAAAAATCGCCTTGTTTGGCTCGTCCGCGCGCGATATCCAAAACCGCCAAACTCCAGCGCTGAATTGACTTTTGGGCTTCCGCGTAATCGGGCGAGTCGGCGGCTATCCCCCGAGCGTCCGCGATCGCGCGGCCGAACTTAGAAGCTTGAATCTCCTTCAAATAAACACTCGCCGCTAAATCTCCTGGCTGCGTTGCACCTTGTACCGGCGGGACGGGTGCCGTCGGCGGAACCGGAACCGGCGAAGCAGCGGGAGCGGGTTTAACTGCCGCTTGCGGCGCGCTTCCCGGCGGCGGCAAAATCGGCTGTTCGACAGCGGGCTTTTCTGCGGACGGCGCGATCGGCTTCTCCTGCGCGACGGGATTATCCACCGGCGGATTTACCTCAGAGCGCGTTGAATCTGCCACCTGAGAGTCCGGGCGCAAAAATACGCCCGCCAGCGCCAATAACAAAAATAAACCACCGCCCAACGCAAACCACTTTTGATAACTCTGCCAGGAATCGTTCGGCGTTTTATCGATTTTCGTGGGAGTCGTTTCGGAGGGGACTGGCGGAATCGAAGGCGGCGCGCTGTTGCTTGCCTCCGTCACTAACAAAGGAGCATTGGGGCGAACAATAGGAGCCGAAGTCGCGATCTGAGCGTCGTTCGCCTTGCCATTGCTCTGATACTGACCGTTAGCTTCAACCAGGGCGGGAGTGAGGAGAGCGTACTCCTCGAGGGAGGGAACCAATTCTTGGCTGGGCAATAACGGTTGCTTGCTCGTTTCAGCGAAGGGAATGAGAAATAGGGGGCGTTGCGGCGGTCGCCAGTGATGCTCGCACAATTCCGGCAAGCGATCGCGCAGATATTCTTCAAGTTTGTCCAGCGTTAAATCTTTACCGTAATAGCGCAACACTTCCAGCAGAGAAGCCGTAAAAAATCCATGTTCCAAGTCCGAGGACTCGTGGGACATCTGCTCGAGTTGGGAACTGAGAATAACGTTGAGGCCTCGCTCTTTCGCCAGTTCCAAGGTTTCCGCGCCCACGTTATTGGCTGCAATCAATCCCGGCGATCGGTTAATATCGAGCAGGAGCAAAATGTTGCGCGCTTCTTTGCGCTGCAAAATATCCAGCACCCAACGCATCGGAATGGCGGTATTGGGGATATCGGCAAGATTCGCATCGATGGGGAGGAGGTAATCTTGACCTTCCCAACTCACGCCGTAGCCGCTAAAAAAGAACCACAGCCAAGGCATAAAGCGATCGTTCGGCGATGCGGTTTCAACTTGCAGCCAGTGCAGAATTTGCTCTTTCGTCGGCAGGGTGGAGCGATCTTCGATGGCCGGAGAGGTATCGTCTAGCAGCAGGACTCGCTCGGCGGGAAGTTGTCCTTCTTCCACAACAAATTGTCCGATCGCCCGAGCGTCTTCGCACGCAAAGTTCAGCGGTTGAATGAGTTGATAGCGATTGATTCCGATTGAAATGACAGAAAAGTTCTCCATAGACCCACGCCCGAACGAGCTACGCTTTTAGGGGAAATGATAACATCGAGAGCCGATATCTTCAGACTTTAAGTTTAAGCGTTTTGTGCAATCATTTTTTTTAGAAGAGAAAAATTAAATTTTTAGGGTTATGTCTGGCTTAAATCGCTCTTTACTCGACTTCTTAGGCCTTCTTTCCATTCCTTTCGGTCGTCGGGGACGCAATCGCGCCCTGTCCGGTTGTGCTGCGATCGCTTTAGCCGGAGGGGGCTGGTTCGCGGCTACTAGCCTTATTCCCCCCGCTGCGATTGCTTATTCTTCGCGCACTGCGATCGCCCTAAACCGCCAGGGGCAAGAATCCTACGAAACGTTCCTGCGGCGGGCCGAAGCGATCGCGCGGGCGGCAACGCAACGCCGCTTCGACAGCGATATTTTAGTCACCGATGTCTCGGTAACGATCGTCGGACAAAATAACGGCGCAGCAATGCCCGTTCTGATCCTCAATGTCTCCCGGAATGACTGGCGCAAACAACCCGATCCCCAGCGCTGGGCAAAATATTTCCGCAATGCTTCCGTGTTGCTCGGCTTTGAACCGCGCTCTACAACTTCGCCCGGAACGACACCTCCCCCGCCTCCTCCCGAACCGACTCCTGTGGAATCTCCTAGCCCAGTCCAAGCAACACCCGCTCCCTCGCCCCGTGGCGGCGTACCCTTACCCCCGAATACACCGGGCAATCCGCCGCCTCCAACGCCTGTTGCTCCTGCGGTTAATGCGCCCAATTCGCTTCCCTCGCCCGTTTCCACTCCCACTCCTACTCCCACCCCTCGTTAATCGAGGTCAAGTCGCTTCGCTCCAATTCGTAATTGCGCGCTTCGTATTCATTACGAATTACGAATTCTTGGGGTAAAGATGTCCGCTGCGATCGCGATTTAACGGATGCGATAGCCGATATCTTTGCGGTAGTAGATGCCGTCAAATTCAATGCAGTTCATGGCTTGATAAGCCGACGCGATCGCGCTCTCAAACGTCTCGCCCACAGCAGTAACATTGAGAACTCGTCCCCCATCGGCAATCAGTTTGCCGCCTTGCTTTTTCGTCCCCGCATGAAACACCACCGCGCCCGAGGCTTCTGCTTCCTCAACTCCCGAAATCGGATTGCCGCGTTTGTAGTCTCCCGGATAGCCTTCCGAAGCGGCAACTACGCACACCGCCGTACCGGAACGCCACTCGAGGGGAGGAAATTCTGCCAAACGCTGTTCGACGCAAGCAAAGAGCAAGTCGTCTAGGCGCGTTTCCAGTAGCGGTAAAATCGCCTGCGTTTCCGGATCTCCGAAGCGACAGTTGAATTCCAACACTTTTGCCGTACCGTCCGGGGCAATCATCAAACCGGCATAAATTACGCCGCGATAGTCGATGCCGCGTTTTTGCAGGGTGGCGACAGTCGGCTGAAGGATTTCTCGTTCTATAGTTTGCAGCAGTTCTGCACTCACTAAAGGAGTCGGCGCATAAGCTCCCATCCCGCCGGTATTCGGCCCGGTATCGCCTTCGCCAATTTGTTTGTGATCTTGGGCCGGAAGTAGCGGACGCACGCTAATCCCATCGGTAACGGCGAGAACGGAGACTTCTTGCCCGGTTAAGTATTCCTCAACGAGTAGTTCGCGGTGTCCGGCTGCCCAAAGGGATGCGATCGCCTCGAGCGCTTCTTGCTCCGTCATCGCCACCGTTACCCCTTTCCCCGCCGCCAAACCGTCCGCTTTCACCACAATTGGCGCGCCCTGTTGTTTGATATAATCTCGCGCTGCGTCTGGGTTGACAAAGAGAGCAGATCGTGCAGTGACAATTCCGGCTTCCGCCATCAATTCTTTTGCCCAAGCTTTGCTCGCTTCTAATTGCGCTCCGGCTTTAGTCGGCCCAAAGACTTTGATATTTTGGTTTCTGAGATAATCGACCAGACCTTTGGCTAGCGGCAATTCCGGACCGATGACCACGAGAGCGATTCCTTGCACGAGTACGAGGCGCGCGATACTCTCAAAGTCGTCCGTGCGCATCGGAATCGTTTGACAGCCTTCGAGCGAAGCAGTACCTCCATTACCGGGAATACAGAGGACTCGTTTAACTTTTGGCGATTGGAGCAACTTCCAAGCGATCGCGTGTTCTCGTCCTCCATTACCAATGACTAGAACTTTCATGCAATTTTTCCACTCCACAACACCAGAATAATCGAGATGAGTCAATAGCCGCACCGATTCGATCGCGGATTGTCTCAAACAAATGCAGCCCATTATCCCACGAGTTTTAGCATTGGGGCGAATTTACGAGCCTTAATCGTTCGCAGGGAGCGGGCGCGATGCCGATAAGATTAATGAAAAGCGATGGGACAATCGTAAAACTCTGGTAAAATCCCGAACAGTTGCAGGACAAGAGAAAATCGAAATATTGGGAGTTTAGATAGAGGAATGACAGCCAACTCAGAACCTAAAATTCCTTTGTGGCGCGACGAGCGCTTTTGGAAGATTGCGTTGCAAGTTTTAGCGGTTGTTGCCGCGATTGGCTTAATTACCTTGTTGTGGAATAACGTCATCGTTAATATGCGCAATAAGGGCATTAAGTTTGGTTTTGATTTTCTGCAAACCCAAGCTTCTTTCTTTATTCAAGAAAGCTTGATTCCCTACAATCCCAGTCAAGACCCTTACAGTCGCGTTTTGTTAATCGGGCTGCTCAATTCGATTCGCATTATCATTCCGGGGATTATTCTGGCAACGCTGCTGGGAATTCTGGCGGGGACGATTAGTTTTTCGGGAAACTGGTTATTGCGAAAAGTCAGTCAGGTCTATGTTGAAATTATTCGCAATACGCCTTTGTTGCTGCAATTATTGTTTTGGTATTTCGCCGTTTTCTCGCAATTTCCCGATCGCGATAGTCCGCTTTCATTTCTCGGCTCTATCTTTGCCAGCAAACAAGGTACATTTGTTCCTTGGCCTGCGATAAATGGTAACTTCTGGCTGTGGCTAGGCGTTTTAATCATTCTCGCGATCGCTGCCTTCTTTCTCTTCAGGCAGCGTACTAAATTAATGGTGGAAAAAGGAGCATCGGGACAACCTCAACTCTACAGTTTAATCGCGATCGCTCTTGTATCTCTCCTCATTTTTATCTTCGCTTTAGGCTGGCAATTCCCTCAAAAAAACGCCGCTGGAGCCGTTGAAGGCGGTTTGCGCCTCAGTATCGAATATTCGGCGTTATTGTTGGGTTTAGTCGTCTATACCGGCGCTTATATCGCTGAAATCGTCCGCGCGGGCATTCAATCGGTCAGTAAAGGGCAATGGGAAGCCGCGCGTGCTTTGGGGCTGCATCAAATGTCAACCCTACGCTTAGTCGTTTTTCCCCAAGCCTTGCGAGTCATGATTCCGCCGCTGAACAGCCAATATATGAACATCGCAAAAAACTCCAGCCTCGCGATCGCGATCGGTTATGTTGATTTCTACTCGGTGTCCAATACCACCTACAATCAAACCGGTCGTCCCGTCGAAGTCATGCTCATTATCATGGTGGTTTATCTCACCATCGACTTACTGATTTCTGTCGCAATGAATACCTTAAATAAATTCGTTCAACTGCAAGAAAGGTAAATAATTGATAATGGATAATTGACAATTGACAATGGGGATGACTTAAAATTAGCGATCTAGTCCAAAGTATTGATATTTCGTAGGGTGGGCAGCCTTAAGTCAGCGCCATTCCTTCGTTATCCATTGTCAATTATCCATTATCAATTCAGCCTTAAGTCAGTGCCATTCCTTCGTTATCCATTATCAATTATCAATTCAGCCTAATGCTTGCTAGCGAAACCTTACCGCCGCCAGAGATGCGAGATAGTCCCATTAATTGGGCAAAGAAAAATCTTTTTTCTCCGTGGTATAACGCCATTATTACCGTTGTGCTACTTGGACTTTTAGCCTACGGTCTCTACAACTTTATAGACTGGGCAACAACTCAAGCAAAATGGGATGTGATTCCCAGAAACTTAAACTTGTTCGTGGCGGGAACCTACCCCAAAACCGAGCGCTGGCGCTTGTGGGTGTTGCTGGGCATCATTGCAGTGATGTCGGGGCTATCTTGGGGGGTAATCGCGCGATCGGTTGCAAAACTTTACAGTCGCAGCATCCTCATCGGAATTGCCATTGCTGCTGTCGTCTGCTTGCTTGTCCCCACCCTTTTCCCCTTCCGCTTGCTCCTTTTGGCCATGCTCGGAGCCGTTGTCGCAATGGCTTGGGTCGGGCAACAAATCGGTCGCAAAGTTCCATCTTTGGGGCAGTGGGTCGCCTTAAACTGGTTTTTGGTCTTAATTGTCGGTTGGTGGCTGATTGGCGGCGGATTGGGCTTAAGGGAGATTCGCAGCAGCAGTTGGCAAGGCTTAATGCTTAACGTACTAACAGCAGTTATTAGTATTTTGTTGAGCTTTCCCCTCGGCGTAATCATGGCGTTGGGGCGGCGCAGTTCTCTACCTGTGGTGCGCGCCCTCTGTATCGCCTATATTGAAATTTTTCGAGGCATTCCGTTAGTCACGATTTTGTTTCTGGGGCAGGTAATGGTTCCCTTATTTTTACCCGAAGCCTGGGTTCCGGATAATGTATTTCGTGCCATCATTGGCTTAACGCTATTTAGTTCTGCCTATCTCGCTGAAAATGTGCGCGGCGGGCTGCAATCGATTCCGAGAGGGCAAAGCGAAGCTGCGAGTGCGTTAGGATTGAGCGTACCGCTAACGCTCGGTTTAATCGTCTTGCCACAAGCGCTAAAAGCCGTGATTCCCGCGATTGTCGGTCAGTTTATTAGTTTGTTTCAGGATACAACGCTACTGTCGTTAGTCGGACTGGTCGAAGTGCTGAAAATGAGTCGTTCGATTCTGGCAAACTCTGACTTTGGGGGACGGTTTATTGAAGTGTATTTGTTCGATGCCCTGCTGTTTTGGTGCTTCTGTTATGCAATGTCGGCAGGCAGTCGTTGGGTCGAACGGAAGGTGAATACCGAACATAGATAATTCATAATTTATAACTCATAACTCATAACTCATAACTCAGATGCTAGATAAACAACCGACAACTCATTTACAAAGCAGTGTTACTGGCAGTACAACAGGTGAAGAAATGATTGTTGCAACCGACGTTCATAAGTGGTACGCCAGCAATAAGTTTCACGTTCTGCGCGGTGTAAGTTTGACGGTGCGACGCGGGGAAGTGGTAGTCGTGATGGGGCCTTCTGGGTCGGGGAAATCGACGTTTATTCGCACCTTTAATGCCCTGGAAGAGTATCAAAAAGGTAAAATTACGGTTGATGGGATCGAACTTTCCCACGACTTAAAAAATATCGATGCAATTCGTCGGGAAGTGGGAATGGTGTTTCAACAATTTAATTTGTTTCCCCATTTAACCGTGCTGCAAAATGTGATGCTAGCTCCGATTTGGGTGCGACGAAAGAAGAAGGCAGAGGCAGAAGCAACCGCGATGCAACTGTTGGAGAAAGTGGGCATCCTGGAACAGGCGAAGAAGTTTCCCGGACAACTTTCTGGCGGACAACAGCAGCGGGTTGCGATCGCGCGCGCCCTCGCCATGCAGCCGAAAATCATGCTTTTTGACGAACCGACTTCCGCCTTGGATCCAGAAATGGTGCGGGAAGTTTTGGATACGATGCGATCGCTTGCCGCCGATGGAATGACGATGGTGTGCGTGACTCACGAAGTCGGGTTTGCCCGCGAAGTTGCCGATCGCGTTGTCCTCATGGCTGACGGTTTGCTCGTTGAAGATGCAACCCCCGAAGCCTTTTTTAATAACCCCCAACACGAACGTTCCCAACAGTTTTTATCGCAGATATTGTAACTTGAAATACTATCGACAACAAGCCAATATTTTCCCCGATAAATATCTCAACGATCTATGGGGAGAAGTTTGCAACTGTTCTTATTTCACAACTAATAACCTCAATCGAGATTTTGTCGGAACCAAAGGATTCTCGATCGCCTTTCAACGTTCCGGATTGCCCGAAGTCGAACAAAAGTTTCCCTTTTTTAAGCCCTACCTCGATCGCGCCCTTGAGTCGCACTGCAATGCGTTTTATCTCAATCCCTTGCTTCTCACCCGAGGTTCTAGGGTCGATCCTCATATCGATCGCTCCTTACGTTCTTATTGTAAAGCAATTGCCCCGCCCGCGATCGTTAGCGTCCTTTACGCCCGCGTCCCCCCCGACTTAGAAGGCGGCGAACTCGTCCTCTCCCAGCAAAAACGCCGAGTCGCCGAAATCAAACCTCAAACGAACGTTTTACTTCATTTTCAAGGTGATTTAACCCATGCGGTTAATGCCGTCAAAAGTTCGGGAAATCGCTTGAGTTTGGTTTGCGAACAATATAGCTTAAGCGAAACCGAACTGTGGGAAATTCCTGAGTTTATTATCGAGTCAAGAGTGTTAACGCAGACTCGGAAGAAGAAAAAGCCGTAAAGGTTCTCTGGAAAAAGATTGGAATTGAATTTACATCGAACTTGCTCATGCTAATACCAGATTGATGGGTCGCTGCATAGAATGAAAAGTAGGGTGTGGAGCGCGAAGCGTAACGCACCGTTATCCTGATAATTTAGGAGAGTTGATTCTAGGCAACGCAATCTTAAATTGGTATAAGCTGGATTCTCTCGGATTGAATGTTCTTTTGATTAAGTCTTTCCAGAATAAAGCCGATGGTCGGGGTCAAACCAAACAATATAGAAGACTTCATCTATAAAAAATTCATGAACTCTATCATGTTCGTTAGATGAAATGGAAAATTGGTAGGGTGTGTCTACCAATTGTTCTTCATTCGGCAATCCAAAACAATCTTCGCTAGTATCTTCCCATTGGATTGGATGACATCTAAGGGAACTACTTCGATTCACCAGTAATTCTTGGTTTGATAGACCAGACAGCGCTTTTAAACGCTCGATTAAGGTTAGCCAGTAGGTATCAGGTCTACCCTGACAAGAAAACTTTTCCTTATCGTTTTGATAGTATTTAAACGAAAAGCTGATACCTCGCGGTTTCAGCTTAGTTGCTTTAATTCCTGATGGACTCGTCTTCGAGAGATTCGTCTTCTTAATTTTCTTTGACATCCGCTCCGTAATACTCCTTCATCCACTCTTTCTCGATAATTTCATTGGAAGGAACATCGGGCGGTAAATCCCCTCTGGCTAAATTCCAAGGAGCTTCAACGTGAGTCATTTGTTCTAATTCATAAGCATCGCAAGCAAAGTATTCACTTGCAACTTCGCTTAAAAATGCTTCAACATCTTCGGGAAGCTTATGGACAGCAGGTTCAACGATGGGCTGCCATCCAAAAGATTTATATTTTTGATACAGAGATGGAATTACAGGGCCATGTACCCAGGCTTCAAAATCTTCTTCAAAGAGAGGATTATCGTAGAGAGCAAGATGCCAAGCTTGAGCGTAGTAAACCAGCTTTTGAAGTTTTAAGTTACTTAAAAAAGAGCCGGTTTCATTGGCTAGTCAAATAAAATAATTAGCAATATCAAAGCAAGATAGCACCGACTTTAACCTCCCTATTAATTTAAAAAAATTAGGGCGTTTTGAATGATTCCTTATTTTAGCACAAAAAGCAATAATTTTGCTTGTTTGAGTGGTATTAAAGGAGGTTGGGTGCGGCAACAGTTTTAATGTAAAGACAGGTTTAAACGAGGGACGGGTGGGTTATATACTGAGAATAGCTATCCAATTATTCGATTAACTCCAACTCGCTATAAATTGCCCATGACCTACGCAATCGGTTTAATTAGCGGGACTTCTGTCGATGGAATCGATACGGCTTTAGTTGAAATTAACGGCTTAGAAGTCGATCTAGAAGTCAAATTAATCGCGGGTACAACCTACCCCTACCCCGATACCTTACGAGCGAAAATCTTAGCAGTGGGCGAGGGCGAGCCGATTTCGATGCTAGAATTCGCCGAACTCGACGATGCGATCGCAACTCATTTTGCCCGCGCCGCCCGAGAAATTCAAATCGAAAATCCGAAAGCCGAACTTATCGGTTCCCACGGCCAAACCGTCTTTCACCGTCCGCCGCCCGAAAACGGCGATCGCGCCGCCCGTTTGGGCTACACCCTGCAACTCGGACGCGGCGAGCTTTTGGCTTCCTTAACCGGATTGCCCGTCGCCAACAACTTTCGCGCTGCTGACATGGCTGCGGGCGGACAAGGCGCGCCCCTCGTCTCTAAAATCGATGCTTGCTTGCTCGCACATCCTCACAAAGCGCGATGCGTGCAAAATCTCGGCGGTATTGGCAACGTTACCTATCTACCCGCGCGCCAGCATCCCGACTGGGAAGGCGGGATTTGGGGCTGGGATACCGGCCCGGGTAATATGCTGATGGATTTAGCCATGCAACAGGTGACGCAGGGCGCGCAAACCTACGATAGCAATGGGCAGTTTGCCGCTCGCGGTACGCCCTGTCTGGAACTGATCGATCGCTGGCTGGAACAAGACTTTTTCAAGCAGCCGCCGCCAAAATCCACCGGACGCGAATTGTTCGGACAAGCTTATTTAGAGCGTTGCTGGCAAGAAGCGTCAGAGTATCGATTGAGCGATGTCGATTGGCTGGCGACGCTGACAGAATTAACGGCGGCTTCGGTGGCGCGCAGCTACAGCGACTTTTTGGAGCGTCGTCCCGATGAAGTGCTACTCTGCGGCGGTGGCAGTCGCAATGGCTATCTCAAAGAACGCTTGCAGTTGCGCGTCGCACCGGCGACTGTTTTAACCACCGACGAAGCGGGTTTAAACTCGGATTATAAGGAAGCGATCGCGTTTGCGGTGTTGGGGTACTGGCGGCTGAAATCCTCGCTCGCGGGGAACTTGCCGGGGGTGACGGGCGCGACGCAGCCGATGCAACTGGGAGATATTTATCAGCCCGCGATCGCTTCGTAATTCGTAATTTCGCACTCAGTCCCCTCTCCCTCTCACCCCATCCTCACCCTTTCAATATTCATCCCCGCCCTAGAGTGCGAGACTTCCCGCCCGAGTCAGTTAAAATTTAAAGCGAGCGCACTAATTGTAAGACGAAGCAACGAACGTCAAGTGCGCTTCAATCAATCGCGATCGTACCTATCGCTTGGGTTAGTAACTGTGGCTCATACCTTTTTAATGGAAGAAGGACGTTGGATACTCCAAGGACAGTGGTTGGAGCGCAACAGCGTTCCGATACCCGTTCAAGGAAAAACTATCGTTGCTTGGAATCATGAAAATTGGTTCACTTGGGTAACTAAGCTAATTTTCCCAAAAAGCGATCGCGAATCCATTGCTTTTCAATATCGCGGTCGTCTTGATGCCGGAGAAAGTCAGTATAATTTTGTCCTCCAACAGACGTTGCTCGGGCGCGTCGAGGGGGAAGGTTTAATCTCGCCCTCCACCATCGTGCAGCGCTACTGGGTGCTGAGCGATGCAGCGCGCGGCGACAGCCAATCTCGGAGCGGTTTTGAAACATTGTACCGGCTCAATAACGATACTTACTTTCTCTCGAGCGGCATCCTGACGGGACACTCTTTGACCAGCATCATGGAAGCCCAGCTAGAACGACAGCGATAACCATCGCCGTCATCCCGAATGCGCTCTTTGAATCGAGACGATCCATTATGATACAAGACCCCAATTCTGGCCGTTTGCTGGCAAATCGTTATAAGTTGGTCGAACTCGCGGGCAAGGGCGCGATGGGGCAGGTTTATCGCGCTGAAGATTTACTGCTGGGCAGCGTGACAGTGGCGGTAAAGTTTTTAGCTCAAACCTTGCTCAACCAGAAAATGCGCGATCGCTTCGTGCGGGAAGCGACCGTCTGCGCCCTCCTCGCAGAAAAAAGCATTCACATCGTTCGCGTTCGCGATTATGGGGTAGACGAACGGGATATTCCTTACTACGTGATGGAATTTCTCGAGGGGAACAATCTCAGCGACATCATTAAAACGCAGCGTTTAACCATAACGCGATTTATTGCCTTAACCCGCCAAATTTGTTTGGGACTCGAAGCCGCTCATCAAGGTATTACGTTCAACCGCGAAATCGCCAAAATCGTTCACCGCGATATTAAACCGAGTAATATTTTGATCCTACCCGATACAACTTTGGGAGAATTGGTTAAAATCCTCGATTTTGGGATTGCTAAATTAATTGAAGCCAATCAGGAACAGACTCATTCGTTTATGGGAACCCTAGCCTATTGTTCCCCCGAACAAATTGAAGGAAAAGAACTCGATAATCGCTCGGATATTTATAGTTTGGGCATTATGATGTACGAAATGCTGTCGGGAGAGATGCCAATTTTACCGGCAACTCCTTCCTTTGGCGGTTGGTATAAAGCCCACCATAATACGCCCCCAAAATCTTTCCCACCAGAGCTTAAAATTCCTTCAGAATTGGAAGCTTTAATCCACCAATGTTTGGCAAAGGATCCGAGCCAGCGCCCTCAAAGTGCAAGCGAAATTTTAAGCGCCCTGGAAGGGTTAGAGTTGCAAGATCCTCGCTATCCTAAGCGCGAGCGATCGCGTTTCCCCGTTCCCGTCCAAGAAGTTGCCGCTCCGACGATTGAATCGCTTTGTATGAGAGCGACTTGGCCGACGGATAAACCGAAAAAACAAATCGTTTTTCCTGAAGCGATTTCAACTTCCCAAGGTCGAATTGCGACGCTGTGGGTGATGCTTTCCGAGCAAGATATTTTCAACCGCAGGCAGAGTACGCGCTATAACCAATTTCTTTTCCTGGCTAGTCCTCACCCGATGCTGCTATGGATTACCGTACTTTACAGCCGCGATCGCGGCGCGCGCTGGCTGCCTTGTTACCTCGACCTCAAGCAGTCTAAGGGGCAACGTCTCGCCCGTCAGTTGGGCAAATCCGGCGCTTATCGCATCTTGTTCTTCGCCCTCGAAGATCCGCACCAGTGCAAGCACGTCATGGTTTCTACGATCGATCCGACGCAGTGCAAAATGCTGATCAATTGGGCAGATACCAGTCAAACTTTACCGTCAGTTTCTAACCCTCAAACCAGTAAAAATATCCTGCGTCAAGAGTACGACACCCTCAAACCCAAGATTGAAATGAAACTCGAATCGGTGCAAACTAATTATCCCGAAGATATTCATTGATACGAGAAGGGCGAAGGGCATTCGCCCCTACCCATTCGATCATTTATCCAAAATCTTGCCAGAGCGATCGACAACCATGATATCCCACTGACCGTCGGTAGCAAATTCAAAGGCGATCGCGGAACCATCAGCACTAATTTGGGGATGGCGCACCTCTGCTTGAATAGTAGCCGTTAAATTGCGATTAATCTGCGTTTCGCGATCGAATAGGTAAATATCGGAAAACCCTTGACGGCTGCTTGTATAAACGATGTAGCGTCCATCTTCAGAAATGGAAGGATCGGACGCGATCGCATCAAACGCATTCAACCCCGGCAGATCGATAATTTTTCGGTCTTGCGCGTCAAAAAGGTAGACATCTTGAGCGCCGTTGCGATCGGAAACAAAGACAATATAGCGCGAGGCAATTTGCGGCATTTTCTCAGTCGCCGAACTATTCAAACTGCGACCTCCCGCATCGAAGGGAAAGTTTAATAAACGCGGATATCCACCGCATCCAGTTAGTACCAAAGCAAGCGATACTAACGGTAAAACTTTCCATCTGGTTGGGCGGGCAAACATTTTTTATTTTTAATTCCCCATTTTGAAGCTTGATTTTAGAACTTATTATTCTACTTAATGAACGTGCCAATCAAAAGGGAGAAAAGCATAAACCCCTCGCGGGTCGTTAAAGCGATTAACTAAGTCTAAATCCTTTGAGAACCTGGAAAATTCGCGAGTCAGCGGATCGGCAGACAGACGCGATTCTTGTAGGACAAACTTTAACAGTTGCGATTCAAAACTCGGTTCCTCGAGGTATTCTTTCGCTTCCCAATCGTCGCCCAAGTTGGCTTTTTTCGCTGCGTAGGCGATCGCGTCATCTAACCCCCCCAATCGATCCACTAAACCCAATTGCTTAGCATCTTGACCCGACCAGACTCGCCCTTGCGCGATTTGAGCGACCTTTGCTTTCGGAAGTTTCCGACCCTGCGCGACTTTATCGAGAAATAAGTTATAGGTTCCATTGACAAACCGCTGATAGAGAGCCATTTCTTGAGGATTTTTCGGACGCGAAACCGTCTCGATATCTGCCAGTTTAGCGGTCTTAACGTTATCCCAAGTTATCCCGTTATTATTGGTAATCTTTTGGATGTTAGGCAATAAGCCAAAAACCCCGATCGAGCCGGTAATGGTGTTGGTTTGAGCAAAGATATAATCGGCGCTCGTGGCAATCCAATATCCTCCGGAAGCCGTGACATTCCCCATTGAGAGGATAACGGGTTTTTTCTGCCGCAGCAGTTTCACCTCGCGCGCGATCAGTTCGGAGGCGGTGGCACTACCGCCGGGACTATTGACGCGCAACACGACTGCTTTAACTTCTTCGTCATTGCGAGCTTTGCGTAAGGTTTTATTGAGGCGATCGCTACCAATTTGAGTATCTTCGCCTTGACCGCCAACAATTTCGCCTTCCGCGTAAATGATGGCAACTTTGTTATTAGAGGAACGAGTTTTTGCTTCCTTAACGGGAACGTCGCGATAGGTTTCCATGCGAATCTGTCGGAAGGTTTCTTCGCCGTCGCTTTTACCCGTTAATTTTTGCAACTCGGCCACTACTTCATCGAAGTAGGCGACGCGATCGATTAATTTGGCGGCTCGCGCTTCTGCGGGCATTAAGAGTCCTTTAGTATCGGCTAGCGCTTGTAAACTCTGCGGGGCAATTTTGCGACTTTTACCCACGCTCGTGAGAAAATCCCGCCAGATATCGCCCACCCAGTTTTCGAGTTGTTCCCGACTTGCAGGACTCAGTTGTTTTTGGGTGAAGGGTTCGACGGCGGATTTATACTTCCCGACGCGCACGACTTGGACTCCAACTCCAAATTTTTCTAAGGCTCCGGTGAAAAATACTTGGTCTGAGCTTAAACCATTGAATTCTAAGGTTCCCATCGGATGGATGGCAATTTCGTCAGCGACGGAACTAAGGTAGTATTCGCGCTCTCCCCAATTCACACCGTAAGCAACGATTTTCTTGCCCGCTGCCCTAAATTTTTCTAAGGCGGGGCGCAGTTCTTTGAAGGTTGAAAAATCCGTTTCGCTGGTCGTGATGCGAGAACCGTCTAAAAGGAGGGCAACAATGCGGCGATCGCGAGTTGCTTTATCGATCGCTTTAATCAGTTGCGAGAGGGCAAAGGTTTTGGGAATTTGACTGGAGAACGCCTGCGATACGTCTAGCGTCGGATCGGTATCCCGAATTTGCGTTGTCAGATCTAAAACGAGAACGGATTTATCTTTAACTTGCGGCGGTTCGTTGCTCTCTCTAACTGCCGCAATCATCAGCAGAACTAAGCCCCCCGTTCCTAAGACGAAGAGGAGTGTAAGAGCAGCAAAAGTACCGACGAGACTGGCAAAGGTTTGTTTGAGAAAGGAACGCATATTTTATATAAATGGGGAGTAGCGATAGTGCAACAGCGGAAGACTGAGCCTGGGGATATCTTTAAAATCATTGCCAGCCATTGCCCGTCGTTCGGCGCGAACAGTCTTATTTTAACGGGACTTTTGAATTCACCGTCAGGTCTTAGGGGGCTAACTTTTGGAGGCAGTTCGATTGTTTGAGGGCGAAGATGTTAGCATTGCCGGTACAGAAGAGAACCGTTCTCAGTTCGGCGAGGAGGAGTTGCGCGAGTTCGTCGGTGGCGGCGGCAGAATCGCTGGCTGCTTGTAGGAAGGGGAAGGCAAGTCCGGCGAGATCGGCTCCGAGCGCGATCGCTTTGGCTGCGTCTAAACCGTTACGCAGTCCCCCGGAAGCAATCAGCGGAACGTCGCGGTATTGTTGGCGAATGCTGACGACGCATTCCGCTGTCGGCAGTCCCCAATCGGCAAAGGTTTGTCCCAAGCGGCGCTGCATCGGACTGTGCGATCGCTGACTTTCAACTTTTGCCCAAGATGTCCCGCCCGCACCCGCCACGTCGATCGCGCCCACTCCCGCTTCGATTAACACTCGCGCCATCTTCGCTGAGATGCCGTTGCCGACTTCCTTAACAATGACCGGAACCGGGAGCTTGCTACATATCAATTCGATTTTGTCAAGTAATTGGGAAAAATCGCGATCGCCCTGGGGTTGGATGCACTCCTGCAAAGGATTGAGATGCAAGATCAGCGCATCTGCTTCTAAAAGCTCGACGGCTTGCAAACACTGCCGCAAACCGTAAGTATAATTCAGTTGTACGGCTCCGAGATTGGCAAACAGGAGAATATCGGGAGCGAGATCGCGCACGGCGAACGTATCCGCAACCTCCGGACGTTCGATCGCGACCCGTTGAGATCCCACGCCCATTGCCAGCTTGTAAGTTTGCGCCACCACCGCCAAGCGGCGATTGATCGTCTTAGCGCGTTCGGTTCCTCCCGTCATTGAAGAAATCAATAGAGGCGCGCCGAGAGACTTCCCCAAAAATTCCGTAGAAAGTTCGATGCGATCGCAATCGAGTTCGGGCAAACAGCAATGCTCGAACCGATAGCGTTCTAAACCGTGAGTTTGCTCCTCGAAACGAACATCTTCTTCCAGACAAATCCGAATATGGTCTGCCTTTCGAGCTTGAGTATCAGTCATTTGAGTTATCAGTCATCAGCGATCGGATTACATTATTAGTCATTGCCCGGAAGTAACGCTCAACGATTCATGATTAAAGGCAGAGCAATTTTAACCTTTGTTCCTTTATCTTTACCGGAACTGGTTAACACGATTGTTCCGCCCATTAACTCAATAAAATTGCGAGAGAGTGCCAAACCCAAGCCCGTCCCCCCCGCCTCGCGGGTCGTCGAGCCATCCACCATAACGAAAGGACGAAAGAGTTTATCCATCTTGTCGGCAGCAATGCCGATCCCGGTATCCTCAATTGTAGCGACGACCTGCTTCGTGGGGTGAGTTACAGGGGAATGAATCGAGTGACTCTCCTCGCCTCGAGGGTTCAAAGCAGAAACAAGAGATTCAACGCAGACTGAAACCGTAATTTTCCCGGTTTTAGTAAATTTAATGGCATTATCAATAATGTTAGAAAAAACTTGTTTGAGTTTAGCGGGGTCGGCGTGAACTTTGTAGGACGCTTGAGTTTCGGGCGGGATGAGGATCAAGGCTTTTGCTTCTAGGGCAGGTTGATAAGGCGCGATCGCTTCGGCTAACAATTGAGTGAAATCAACGATCTCTAGCGTCACCGTCAATTGACCCGACTCAATTTTAGAAATATCGAGGAGATCGTTGATAATTCCGCTCAGGCGTACAGCAGCGCGATCTGCCTGTTCGAGAAACTCCATCTCTTCCTCGCGATCGTCGCAAAATCCATCGGCAATTAAACGAATCGAGCCGATAATCCCATTGAGAGGCGTTCGCAATTCGTGGGAAATTGTCTTCAAAAACTCGCTTTTCAGTTGGTTTGCCGTTTGCGCTTCTTTCCAAGCGCTCTCCAATTCCAATGCCCAAGCCTTAAGACGTTTGACCATACGGTTTAACGCACTGGCTAACTCGTTAAACTCCCGAATTTTTAAATTCTGCGGCACTTGGTCGTTGGAGTAAAGATTATCCTCATCGAGGGCAAAATCTCTAAGCTTTTCGAGGGGACGAGCGATATCTTGCGAGAGATAGAGAATCACCAAAAAACTCGCGCCAATCAACGAGAGAGTTAGCGTCAGCAGCAGCAGCACTAAAGTCTTTTGAATCTCCCAGAGACCGGCGAGCGCGTCATCGAGACTCGTTACGGCGAGGATAGCCCATTGCTCGTTGGAATCCGGAGCGATGGGACTAGAAATTGCCGTATAGCCTGCGACGGATTCTGCCTGACCTTGAAACTCAAAGTGCAAAAAATCCTTCCGACCGGAGAAAGCATTTTTGAGAAGGCTCTCGTATCTCGAAGCATCGACTTCGCGAGCGATATTGCGACCGATTCGTTGGGGATCGGGGTGCATGAGAATGGTGCGACTCTCGTCGATGACAACGGAATAGCCTGTTAAAGAACCCGGTCTGATTTGACTTTGTTGCTCGATAATCGTTTTGAGAACAAGAATATGAGATAAATTGCCGGTGCTGTTATAAACGGGAACTTCCAGCCGCAGCGACAACTTGCTCGAAGGAGGTAAGTTCCCGATCGGTTTGGCGGGGTAAGCTGTCGTACTCGGAGAGGGTAAGAGAACTTGGAGCTTAACTTGCGCGCTATCTAAGAGCAGTTGGCGATTGGTTGTCGGCCAGGAGTTTTCTTCGGGGTCAAACAGTTTTTGCGAACCGCAGGTGCTAGCCGATAAGCTTCGCGTTTGGACTTCGATTAACTGCAAGCACTGAACTTGGGTGGGAAGTTGCTCGATCGAGAGTTGCACGAACTCTTGATAGTTGTCGCGTTGCTCTTCCACTAAAACATTGTTTTGGCTCGTCGCTGCCAAATATTTTTTTAAGGAAGCGATCTCTTGGCTCATGCTTTCGGCTTTGCGAATGGCACTTTCAGTGAGGTTTTGCCTTGCCGTGTCTAAAAGAGCGCGACGCGCTTTTCGGTAAGTTACGGTGGAAGTTACGCACATTCCGAGCAGCAGGACGGGTACGCTGAGCAGAATAAGGCGCGAGAGTAAGATGCGACGAAATGATGGGGAAGATGGCTTAGCCATAGAAACTGCCGTCGTTGAGGCTTAAAACCCAAGAGGAGGAAGTGGTCTGCACGTTATCTACGTTAAATGTAGCAGAGGGAGCGCGATCGCCCGGATTGAAATCCTTCGAGCCGGTAAGGGCAATGAATCCAAAACTGTTCTGACCTGGAATATTTCATTGTTCGGTACGGACATAAGCATAGCAATCGCTGTAGGCGCTATTGACTATGATAAATTTATTCACTCGCCCTCGGGAGCGAGCAGGTGAGTCCCTCGCAAAATTGACCTCACCCCCGATTGGCTAGCACTGAAATCAGCAACCCGTCACTGGCTAAAAACTCTATCTTTCCTAAGATGAACCGCAACCCCCTGCCTTAATCTCAGTAACATTCCATAGCGATCGATGCGATCGCGCAGCGGCGACTTGCACCCTTCTGAGCTTCCTCCTACAATAAAGAAACGTTATAATCCCTCTTCTGTCATCTCGGGCTGGAATAACGCAAATGCGCGATCCTCGCGAGTTTGTGACGGAGGAGGCATTATTTTTGCCCACCCTTACTACCATTCTCTGGCTTTTACAGTGAATCGCCCTCATACCACTGTTGTACTCGCCATGAGTGCGGATGGCAAGATTGCCGATCGCTCCCGCACTGCGGCTCATATTGGCTCGCATCACGATAAGCTACACCTCGAACGTCAGATTGCTCGCGCGGATGCCCTTCTTTTGGGCGCGGGAACCTTGCGCGCCGACCAAGCCAGCCTCCCAGTGACGACTCCTGCCCTCCTCGACGAGCGCCAGCAACAAGGCAAACCCCCCCAACCGATTAACATCGTTTGTTCGCCCTCGGGCAATCTCGATCCCGATTGGAACTTTTTTCGCCAGGGCATTCCCCGCTGGTTGTTAACGTCCCCCGAAGGAGCGCAACGCTGGCAAGAGCAACCTCAGTTCGAGCGCGTTCTCATTGGTGCTGCTACCCCGTCCGCCGAGCGTCTCGTCTTCGATTGGCCGGTTGTTTTAGAGCAACTCGCTCAATTTAATCTCCACCGGATTGCCGTCCTTGGCGGCGCGGAGCTAATTGCGTCTCTTTTGGCTGTTAATTTAATCGATGAATTCTGGATTACGCTCTGTCCCGTCATTCTGGGCGGTGCGGATGCGGCTACGCCAGTGGCGGGACAGGGATTTTTCACCGCTGAAGCACCTAGGTTGGATTTGTGCGAGGTGATTAATATCGAGGGAGAACTGTTTTTGAACTATCGCGTTAAACGTTAAAAATTCGTGTATCCCGGTCGTTTAAAAATCCAAAGGTCAGTTCGGATTAAGCTGATTTTAGCCCTCATTTGACAAAGAAAGAGTCATTGCAATCCCCTCAAGAATTAGGTTTTCATCCGCTCGTGAATTTCCCTCTCATTCTATTTTTTGTTCTTAAAGTTTGAGGTGAAAAGAACGATAGACTATCTTTCTCCTCAGTGCGAGGAAGTTAGCGTTAGAGCGCTGAATTTGGCTCTGACTCAAGCTACAGTGCTAACAAAGACTCGATGATTTCTCAAACAATCTACGCGTTCGGAGCGAGTGATTTTAAGCTCGCCTGGAATCTTTAAAAAATCCAACGGATTGATTATTTTTAGCCATCGTGTGGTAGTTGCTTATTGCCCAACGCTTAAAGAACTCACCGTTCTTTTAAGAGTTGGGCTACAATGAGGCGATTTGTTATCCGCGTCAAGGATTTATAGCCCTTTCCTCCTGCGATTTTTTTTGACAAATAAGAACATCTATGAACCAACGAAAGCTTGCTTATAATGTCCAGTGGATGCAAAAAATCGCGGAAATCCCTAAAATGGCTTGGGACGAACTCGCACAGCCGTTAAAAACGCCATTTTTGGAGTGGGAATGGTTGCAAAACCTCGAAACTTCCGGAAGCGCGATCGCGCGGACGGGATGGCAACCCTATCATTTAACGGTATGGCGGGGACGCGAACCGATCGCGCTTGCCCCTCTCTACCTCAAAACTCACAGTTACGGCGAATTTGTCTTCGACCATCAATGGGCGGATTTATCCCATCGTTTGGGGATTCGCTATTACCCCAAACTGTTGGGGATGACTCCCTTTACTCCCGCGACGGGCTATCGCTTTATTATCGCTCCCGGCGAAGATGAAACCGAGTTAACGGCGCTAATGATGGCAGAAATCGAGCGCTTTTGCACGCGCAACGGCATATCGGGCTGTCATTTTCTTTTTGTAGATCCCGACTGGCAGCCCCAACTCGAACGACACGGTTACACCGGTTGGCTGCACCACAGCTACATTTGGACGAATCGTAACTTTAACAACTTTGACGACTACCTGCAATGCTTTAATGCCAACCAGCGCCGCAATATCAAACGCGAACGCAAAGCGGTCGATAAGGCACAATTGCGCCTAGAAATCCTCAGTGGCGAAGATATTCCTCATCCTTTATTTCCTACAATTTACAATTTCTACAGCAGCACTTGCGATAAGTTTTATTGGGGCAGTAAATATCTGACGCGAAAATTTTTCGAGCAGCTTTATCCAAATTATCGCGATCGCGTCGTTCTCTTTGCGGCTTACCGAGACGATGATTCCCATAATCCCGTCGGTTTATCGTTCTGCATTCACAAAGGCGAAAACCTCTACGGACGGTATTGGGGCTGCTTTCAAGAATACGATTGCCTCCACTTTGAAACCTGCTACTATAAACCGATCGAATGGGCAATTTCCCAAAACATTCAAATGTTCGATCCGGGTGCGGGCGGACAACACAAGCGGCGGCGCGGCTTTCCCGCTACCCCAAATTATAGTTATCATCGATTTTATAACTCTCGTATGAGCCAAATTTTACGCTCTTACATTCAGGAAGTTAATGAGATGGAGGGCGAAGAAATCGAGGCAATCAATCAAGATTTGCCTTTTAGCAAGCGCGAGATTCAATTGGATGTCAATGTTTAATGACAAATTCAACGGCTAAATCCTTCTATTTAGGCTGCGCGGTTTGGTCTTATAAAGGGTGGGTGGGTGACTTTTTTCCCCCCAAAAGTCCCGCCAAAGATTTTCTATCGCTCTACGCTCAGCGCCTTGCTACAGTAGAGGGCAATACAACCTTCTACGCCGTACCGCAGCAAGCTACAGTCGAGCGCTGGGCAGCCGAAACGCCCCCCGGATTTAAGTTTTGCCCTAAAGTCCCGAAAGCCATCACTCACGAGGGTTTATTGGTTCCCCATATCGAGGCGGCGTTGAGTTTTTGCGATCGCATGGCTTATTTGGGCGACAGACTGGGGCCGATTTTTGCTCAACTTCCCCCCAGTTACAATCCGCAACAGTGGGATGACTTGCAAGAATTCTTAACAAAACTGCCTCGGGATCGCTTTTCCTTTGCCTTGGAAGTCCGCCATCGCGACTGGTTTGAGGAAAGCAACGCCGAACGGTTAAATCAATTGTTGCGCGAATTAGCGATCGCGCGCGTTCTACTCGATACTCGCCCCATCTACAACGCACCCGACGATCCCCAACTCGCCTCGGAACGTCGCAAACCGCAACTTCCTTTGCAACCCAGCGTTACGGCTGAGTTTAGCTTAGTGCGTTTTATTTCCCATCCGGAGGATGAGTATAATTGCAGGTATTTGCAAGAATGGGAGCAATGGATAAAATCTGAGTTAGAAGGAGGAACGCAAATCTACTTTTTTGTCCATTGTCCGATCGAAGCGCGATCGCCCCATATTGCCGGTTCGTTTCAGCACCAACTCGAGAGCGCTGGCGTACCCATTCCACCACTCCCCAGCGATCGCCCGCCGCAGTCTCCCGACCAGCTAAGTCTATTTTGATACTTTAAACTACGGAGAATATTTTTTCTCTTAAAGACCAAAAGCTCGAATCCATAAAGGTTTAGGGAAATTGCACTCGCTGAAAAAAGATTAAATCAATTGGATGATGTGCTTTAAATCACAACCACCTGTTACGCGACGCGCCAATATTAAAGTTATCTTGCCCGAAAGCCAGCAAGTCCGATTTCGCCAAAAATTGGGTTAACTCTACACCAGAGATAGTCGTATGCACTTACCCCTTAGCAATCGCCAATTTCAACCCCAGTTCGATCGGGTTGCCGAAGCCGACTCATTAATCATCGCCAGCGAACGGAGTCCAGAGCAATTGGAAATCGATGCAACCGTTCCCTTTTACTTCGAGACGCGCTTTCGGGGGAATATGGGAATGTATGCTGCGGTGTCAACGGTGGCAGAATATCTAAGCGCCCATGAGGGTTGGTTTTGTCGCTGTGCCAAACCCATGAGTGCCGAACCGTTAGGAAAAAATGGTTATATCTTAACCGTCGGACGTTTTGGTTCGTTTGGCTATGAAGTCGAACCGAAAATGGGAGTCGTACTGTTACCGCCTGAAGATAATGAGTACGTGATGTACAGCGTCCCCGTTCCCGATTACACGCCTCCGGGTTATGAAATTGACTATTCCGCTTCGATGAAGCTGACGGAAGTGGCGGCAGAAGCAACGGATTGGGCAATGCAAAATCATTACAAAAAGGCTGCCGTTTATCCGACGCACCTCACGCAGGTTGAATGGAACTTGCAGTTAAAAGTTGCAGTGCGCTTTCCGAAGTTTATTAACAAACTTCCTCATTCCTTAATTCAAAATAGCGGCGATCGCTTACTCGCTGAAATCGTGCGCCAAGTTTCTCCCCGACTCACCTACAAAGTTCAAAAAGATTTTCACGACAATCTCGGCTTGCCGATTCCGCCGAAACAATCTCGTCCTTTTGTTAACGTTTAAATCCCCTAAACTTGTCCCGCGATAGGACGAGTGAATAGTAGATTTAAAACGGGCATAGCACTTGCTATGCCCCTACCCTTGTTTAATTAATAATTGTCCATCGTCAACGATCGATTATCAATTAAACGCTACATTTTGCTAATGATACGTCCGAGGATTTCCACGCCCGATACCGCTTGCCAGAAAAATAATCCCAAAAGCGTTACGTTAATCGTAATATGGCTATAACGAGCAAGTTCGTTGCCTTTCTGCATGAAAGGAACCAGAGCAGCAGAAGTTGCGATCGCGACAGTCATTCCCAAGCCCACCAGCAAGTGCGGCCCGAAAAAGATTTTGCCGTTATTAATATAAGTAACAGCCATCGCGCCGATCGCGCCCGCGACCATTAAAGATAAGAGGATCGAACCGACTTTATAATGTTTGTCGGTGAAGTTCTTTTTAATCAGTTCCTTACGAACTTCTTTATCAGCGCTGCGCGTTTGGCGAATTTTCAGTCCGGAGTATAGGGCGTACACCGTCATCGCTAACAACACCCACATTAACGCCGGATGGAAAAATTGCGAATACGCCTTAACCGTTTGCGGAATTTCAAAAGTCATCGCGTTCTCTACCCACTCATCATTAAATATTCATAAAACTTAACGTAACACGAGATTTGCCTTCCGAGCTAAAAATCTTTAGCTAGCGCGATCGCTTAAATGTAAAATAATGTAAAAATCCAAACAATTCAAGCACTTTCATGATTTGGGAAGTGCGCGCTCTCAACATTCACCCTCTCAAATTCACAACCCATGAATCGCCGCACCTTTAACCAAATCCTCCTCGCTCTTTGCCTTACCTTCCTCGCCAGCCTGAACTGGACAGCCCCAGCCTTTGCCCTCGGCGGCCCTCAACCCCCCTTAAACAGTCCCGCCCCCGACTTCTCCCTCCCCACCAACACCGGCGACGGAACCCTTTCCCTCAGCGACTTTCGCGGTCAATGGGTTGTATTGTACTTCTACCCCAAAGACTTTACCTCCGGCTGCACCTTAGAAGCGCGCCGCTTCCAACAAGATTTACCCGAATATCTCGCCAGAAATGCCCGCGTGATTGGCGTTTCTGCCGATGACGTAGACTCTCATGCCGAATTCTGCGATTCTGAAGGCTTGAAATTTCCCCTTCTTGCCGATACGAAAGGCGCAGTCAGTAAAGCTTACGGTTCTTGGCTTGCACCAATGTCCCTGCGCCATACCTACATCATCGACCCCGAAGGAATCCTGCGCGCAACATTCCTTGGCGTTCAACCCGCCATTCACAGCACGGAAGTTTTAGCGAAACTGGATGAATTAGCTCAAACCTAATTAAATCCCTTAAGTGAGGGCGAGGGGAAGCGATCGGTAGAACTTCAAACTTAGCTATAATACTCACTACATTCTCACCCGTTCGAGTTAGAGAGCGAAATGATTCAAACTAATTCTTCACTCTTAGATTTCGAGACGTTCATTACACGGAATAATGAGGAAGAATGGTGCGAGCTTATTGATGGAGAGATAGTCAATTTGGAGCCGACAGGATTACACGAGCAAGTTATCGATTTTTTAGCCCGAAAAATTCATGTTGAAATCGATCGCCTCGCCCTTCCTTATACGATTCCTCACCGCTGTCTAATTCGCATCTCCGATACAACTGCCTTTCGCCCCGATTTAATTGTTTTAGATCGAACCCAACTTCCAAACGAACCTCTTTGGCAATATCAACCGATAATTACGTCGGGTGCTGCTATTAAATTAATTGCCGAAGTGGTCAGCACGAACTGGCAGAATGACTATGCACGAAAAGTCGAAGATTATGCTTTGTTTGGCGTTCCTGAATATTGGATTGTCGATTATCTGGGCTTAGGAGGGCGAGAATATATTGGCAACCCCAAGCAACCGACAATGACAGTTTGTCAGCTTGTTCGAGAGTTTTATGAAAAAAACTTACTCAGAGCTAATGATTTGCTCCTCTCCTCAATTTTTCCCGAATTAAGCCTCCCCATAGAAGAGATTTTCGCGGCGGGGCAACTGTAAAGTAGAGCGCTACGCAACTCAGTTAGTACAAATTCTGGTAGGGTCTAATGGTATTCGCCCGGTTTTCAAGTCCCTACAATATTCTAGAAAGCCTGTAAAGAAAAAGAATTTGACGAATAGAGCGTGCATAAAATCTAAACTCCCTCCTACGTTAAAATCGACCCGCCCATTAACTTTTGATACCGAATCTCCAACTCCTTCTTCAACGACGACATCCCGCCCAAGGATTCATCCGCAAAAATCAACTTTTCTGCCGCTTCTCGCGCCAAGTTCAACACCTCTTGATCTTCCACCAAACTCGCCAGCGCAAAGTCGGCAACACCCGACTGTCGCCGTCCCAAAACCTCACCGGGGCCGCGAAAACGCAAGTCCATCTCCGAGATAAAAAAGCCATCCTGCGATTGTTCCAAAACCGCTAAGCGTTGTTTGGCATCGGGATTATTGGTTCCGCTCATTAACAAGCAATAAGACTGATGGGAACCGCGCCCGACTCTGCCCCGCAATTGATGCAGTTGCGAGAGTCCAAAGCGTTCTGCATTTTCAATTAACATGACGGTTGCATTGGGTACATCTACCCCAACTTCAATCACTGTCGTTGAAACGATAATTTGCGTTTCATTGTCGCGAAATTGCTTTAAAACGTCCTCTTTTTCAGCAGAACTCATGCGTCCGTGCAATAGTCCGACTTTGAATTCTGGGAATATTTCTTGCAGCCGTTCGTATTCCTGCGTGGCGGCGCGCAAGTCCATTTTTTCCGACTCTTCAATCATCGGCAAAATCACATAAACTTGCCGTCCTTGGGCGATTTCGCGGCGGATTAAATCGTAGGCTTGGCGGCGCTGTTTGCCGTTGAGGGCGGTGGTTTGAATCGGCTGTCTGCCCGGTGGGAGTTCGTCGATTTGAGACACATCTAAGTCGCCGTGGAGGGTAAGGGCGAGGGTGCGCGGAATGGGGGTTGCTGTCATGGTGAGGACGTGGGGAGAACGCCCTTTATCGAGGAGGCGGGCGCGCTGTTCGACTCCGAAGCGGTGCTGTTCGTCGATGACGACTAGCCCGAGTTGCCGGAATTTGACTTTATCTTGAATCAGGGCGTGAGTGCCGACGAGGAGGGGCAGTTCGCCGGTTTCGAGTTGGGCGTGTATTTCGCGGCGTTTGGCTGCTTTGGTGGAACCGGTGAGGAGTTCGACGGGAAGGTGGAGGAGGTTGAACCAGGTGACGAGTTTGCGGTAGTGCTGTTCGGCGAGGACTTCGGTGGGGGCCATGAGTGCGGCTTGGTAGCCGGATTGGATGGCGGCGAGGATGGCATACACGCCGACGACGGTTTTTCCGGAACCGACATCGCCTTGTACGAGGCGGTTCATGGGGGTTTCGGAGTTTAAGTCTTGGAGGATTTCGCCGACGACGCGCTGTTGGGCGTTGGTGAGGGAGAAGGGAAGGATGCGTTTGAATTGTTCGCTGAGTTCGCCGCTGGGGACGAGGACGGCGCTTTTTTCGGCTTTTTTGAGTTGGGCGCGGCGTTGTAGGAAGCCGAGTTGGAGGTAGAAGAATTCGTCGAAAACGAGGCGGCGGCGGGCGTGGGTAAGGCTGTCGCGATCGCTGGGAAAATGGATCTGTGCGATCGCGTCTTTTAAGCCAATTAACCCATATTGTCTCTTCAGTACGGCCGGGAGGGGATCGGTAATGCTTTCGGTGGCGGGGAGGGCGGCGAGGACGGCATGGCGGACGACATCGGCGGTTACGCCTTCCACGAGAGGATACACGGGCAGGATACGCCCGATTTTAATCGATTCGATCGCGGCACCGGGGCCATCGAGGATTTCGATTTCGGGATTGTCGAGGGTGAAGCCGTATTTGTTTTGTTTGACGAGTCCGGAAGCGGCAATGACGGAACCTTCGGGATACTGACGTTTGAGGCGTTCTTGCCAACCGCGATTGGTGAAGTTTGCGCCGCCGAAGAAGCGATTGAGTTTGATTTGTCCGGTGCGATCGCGCAAAATGAGTTCAAAGATCGTCAGCTTTTTGTTTTTGGGGCTGGTGAAGCAATTGCTGCGTTTTACCGTTCCCACTAAGGTTACGGTTTCCCCGGCGACGAGTTGCCCGATATTGACTTGGCGCGCGTAGTCGATATGGTCGCGAGGGTAATAAAAGAGTACGTCCCGCACGGTATACAATCCCAGGCGTTCTTCGAGGGGTTTGGCAATGCGGCGGCGTTGAATTTCCGCAAGCTCGCGTAGGGGAGTGTTAAGGGAGGGTTTTGAGGCGTAGCTAGAAGGGGCTTGGGCGGCGATGGGTGCAGTTTTGGGCGTTTTTGAGGTAATTTCGCTTTGAGGTGGCTCCTGGGGCGTTTCCTGCCGGTTCTGGAGGTTGTCGAAGAGGTTACGGGCTGCGATCGTTAGGTTGCGGCGTTCTTCGGGGTTACAGTGGGGATATTCTGAAAACGCGATCGCCATATCCCGCCAGCGGCGCTGTTGTTCCAGGGTTCCCGTTGCAAGCGGTTTGCTCAACTCCAGCATCACAAACTCGCTGAAGTGATATTGTTTGCCCATCAAATCGACAAAGCCCCGTTCCGCTTCGACGGACAACGCTTTGTACAATCTTTCCCAGTTTGGTTCCCACGCTGTCATCGCCTTTCCCTGTTGCCAGCATTTTCCTGCTTTCTTAGGGTATCGCTAGCAGTCCGAACTTTCAAGGGAGATTGATACTTTTGTTCTAAATAGGCAATTACGAATTATGAGTTATGAATTATGAGTGATGAGTTATGAGTTATGAGTTATGAGTTATGAGTTATGAGTTATGAGTTACGAATTACGAGTTACGAATTACGAATTACAACTTATTCCAATTCTCCAAACTGTTCCCGATAACGCGCTAGTAAAGATTCGAGTTCTGCGAGTTGTTGCTGGGTTTGTTCGGCGCGTTGCCGTTCGCTTTCGGCGCGCTGTTCTGCTTCCTGGCGCTGCTGAGATTCCCGCTCGGCGGCTTCTTCCGGAGTCGGAACTAATTCCCCTTCTGGGGTGAAATAGCGCAGTTTCGAGTCGCGAACGCCTAAGTATAAATCGAGTTGGTGGCTCCACAGCCAACCGCTTTCGTTTGGAGCTATTTCCTGATAGACTCCTTCGACGATATGAAAGCCTTTAAGCTCCAAGCTATAAGGGTCAAACCAGAAATAATCGGGCGTTCTAAAGATATCTTGATAAATTTCTTTTTTTAAGCCGCGATCGGTTTTAGCCGTTTTAGATGAAAGAACTTCGATAATAATATTCGGATATTTACCGTTTTCTTCCCAAACCGCCCAACTTTTTCGAGGTTTGCGTTCGGTATTTAAAACCACAAAAAAGTCTGGCCCGCGAAACAACTCCGATTTAAGCTGTCTCGGACTGTAATAAATCGTTAAGTTACCGCAAGCATAAAAATCTTGGCGATCTTGCCAAAGATATTCAAGGCATTGCAGCAAAATCATAATTTGCTTGAGATGAAGGTCGCTTTCCAAGGGAGGTTCGTCGCTGTAGAGGTCGCCGTTAGGAAATATAACATCTTCTTCGGCGGTATTTTCTAGCACCTCTGGGGTTATCGTTGCGAGGGTTTGGCTAGGGGCTGAACTTTGAGAGGTTTCTACTTCGGGCGCAACAGTCATGGTTAAGCTTTGGCTTCAGGCAGTAACTATTAGTGTAGCGAAATTTTTGGCCTTATTCGCGATCGCTGGCTTGACTTAACTGTAGCAGGCGGTCGCGATCGCGCAATTCGATTTGCGAGCCATTCATGGCAATAATCCCTTCATTACTCAGCCGATAAAACGCCCGCGAAAGAGTAGCGGGAATTGTCCCTAAAGCGGCGGCTAATTGACCTTTCGCGAGGTCTAAAGTTACGGTATCTGAGTTGTTGGCGCGATCGCTTAAATCGAGCAAATAAGCCGCCAATCGTTGCGGAACCTCTTTAAACGATAAATTTTCGACCAGTTGTGTCAGTTGTCGCAAGCGCAGCGAGAGACTCGTTAACATCCGAATCGCGATCGCGGGATACCGCTCCAATAACTCCAAAAAAGCAAGGCGCGGAAAAAATATTAATTCAACAGCTTCTAACGCCTCTGCTGAAGCCGGAAACGTTTTTCCATCAAATGCCGGAACTTCAGCAAAATAATCTTGCGCCTCAAAGATATGTAAAATTTGCTCCTTACCATTGGGCGAAACTTTAAACACTTTCACCCTGCCGCTCTTCACGATAAAAAAACCCGTTGCTGTCGTTCCTTGATGAAAAATTGCACCGCCCTTATCAATCGATTGAAGGCGCGCAATTTTGCCGAGCGATTCTAATTGTTCGGTCGATAATCCCCGAAAAATTAACGTTGTTTGCAACCATACTTCTAATTCGGAGCGATTGTTCATCTCAACAATTTTGCGATCGCGCATTCTTAATTTCCCAGCGATAACTAACGGAGATTATGCCCCAAAACTCGGTAGACTTGGCGTTGCTCGAACAACTCGACTAAATCCGCATTAATCTTACCCTGCGCTGCCTCTTCGCGTAGCACTTTCATAACTACATCGGTAGGTAGCGGGCGCTTGTAAGGACGATCCGCAGCCGTGAGTGCATCGTAGATATCGGCGACTGTCATCATCTGCGTTTGCATGGGAATTTCATCGCCCTTTAGGTTGCGCGGATAGCCGCTACCGTCGAGTTTTTCGTGGTGGCCGTAAGCAATAATGGGAATATTTTCAAACTGTTTAGTCCAAGGAATGCGCTTGAGAAATTCGTAACTATGCGTGACGTGGGCTTCAATCGCAAGGCGTTCGACGGCGGTTAAGTTCCCCCGATTCAGCATGAGTTGTTCCATTTCTGCGGCTGTTAGCAACGGCTTCATTTCACCGTCAAGATCGCAATAAGTATATTCGGTGAGTTCGCTTAAAGTCTGAAAAATTTCCTCTAAAATATCTTTAAAAGCAGCTTTTTCTAAGGCTTCTGGTTCGTTGATTCTCTCGATTAATTTATAGTAATATTCAAGCTGTGCGATCGCGGTTTTGAGTTGGCAATCGAGTTCGGAAAAATGCTCGCAATCCAAGCAATGTTCGTTAGCACAAGCTTGATGAGAATTTCGATTGGGATTCAGCGTTAAATACTGCAACTTTTTCTGCGCGCATTCAAGTTCTAAGTTGCGCCGCACCAAGCCGAAACGGGAGCGGATTACTTCGAGTTGACCGGGATAAAGTTTTTTGCGCTTATTTAAAATGGCTTCGGGAACGCCGATTTTACCGAAGTCATGTAATAAGGCTGCGTAGCGAATTTCTTGAATTTGGCGATCGCTAAAATAAAATTGCTGCAACGGTCCAAATGTTGCCGTATTCACTTCTTCGCTCAAGCGGACGGTTAATTCAGCGACTCTTTCCGAATGACCTCGCGTTGTCGGATCTCGCGCTTCAATCGCTTCCACGGAGGCTTTAACAAAGCTTTCAAACAGATTTTCAATACTATTATG
Source organism: Oscillatoria sp. FACHB-1406 (assembly GCF_014698145.1). NCBI lineage: Bacteria > Bacillati > Cyanobacteriota > Cyanophyceae > Oscillatoriales > Oscillatoriaceae > Oscillatoria > Oscillatoria sp. FACHB-1406. The sequence continues at coordinate 29,417 of NZ_JACJSM010000002.1, read as the reverse complement.
CAATAGGTTTCGTTCGATAGAAATTGCGGCTTGAGACGCGAGAGAGCGAACCACGCGCTCTTCCCATTCGGTATAAGGTAAGGTGACTTCGAGGGCGTTCGTTGGGAGAACTTGAATATCGCAGCGAATTTTGCGATTGATCAGTTGTAAAATTCCGATAATTTCGCCTTGCCCGTCTTGCATGGGCAGAACGAGAACCGAACGGGTACGATAGCGAAAATCGCGATCGAAATTGCGATCGAGTTTATACGGCAACCGCGTTGATAAGTTATACGCATCCGGTAAATTCAAACTTCGCCCTGTCAGGGCAACATAGCCCACCAAACTTGCTGGGTTGAGATCGATCGCAAATTCTTCAAAGGGAAGTTCGGGTAAGGAATCATTTTGAGCGACTTTAAAAATTAATTTGGGAGGGGATTGCGTTTTATCGATTAGGTAGACGCTGCCTGCATCGCTACAGGTAATCTCCCGACTTTTTGTTAAAATAAGATTAAGTAACTCCTCGAAGTTTTGACTTCCCGATAAGGCTGTGCCGATGGACAGCAGTTTTTCGATTAAGTCTACCCGTTCGTCAGCTAAAACTGTTACCAAATCTTTATTTTCGAGCAGAGTAGGGGGGGGTTGAAAAGTAGTCATGTGTTGCCTTCTCAGCGTCAATGCCGGACAAGCGAGCGCTGCGGGCGCTCCCTCTATTTCCTCACTAATCGCTCGGTTGGCGTGCAGATCGAGATTGGGTGTATTGAGGGACTTCGGTTAACTTTTTTACCAACATTCCCTTCAGATTGCCGATAGCGATGTCAGACTTTTTTAACAACTGATGTTGTTTCGGGCTGCCGAAACAGAAGTCCCGGTGGAAAAGACTTAAGGAATAAGCAAATCTAACCATGAGATCGCTCCTATTGTAGCGAGAGTTGCCCGACTCATCGCTCTTTTTTTATCTTTTTCCTGAAAACCGCAGGGCTATTGCCCTTATCCACTCAATTTCCATCGCTCAATTGCAAGTCTACCAGCCAAGCTACGTGAAACTACGATTCAGCTTCTCCATTATAGTTTCCGGATCGTTCAGCGAAATTACTGAAGCCTGTTGAGGACGAAGCGCTACTGCTGTAACGATCGCTTAATTAGAATCGGGTTTCGGTTCTTTATTTCCAAACAGGGCGGTTTGAATGCCGAGGGCGACTAAACCCAGACTCACGAACCCAAAGACTCCGGTGGCTAGGGCGGTAACTCCTACGACTAACGTCCGTACCGCGATCGCGATATTTAAGGCGAGGGCGCTACCCCCAGTAGGTGGTTTGGCGGCGAAGGTTTGCGCGATTGAAGCCGTTAGGAAGTAGGCAGCGATCGCGAGTCCCCCCGCAATTGCTGCCCCCACTAAGCAGCGTCCTAGCGTTACGGGCGTTTTGGGCGGATCGGTTTGAGGGGCAGGTGCAGCGTTGGTCATGGGATATATTGCAATCTCGCTCGATGTTAATATTTTTATACTCTAACGGTTTCTGGAGGACAAGCGAAAGCAGAATTGTGAAAAGTTGTTGAAGACTATCCAAAAGGATCGATCTCCTCAACTCCTCAATTCAAGAAATTAATTATTTTTCTTCGACAATTAATTTTTTTGAGGGCAATTTTTACTTGACAAAAACACTTGACAAGGGTATCATATCAAAATGGGAAAGTGTGCCGACATATATAAAGTCTTTTCGGCTTGAGTTACGCCCCATCCTCCTTAAAGACAACAGAGGAATAACTCAACTGCTATCGGCAGGCTTTCAACGCAGAATTTGTTTGCAACTGTAGTCGCTAACTGAAGCAGAATCAGGGCAGAGCAATGCTCATTGGTGTCAACTTAAGCACGAGTGTTTGTTATAGCGTCATCCCAGCCCTCACCCCCCAACCCCCCTCTCCCAATTTTGGGCGAGAGGGGGGAGAAGAATTCTCTCTTGCTCCCCTCTCCCAGGGTTGGGAGAGGGGCTGGGGGTGAGGGCGATTCAACTTTGTGAAGGGGGTTTCACGTTAAGTTGACACTAATGAGCAATGCTCTGCCCCTACGGTGCGGCGCTTATTTGGCGAATGTGCCACACTGAGCTTGTGGTCATTGAGCTTGCCGAAATGCCGAAGTGCGATTCGCAACCGCGCGCCCTTACCAATAAAATTTAGTGCATCAGGATTGGGAATTGGTATTAGTGGCTACTGCTAGAGTTGCTCGCCAAGCCGAATAAATTGTTAATTGTGTCAGTAATTACGAATTACGAATTATTTGGTCAATCGGAGAAGACTCCCCATCGCCTCGCAACCCCTACCCCAGCCATTACCCCGAAATTGCCGCCAAAGAAATGGGCGATTGTAACAACAAACCGTACTCAATCCCTTCCACGACTGCCCGATAAGAAGCATCGATAATATTCGCTGAAACTCCCAACGTCGTCCAGCGCCGTTCGCCATTGCTTGACTCCACTAAAACGCGCGTTTTCGCAGAAGTTCCGGCGCGCCCGTCGAGAATTCTGACCTTATAATCGGTTAAATAAAAGTCTGCAATTTCCGGATAAAACTTGACTAAAGCCTTACGCAACGCCGCATCCAAAGCCGCAACCGGGCCATTTCCTTCCGCGACTTCCAACAACTGTTCGCCATTCACGCCCACCTTAATGGTAGCCAAAGAATGGGTATCGACGCGATCGCCTTTCGGGTTCCCGTCGATCGCGCATCCTTGCAACAAATTGCAGTGAATTTGGAACCCTTCAATCTCAAATATCGACGGGCGCTGCCCTAACAAAGAACGAACCAACAACTCAAAACTCGCCTCCGCCGCTTCAAATTGATAGCCCTCGCCCTCCAATTGCTTCAACCGTTGTAAAATCGCCCGCCCGATTTCTGGATTCTCCTCCAAATTCACCCCAAAATTTCGCGCCTTCGCCACAACATTACTCATCCCCGACTGTTCCGAAATCGAAATGCGTCGTTCGTTCCCCACCGATTCCGGCGAAGTATGTTCGTAAGTTTTGGGATTGCGGGCGACAGCAGAAACGTGAATTCCCCCCTTATGGGCGAAAGCAGAACGTCCGACAAAGGGCGCGCGTTCGTCGGGCGAAACATTTGCGACTTCGCCGATAAAGTGACTGGCTGGGGTGAGTTGCTGGAGTTGGGCGCTATCGATGCAATCGTAACCCAGTTTTAATTGCAGGTTGGGAATGAGGGTGCAGAGGTTGGCATTCCCGCAGCGTTCGCCGTATCCATTTATCGTTCCCTGCACCATTTGCGCGCCTTCTATCACGGCAGCGAGGGCATTCGCGACGGCAGTTCCCGCATCGTTGTGGGGGTGAATCCCCAACCGCGCGGGGGGATTTTCGCCAGCGAGTTCTGGTATGGCAGCGAGAACCTCCCGCACGATGCGAGTGATGTCGTGGGGCAGCGTACCGCCGTTGGTATCGCAAAATACCAGCCATTCCGCCCCCGCATTTAAGGCAGCGCGTAAGGTTTGCAGGGCGTAGTCAGGATTGTGCTGGTAGCCATCGAACCAATGTTCGGCATCGTAGACAACGCGGCGACCTTGCGATCGCAGGTATGTTACCGTATCCGCAATCATGTTCAAATTCTCGTCTAAGCTCGTTTTTAGCCCCTCAGTGACGTGGAAATCCCAGGATTTGCCAAAAATCGCCACCCAGCGCGTTCCTGCCGCGAGAATCGGCTTAAACAGCGCTTCTTCTGCCGCCGTTTTGTGAGGGCGACGGGTGGAACAAAAAGCCACGATTTCCGCTTGGGTGAGGGGTTTTTCTTGCAGTTCCCAGAAAAATTGTACGTCCTTCGGATTGGCACCGGGCCATCCGCCTTCAATAAAGGGAATGCCCATTTCGTCGAGTTTGCGGGCGATGCGCAATTTATCTTCTAGGGAAAAGCAAAGTCCTTCGCTTTGCGCGCCGTCTCTCAGGGTCGTATCGTAAAGCCAAATCCGATTGTTCATATTCGTTAACAAAAATTTTTGAGCCGTTCGACTGTCGCTACACTAAACATTAATACGTTGCACTGCCAGGGAAGTATCAATGCCTACTGTCACCGTCGGGGAAAAAACATTAAATTGCGATCGCGGGGCTAATTTACGCCGCGTTTTACTGGACAATAACATTGATTTGTACAACGGGAAAGCGCAATTTATCAACTGTCGCGGGTTGGGCAGTTGCGGCACTTGCGCCGTCGAAATCGAAGGGGAAGTTTCTGAAGCAAACTGGAAAGAACAAGGGCGACTCTCGCTCCCTCCCCATTCTCCTACAAGGGGGTTGCGTTTGGCTTGTCAAACCAAAGTTTTAGGAAATATTAAGGTTCGCAAGTATGATGGATTTTGGGGACAGGGACAAGAAAGGGTATGGTAAGAAACTGGGGAAAGTTTTTCGTTCTGCCGCTCCCCATAGAGGCGAGCGGCGGTAGTATATTAAGGATATTATGGCAACCCACTTTTTAAATGTCGATTTGGAAGTTACGAGCGATCGCAATCTTCAAGTTCTTGCTGATGCTTTCGGAGAGAAAGCAAGATATCATCTCTCTTCTGGGGAAGCACCCGGAGAAACTTTAGCCACCTTTGAAATTGGTCTTGATGAATTAGAGATGGCGGCTTGCACGCCTCAAAAAAGGAATGATGGCGGAGAAGCAGATGCTAAAATTCGTAAGTTTTGTTCTTTAATTCGAGAATTGAAGGGCGAAGCGAAGGAAGTTTGGGAAACAGCGAGTAGTAAAACTTTCGATTTAGGCTACGAAGGCGGACTTTCTCCTCATTATTATCTTTCTAACCTTTCGCCGGAAACGATGGGGAAGATTGCAGAGGTGGGAGCTTCATTAAAGGTGACAATTTATCCCATCGATATGAGAGAAGCCGGTTAGCGATCGCAATTATTCAAAGAAATGGCACACAACCTTAATATTGAGAACATCGAAGAACCCATCGCGCAAGCCTCGCCGGAAGTGAAAGCGATTATCGAGCGAGTTTTAAGGATTGAGAAAGAACGGCTGCACCAAAAGAGTCGAAAATATATTAATGATGATATTTTGAAAATTGTTAAAGATGTCGTGAAGTAAACAATCTGGAAAAATAAGATTGCCAGTTGAAACGAAGCATCCCTTAATCGGTTTACTCAATCTAGCTCCGAGATCGGAAGGTTACAATATCAAGGGCAGAATCGACAGAACGCTAATGACATCCTATTCATCAATGGCACTGACTTAAGGCGGGTGGGTGCTGTATACCCTACGAAATTATCTGTAGAGACGTTGTATACAACGTCTCTACAGGCGATTTTTAAACGCCTATTTCAGTGCCATTACACTATTCACAATTCACAATTGACTATGAAGTTGCTCTCGCTTCGCTTATGTAATTTCAGACAATTTTACGGAACAACGCCAGAAATTGTCCTCGCCTCGGGAGAACGAAATACAACCGTTTTTCACGGCAATAATGGAGCGGGAAAGACGACGATTTTAAATGCTTTTACCTGGATACTCTACGATCGATTTACCGCTGCCTTTGCTTCGCCGAAACAACTGATCAATAAGCGAGCGCTGTCCGAGTTGAGTTTTGGAACTTCCTTAGAATGTTGGGCAGAAATTCGTTTTGAACACGAGAGGGTACAGTATCAAGTAAAGCGCTATTGCTATGCGTATCCGAATGCGGAAAATCGCATTGATTGTTCGACTCCACTGTTATCGATGTTGTACGCGCGGGAGGAGGATGGACGTTGGTATATACCGAGCGAACAACCAGCAGATATTATTCAGGGAATTTTACCGGAAAGTTTGCACCAATACTTCTTTTTTGATGGGGAAAGAATCGATCGCATTTTTCGGGAGGAAGGGAAGAAGGGGAGTATTGCCGAGGATACGAAGGAGTTGTTAGGGGTAACGGTTTTAGATCGCGCGATCGAGCATTTAAAGAAAGCCAAGCGCGCGCTTCAAGAGGAATTAAAGGACATAGGCGACGCACAAACCAAGCAATTATTACGAGAAGTAGGAAAATTGGAGGCAGAACGCGATCGCATCCTGCAACGGCAGCAGAAAATGGAAGCAGAGTTACAGAACTACGAGGAATTAAAAGCCGTCCTCAACCAACAGTTACTCGCAGTCAGCGGCGCGCAAGATTTACAGAAATTAAAGCAAGAATTAGAGGCACAAGAAAGCACCGCGCGGCAGAACCTCATCGAAATAAAAACGCAACTCAAGCGCGCGATTTCCAGTCGCGGCTATACCCCCTTATTGAGGGATGCGATCGCACAATTCCAAGCCTTACTCGTCGAACTGCGCGCCAAAGGAGAACTCCCCTCCGGTATTAAGAAACAATTTTTACAGCAATTATTAGAACGGGGGCGCTGCTTGTGCGGAACGGAACTGACTGAAGGGAGTTTTGCAGCAGAAAGCATTAAAGCGTGGTGGGACAAAGCCGGAATGGCAGAAGTAGAAGAGGCAACCATTCGCTTAGAAACGCGGACGAGCCAGATGCAAGAACAAGTGGTAGAATTTTGGGAAGAAATGGATCGCCAGCAATTAGAATGGGCGCGATCGCGAGAACAACTCAGTGACACCGAAAATCGTTTAGAAGCAATCCGCCAAAAGCTCAGAACTTATCCCGATACCGACATTCAAGCCCTACAAAAACGTGCCGATGATACCGAAACGAACATCCGCCATTTAATGCTAGAACGCGGCGGACAAAACCAGCAACTCGAACAGCTAAAAAGCCAAATCGAAGAGAAAAACAAGCAAATCGCCAAACACCAATTAAAGGAAGATAAACAAATTTTAGCGCAGCGACGCATCCATGCAACCGAAGACGCGATCGCGCGATTAACCGAAGTACGTTCCCGTCTCGAACGACAATTCCGCCTCTCCCTCGAACAGCGCGTCCAAGAAATCTTTAGCGAAATTTCCTTCACGCCCTACTTCCTCCGTTTGAGCGAAAATTACGAGTTAACCCTGCTCGAAAATACTTCCGGAATCGCCGTTCCCGTCGCCGCCTCCACCGGAGAAAACCAAATTTTGAGTTTATCCTTCATTGGGGGCATCATCGATCGCGTGCGCGCCTGGAGTCAAAATCAAAGTAATGCCCTTATGGCTCCCGATAGTAGCACCTTTCCCATCGTCATGGATTCCCCCTTCGGCAGCTTAGATGAAATTTATCGCCGCCAAGTCGCAAAAATCGTGCCGCAACTCGCCAACCAACTCGCCATTCTCGTCACCAAAACCCAATGGCGTGGCGAAGTCGAGCGAGAAGTTGCGTCTTACATTGGGCGAGAATACGTGCTAGTTTATTATTCCCCGAAACCGGACTGCGAAGAAGACGCGATCGAGCGCCACGGTAAGGTGTATCCCCTCGTGCGTCGCAGCGAAAATCAGTTTGAATATACAGAAGTTATCGCGATTGAACCGCATCAGGAGGAAGCCGATTTTTAGTGTACCTCACGCCTATGAAAAAGGCTACATAATAAAGGTACAGAATGCCCGTAAGCACCGAAGCAAATTTATTTACACATCACTCTACGCCAGAACCCTTGTAACTCAAAATTTTCAGCGATCTAGAACAGGTAATTTATTTTGCATAAGTGCTTAGAAATGGCGCAGAAAAATGCTTTGAATCTTCGACCAGTATTTGCTATAATTAATGGCTCTGTTAATGTACATACAGTGTTAATAATTTTGTCGCCATAAAAATTTGTGGAGTAAGTAGAATGAGTTTATTCGATAAATTAAAATCCGTAGTAGGAAGTGATGGTGCAGACGCAATTGGCATAGAAATTATTGCGCCACTTTCAGGCGATATTGTAAACCTTGAAGATGTTCCTGATGTTGTATTTGCTGAGAAAATAGTTGGTGATGGTATTGCGATTAAACCAAGCGGATACAAAATAGTAGCGCCAGTAACGGGGACAATTGGTAACATAGTTGAAACAAACCATGCTTTTTCGATTACATCTAATGATGGATTTGAAATCTTTGTCCACTTTGGAATTGATACAGTTGTCCTAAAAGGGGAGGGTTTCAAGCGGATTGCTGAGGAAGGTCAAGCCGTTAAAGTTGGTGATACGATTCTTGAATTTGATTTAGAACTTTTAGAAGCTAAAGCAAAATCAACTCTAACCCCCGTTATTATTGCTAACATAGATGAAATTAAAGAACTGCACAAACTTTCTGGGAGTGTTGCTGTTGGTAAAACGCCTATTTTACGCATAATAAAATAAGGCATTAGTACGACCGATAAGCGACATCAGATAGAGGAAAAATTAACCGTCAAAAGGGGCTTTTCTGAAACATTGATGTTTGTTTCAGGCGCAGCAAAATTAGCTACACAAGGCTGAGGTCTACGGGGTGGGTTGTGCAATCAAACATCTCATCCATATGCGCTGTCAAATCATTGCACTTGACTCACTCCCCGGCGCGCTTAGCTATCCTCGATCGCATTCTTTCTGCCCGCGATCGCGTTAAGTTGACACCAATGAGCATTACTCTGCCCTAGCTCTGGGAAATCGTGCAAAACCTATAGGAATTGGTAGAAGATAGCGCTATAGTAATCGCCAAGGTAGTGAGGACAAATTTTAGTAAAGGCGAATGGCATTCGCCTAGTTTTTGACTGATTGGATTGTCATCACCGCTATAAAAGAAAAAACTATAGATATTTAAGCCGCTAACTTCTCTAACAATGCCTGACGCATCACATCAACGGGAACGGGTTGTTGCAACCAAATTTGTAAAGCTGCTGCCCCTTGTTGCACCAACATTTCCGTACCGTCAATTATCATTGCACCCCGTTGTTGAGCGAGTTTGAGAAATAACGTCGGGCGAGGCGTATAAATCAAATCGTAAGCGATCGCGTCCGCCTTCAATCCCTCCAAAACACTTTCCTCCACCGGCGATTGCGAAACATGAGGAAACATCCCCACCGGCGTGGTATTTACCAGCAAATCTGTCGCCGATACCAGCCCCGATAATTCATCCCAGGAACGAACGCTAACAAGCCCGTGAAGGGGCGTATCTCGCCAACTTTGTTTAAATTTGTCCAAGCGATCGCGATCTCGCCCCACAACGCAAACTTCTGGGCAGCCCAACTCCGCACACCCCACCACCACAGCCCGCGCCGCGCCGCCATTTCCCAGCACCACCGGCACAACTTGACTCCAATCGCGCTGCAACGCCTTTAACGGCGCAATAAAGCCCTCAACATCAGTATTCGTGCCGCTCCAGCCCCCATCGTTATACCAAACCGTGTTCGCGGCTCCCACCAATTGCGCGGCGGGCCAAACCTGCGATAATAAAGGCAAGATCGCTTGCTTGTGGGGAATGGTGATGCTGAAACCCACTACCCCAACTGCCTCAAACCCCGCGATCGCGCGCTCCAAATCCACCGGACGCACTGGAAACGGCACGTAGACATAATCCAGCCCCAAATGCGCCAATGCTGCATTGTGCATCGCAGGCGACAGCGAATGTTCCACCGGCGCGCCAATCACGCCCAATAACTTCGTCGTCCCTTGAATCGATCGCATCACCTTAACCCCAAAAAAACTCGTGCGTCAATCTTGAAGCAACGACTCGCAAAAATCAAGACAACCTGACATCGCATCATAAGGATTCCTCCCCCTAACATTCAATTGGGAAGATTCTCCAGTACATTAGACAAAGATCCTATATCCTTCACTCCTGCCGGATGCGATCGCAGGAAATTCTCCCCAGCATGAATTTCGACCTTTCTTTGTTTCTAACCTTTCCCATCGCAGCCGCCACCGAAACGGCAGCAGAAGAAAGCACCTTCGTTCTTGCAGGTGTCTTACTCAGTCTCGTCGCAGTCTACGCCGCCAGCAAAATCGGCGGCGAACTCTGCGCCCGCATCAACCTTCCGCCCGTCCTCGGCGAACTCGTCGGCGGTGTCATTATCGGCATTTCCGCGCTGCACCTGCTTGTTTTTCCGGCCAGCGGTGCAGCAGCAGGCGATTCGCTGATTATCCGTATCATGGAAGCCACGGCTAACCTCAGCCCCGAAGCCGCCCAATCGGTCTTCGCCACCCAAAGCGAAGTTATCTCCCTCCTCGCCGAACTGGGGGTTATCATTCTCCTCTTTGAAATCGGCCTCGAATCCGACCTCGCCGAACTGATTCGCGTCGGTCCCCAAGCGGCTGTCGTTGCTACCGTCGGAGTCGTCGCCCCCTTCGCCGCCGGAACCGCAGGGTTAATCTTCCTGTTTCACATTGCCCCCATTCCCGCCATCTTTGCGGGTGCTGCCCTCACAGCGACGAGTATCGGCATTACCGCCAAAGTTCTCGCCGAAATCGGTCAACTCTCCTCCACCGAAGGACAAATCATCATTGGTGCGGCAGTCCTTGACGACATTCTTGGCATTATCGTCTTAGCCGTCGTCGCCAGCTTGTCTAAAACTGGCGAAATCGAAATTACCAACGTTATCTATCTAATTATCAGTGCAGCCGTCTTCCTAGTCGGCGCGATTTTGCTGGGTCGTCTCATCAGTCCGCTTTGGGTGGGATTAGTCAATTCGATGAAAACGCGCGGAAAACTCCTGCTAACAGCCCTCTGTTTTGCCTTCATCCTGGCCTACATTGCCGCCGTCATTCACCTCGAAGCCATTTTAGGAGCCTTTGCCGCCGGTTTGATTCTCGCCGAAACTGACAAGCGCCGGGAACTCGAAGAACAAGTCGTTCCCGTTGCCGATATTTTTGTTCCCCTCTTCTTCGTCTGCGTGGGCGCAAAAACCGACTTAAGCGTGTTGAATCCGGCCATTCCCAGCAACCGCGAGGGCCTCATCATCGCCCTATTCCTGATTGGCGTAGCAATTGTCGGCAAAGTCATTACGGGCTTTACCCTCTGGCAACCGGGACTGAAAAAACTCGCTGTTGGCGTAGGGATGATTCCGCGCGGCGAGGTGGGATTGGTTTTTGCCGGAGTCGGTTCGGCGAGCGGCGCGCTTTCCGAGTCCACCAATGCTGCCATTATTATGATGGTCATTTTCACCACCTTTCTCGCGCCACCGTTATTGCGGGTTGTTTTTAAGGAACCAGCAACCGCTGTCGAGTCAGCTAGCAGTCCCGATTAACGTTAATCTCCAACCAAGACGGCGGTTTCGGCAACTTTCAAGTTTCCACTGCCGTCATTCACTGCCACTTGTTGGTACTATCTTCCCATCAACAATTTTGTCCGGGTCGTGGTATTTTTCAACGAAGACAACACATATTGCCCGAGCAGTACGGAAATCAATTGACCGTTCAAAATCGTTACAATGACTACCCTGGAACGGCATTGTTAATTTTGAATGTTGAATTCCGTAAAGCTATACTCGGAGGTTCGCACCTATCGCTCGCGACAGTAGCGCGTCTCGAATCTCCAGTCCTTTAACCCCCACCTTTCGAGGAATGAAAACCTTGAGATTTTACTTGTTGCTTTTGAGTTGGTTGAGCGTTGTGCTGTGTGCCTTGCCCGCAGAAGCGGCCAGGTTATTATTTTGGCGTTTCGATCCCAATCAAAACCAATTGCTCTTCACAACGGACGTTGGCGTACAACCGACGGCTCAACTTATTTCTAACCCCACGCGCCTAATTATCGATCTGCCTGGAATCGATTTGGGGCGAGAGACAGTCAATCAATCTTTTCGCGGTACGGTTCGCGGCGTGCGCGTCGGTCAATTTGACGATCGCACCACGCGCATTGTCGTCGAACTGGCTCCGGGTTACACGATGAACCCCGATAAGATTCAATTCCGAGGGGTTTCGCCGACCAATTGGACGGTTTCCCTCCCGAATCCGGAACAGATTGGTTCCCAGTCGCGACCGACGCAACCGCCGGTTTCGACGGTTCCTTCCCTGCCTCCTCTGCCGCCCCCCACGAACGTTCCTCCGCCGGTAGCGAGCGATCGCGCGGCAACCGTTGAGGCGATCGATTTGGTCAATCGTCGTTTGGTGGTGCGGGGAAATCGACCCCTCGCCATTTCTAGCCGTTGGAACGATAGCGCCGGACTCTACGAACTCACTATCCCCAACGCCCGCCTCGCAGAACGCCTCCAAGGGCCGCAATTAAAGCCGGATAGCCCGATTGCCGAACTGCGGGTGCGCCAGCAGGATGCCCAAACGGTGGTTTTATTGCTCAAACCGTCTCCCACTTTTCAAATCGGCAGTATCGACCAGCGCGGTTCGCTGTTGAATATCGACCTCGCGATTAGAACCAGTACGGCTGTCCCAGTTTCCCCCCCGGATCGCACAACTCCCCTCCCGCCCCGACAAACGAACCCCGACAGTCTCCCATCTATCCCTAACAGCCGTTTGCGCGTGGTGGTGGATCCGGGACACGGGGGCGAGGATTACGGCGCGATCGGTTTGGGCGGTTTGCAAGAAAAGGAAGTGGTTCTCGATGTCTCCCAGCAAGTGGCGAAGTTGCTGGAGCAGCAGGGGATTAATGTCACGATGACGCGCGATGACGATCGCTTTATCAGCTTGCAGGGGCGCACGGCTCTGGCGAACCGCTTGCGAGCCGATTTATTTGTCAGCATTCACGCCAATTCGGTCGATAATCGTCCCGAGGTGAGCGGTTTGGAAACGTATTATTTTTCCAATGGCTCGCAGTTAGCTAGCATCATTCACCGCAATGTTTTAGATACGGTGGATATTCGCGATCGCTCGGTTCGCCAAGCCCGCTTCTACGTGCTGAGAAATTCAGAAATGCCCGCCGTTTTGGTGGAAATTGGTTTCGTTACGGGTTCTGAGGATTCATCGAATTTGAGGAAGCCCGAACATCGCCGCCAATTGGCAACCGCGATCGCGCGCGGCGTTCTCGAGTATGTTCAACGGAATCTACGCTAGCGGTCTTCCCAACAACAGTTTAGAATTCGTTGCAATGCTTAAACTCTCGATAAGAAACTAAATTAATGCAGGAAATCCAACGCAGACCGATTGGCGTATTTGATAGTGGTGTGGGGGGGCTGACGGTTCTCCGAGAACTCAACCGACAACTTCCCGAGGAATCGATTCTTTATTTTGCCGATACTGCGCGCCTACCTTACGGTACGCGATCGGCAGAAGAAATTTTGCAGTTTGTGCGGGAAATCCTGCATTGGATGCGCGAGCGAGAGGTCAAAATGGTCATCATGGCCTGTAATACCAGTTCCGCCCTAGCCTTAGAAGCCGTGCGCCAAGAGTTTGACTTTCCTATCTTAGGCATTATCTTACCGGGCGCGCGCGCGGCCGTGCGAACCGGACGGCGCATCGGCGTGATTGCCACCCCCGCTACCGCCGCCAGTCACGCCTACCAACAAGCGATTCTTGAAGCCAATCCCGAAGCGCGCGTTTGGGAGGTGGGCTGTCCGGAGTTCGTCCCCTTAATTGAAAGCAACCGCATCCGCGATCCTTATACCCAACAAGTGGCGCGCCAGTACCTCCAACCATTGCTCGATCGCCAAATTGACACCTTGATTTACGGTTGCACGCACTATCCCCATCTAGAACCCGTGCTGAAGAAATTGCTACCGCGATCGGTTCGCTTAGTGGATCCGGCGCAATGGCTCGTTCGCGCGATCGATCGCGAATTAGAATTAATGGGCCTCAAGCACCTCAAAACGGCACTCCCCACGCAGTTTTATACGAGCGGTTGCCCGCAAGACTTTGCTTCCCTTTCCCAGCAATGGCTCGGGCGCTTACCGGAAGTCGAGCAAATTCAACTCGCCTCCGTTCCCGCTACTTAAAATCCCCACCCTAGTAAAACCGAGTTGCTAGACGCAACATCGGGTTCAAACCCCAGAGAGCTAGTCCAATGCAAGAGCAAGCCGTCAACTAGCTCTCTAAAGACCGAGCCAGAAACGCAATTTCAATACCAATAATAACAATTAGCGCAGGGGACGCGACGGTTCTGTCGCCTTCGCATTGCGCTGAGCCAAAGCCAGAACGATATAAACCGTACTTAGGTAAACGGCAGCCGCCAAGAGCAAAATAACAATAGGCATCTCTCTAATAATCAGTAAGGTGGGCGAGGAGTGGAAAGTGAATTCCCAAAATCAATCGAAGCATTGCGAGCTAAGACCAATCGCATTAGCAATCTTTAAAACGCTAATGGGTTTGGCGCATATTTCTGGGGGTGACGACAAGAGAAATTAAATTCGAGATAGATAAGCTCGCCTTTAACAAAGCTTTCTGCCCCTCATTCTCCCTCTGTCGCAATCTATCACCCGACAGAATCCTATAGCGTTGTTGCTGACAAACTCGTACTTTAAACACCTGCAAAGGCATTACCCTTCATCAGAACCCAGAGCAACCGACTCGAAAGCCGTTATTGCTCGGAGATTAATTATGCCGGTACGAGAAAACTGCGCCGCTCCGAAAGATTGCTTGAATCAATCGAATGAGCGCGGAAACCATTCCAGACCAACCTTGCAGGTCACTCTCTACCTTGCCAAAGTTCGCCCCAACAAACGCTGGAAATTTTTATAATCTTAACTAATAGATTAGCACAAAATCGATGGCTGGCGCACAATTAAAACCACAAATTTTCCAAATTTTCCGGCGATCCCCAAAAGCGAGCCAACAAAATTTCTCCGAGTGAGACCCTGCCAAAATTGATTGAAATTTTGAGCGAGGGTATGTCAAACTAATAATCAGGTGACTGGATCCCCAATCCCCAGTCTCACCCCCACTCCCTCCCTTCCCCAAGGGAGGGAGTCCCTTTAAGGGCGGTACGCTCGGCGCAACCTAGTCTCAAACCCCATGTCTAATTTACCTCCCCTCAACCGCGACACCCTCTGGGCGATTCTCAACGAGACCATTGAAGATGCAACCGTCAACCAACTCGTTTGGCACTATTTAGGCTATCGCTACGACCCACAAACGCAAACTTGGGACAACAGCGCCGTTCCCGACGATTGGCGCGCCGACTATCCCGAACCACCGGATTTCATCGAAAATCGTCCCCCCACCGTTAAATTAACGCGCTCCATCCCCCCAGAAAATAAACAGTTACTTAAAGAAACATTGGGATTTAAAGGTTATAAAGTTGGCGAATTCGGACCGCGACAAACCCGCCGCGCGACGATGGCGAATTGGCTGCTGAGTTATATGCAGCAAAATAATATTCAACTCTAGCAAGTTGTAGCAGTATCTTAAATACGGTTCTGGCGATCGGTTCTTTAAAGAATTTTATCGTCAACAGGGCTTCAGTATTGGTAAGGAGAATTTTCAAATCTTGTCAGCTATAATCGTTTCAAGGTTTCAGACGAAAAACATCGCTAGCTTACTCGATTAGCATTTTAGACTGAAGGCACTGATATAATAAGCAGATTCGTATTTCGTAGGGACTAATACTTGTGACAAATCTGTCAAGCGTTTCCAATATCGACCCTGAAGTGCAAAATAATACTCTTAGGGAAATTGATAACCTTGACAAACAATTACAGCATCATTTTCAAGCCAAGTTTTTTGTTCAGCCTGCACTTACTAGACTTTTAGTAAGTTTTCAAGCTAACAAAACAAGACCTATATACCGATGGTACAAATATAAAGAAGCCTTTTCTGCCTCTCTTGTTGAGCTTTTACTGCAAAAGTATGGACTTAATCAGGGCAAGATACTAGATCCTTTTGCAGGCAGCGGAACGGCTTTGTTTGCTGCTAGTGATTTAGGATTGGATACTGATGGTATTGAGTTGTTACCTATTGGTCAACAGATCATTGAAACAAAGAAGATTATCGATACTGAATTGACATTTGAAGACTTAGAACGTCTCAAAACTTGGTTGAGATCTCAAATCTGGAAGCAGGTTAATCAAAAGTTTTGTTTGACCGAGTTTAAGATTACAAAAGGAGCCTATTCTCAAGAAACCAAAAAAGCAATTGAGCAATACCTAGAAGCTTGTTATCAAGAAAATGAAAGAGTACAAAAAGTTCTGCGCTTTGCTTTACTATGCATTTTAGAGTCTATAAGCTACACTCGCAAAGATGGGCAATATCTCCGTTGGGATCATCGTTCTGGCCGTGGGCAAGGAAAGAAGCCTTTTAACAAAGGTGATATTTTAGATTTTGATTATGCGATCGCCAGTAAGATCGAAGAAATCATCAACGATCTTGAACCTCCCATACATCAGGTAGAACTTTTTTCGGTTAAGATGCCACCCGGTAAAGTCAAACTTTTTAAAGGTTCTTGTCTCAGCTTGCTACCGACTTTGCCTGATGCAATTTATGATGCTGTTATCACATCTCCACCCTATTGCAATCGATATGACTACACTCGCACTTATGCATTAGAACTTGCATTATTAAATGTTTCTGAAAAGGGGCTAATCGATCTACGACAGGAAATGTTAAGCTGCACAGTCGAAAATCGCTCAAAAGACTTGTTGACTATTAATCCAAATTGGAATTTGGCTCTAGAGACTGCAAATACACAGACTCTATTACAATCCATTTTGCGCTATTTGGGCGATCGGAAACTTCAGGGTGTATTAAATAATAACGGAATACCCCGAATGGTAAGAGGTTATTTTTACGAAATGGCTTGCGTTATACAAGAATGTTCCCGCATACTCAAACCTGGAGCATTGTTGTTTATGGTCAATGACAATGTGCGTTATTCTGGCGTAAGTATTTCAGTAGATACGATACTCTCGGACTTTGCGGAGAAACTCGGTTTCATAGTTGAAAATATTCTCGTTTTACCGGGTGATAAGGGTAACAGTAGCCAGCAAATGGGAAATCATGGGCGCGATCCCTTGCGAAAATGTGTTTATGTATGGAGAAAACAGTAACTATATCTTATGACTGCTTATCGTAACTATCTTCAGTCTAGTAAGGAGCTTGTAACAACTTATGAAGCAACTCGTGCGGGCTTCGTGGCGCTTGCACTTGAAAAGAACCGACGGGCTACCCCTTATGTGGCAGAAGCAAAGGCACTGAAAGAGGCGGTAAATCAAGTTAGAATTCCTGCTGACTTGCTAAGTATTCAGGGTATCGAGATGGGATTGTTGACTGCGGCAGGATTATCTGACAAATCTCTCGCTCACTTGATGCCGCAGGATAAAGTTGACGCGATTAACGGTTTAATTAAAAACTTTCTTGAGCCAGCAGGTGCAAATTTTGTAGAGGAATTAGTTTTTAGATTTCTATTGACTCGCGGCGATACGCTTGGTGGTTCGATGCGTTAGGGTCGGCAATTCAAAAAAGGATGGCTGGTGAAATTTGGGAGCAATTAGAAAGCGGGTCGCTCAGTAATGCTGCCAACTTAAATGAAGAAAACCAAATTGCATCGATTTCTCGTTGGCTATGCAGTTTGTAGAAGTAACAACCAACTAACACTGCGTTAGTACGGACGGTACTAAAAGGATACTTGAACACGAAAATTCTATGCACCTTTATTTAAATTTGATATTAACACGAAAAGTTATTTTTTTCTGCTCGCCTCTCTTCACAAAAGGATAATTTTGAGATGCGAAAACAAGCAATTCTTGCCTTACTTCTTATCGTTCCGGTTGCCAGCTTCGGCGTAGCAATGGCCTTATGGATTGCGCCGGGAACTTTGGGACAAGCTATTTTTTCGCTGTCAAAACTTTGGCTATTCGTCTTACCCGCAGTTTGGTTTCTTCGCGTCGAGAAAGGTGAATTTAAACTGAGTCTGCCTCGTATGGGGGAAGTTTTACTCGGAACGGTGCTAGGACTGGCTATGTTTGCAACTATTTGGGGAATCTATATTGCAGTCGGTCAAGATTTAATCGATCCAGTTTATGTTCGAGATCGAGCGCAGCAAGTTGGCGTTAGCAGTCCGCAAGTCTATTTGGCGGGTGCTGCTTATTTTAGCTTTATTAATGCGCCGATCGAAGAGTATGTTTGGCGCTGGTTTGTCGGTCGTCAATGCGAGCGGTTATTGCAACTTCAAGGTGCAATTTTATTGAGCGCGCTGCTGTTTACTTTACATCACGTTATTGGCTTAGCTCGTTATTTTGCCTTGCCGGTCGTTGTGTTAGGTTCTCTGGGTGTTTTTGGAGCGGGAGCGATTTGGTCGTGGTGCTATTTTAAGTCTCATTCGCTCTGGGCGAGTACGATTAGTCATATCTTAGCAGATTTAGCGATCGCGCTCGTTGGCTGGCAGCTATTATATGGTTTTTTCCGCTAAGTTTTCTTCTTTATTTCCCAATAAAATATAGGTTCGCATCATTCCTTTACCCTTAATTTCTAGTTCTCCACGCTCTTGAAATTGGTAGCGATCGCGCAGTAATTGATACGTTTGTTCGCTCACTTGAATAGAGCCGGGGAGTCCGTGAGATTCCATACGACTGGCGATGTTTACGGCATCCCCCCACAAATCGTAAATAAACTTTTTTGTGCCGATTACGCCCGCTACAACGGTTCCAGTATTAATCCCGATGCGGATTTGAAGTTGGGTTCCCAATAAGCTCGGAAATTGTTGAACGATTGCTTGCATACCGAGGGCCATTTCTGCGATCGCGTCCGCGTGGTCTTCTCTCGGCAAAGGCAAACCCGCCGCTACCATATAACTATCGCCAATCGTTTTTATTTTCTCAATATTGTACTGCTCTGTCAAGCAATCGAAACTCGAAAAAATCTGATTTAATAACTCCACCAATTCTTCTGGTGACAAGGAAGAAGACAGAGGCGTAAAGCCAACAATATCAGCAAATAAGATCGTGACATTTGAAAAGCGATTTGCGATTGTGCCGTGTTTTTCTTTTAACTGCTGAGCGATAGAATGCGGTAAAATTGTCAGCAATAACCGTTCCGATTTTTCTTGTTCTTCTCGCAACACTGCTTCGGCTCGTTTCCGTTCTTGAATCTCCCAGGAAACGCGATTAAACATTTCCTTAAACGCCGTCATTACATCCCCAACTTCATCTCGGCGTTGGACGGAAAGCGAGTAAAATTGACAGCCCGTTTTATCTTGGCTGAGTGCTTCACCCGCCCGAATTAGGTCTTGTCGCAAGCGCACAATCGGTTCGATCACCGTTCTTCCGAGAACGAGCATCATCACAAAGGTAACAAAACCCGAAATCACCAGAACGAGGAAGGCAATTCTGAGCAGATAATTCGATAATTCTCCTCTCACTCTCGAAGCATCAAGACGAACAACGAGAATATATTTGTCTTGAATCGTCTGAGACAACCACGCTACATCGTAGCGATCGCCAAAACTTTTCCGATAAACTTTTTGGTGAAAGCGATTCAGATCCCTTAAAAATAATTGAGGGGCTTCTCCAATCACGCGATCGAGGGTTCCATCCGTTTTATAAATTGCAATTCCTCGAATCGTGGTCGAATCTTCAAGAATCTTTTTAAGGCGATCGGGAAATTGACTGGAAGTCAATCCTTCCATCTTGGTCAGACTGATGATTGAATCTACCGCCGCGTAGGATAAGTCTTCGAGATTGCGAAGCTGTCGTCGCTGTTCTGAGTAATACGATGGAATCAAAACAACAAATTCAATAAAAACGAGGCTGGCAAAAAGCCAGAGGACGAGGCGTTGGGATAAACGAGCCTGAAAGAGACGGAGCCAAGATAAGAGTTGGAACGAAAACATCAATGTTAATTGAGTGAAGGAGCGAAATCAAAGCTGTAGAATGTCCCAATCAATCCTGATGAAGTCCTATTTTGAAGCCTTATCTTCTGGAGCTTGTGGCGGTTGGTGTGGATAAATTTCCTCCTCTAGATTCGCGCCTTGCGATCGCGCGTACTCCAGAAAACGCGCCTCCGCATCAACAATTTCTTGCTCCGTCGGCAAACGTCCGTAAGTTTTTTCAAAATCGGGAATAAATCGTTGCCTAAATTCAAACCAAGCCATAATCGAGATTTCCGATCGCGCCACATCTCCTCTATCCTAAAAAGGTGACGCTCTCTCGTCCAGTAACGAAGGCCACTAAGCGCCCCATATTCGCTTCAGAGTTCAATCGGCGATTCAGGACTCTAAAATAGAGACTTAGAAGTCGGAAACGCTTTCAAACAACCGACTCAGAGGCGAAATGGCGCGATCGCATAGCCCATAAATTATAATTTGGCAATAGAGCAGGATACAAAAGCCGTGCGCTCTCGTCAGAGTTCTGCATAACGGCCCAGCGCCAGTCCTCCATCAATCTCGAGTCAAACCCTAAAATATCTTGAAAAACATCTGGCAGTCTTTCTTCAAATCCCCAACGTCCGAGTCCGCTCCGGAGTTGAGAGAAGCGCCAAAGCCTAACAAACCCC
The DNA here is from genome assembly GCF_014698145.1 of Oscillatoria sp. FACHB-1406. Taxonomy (NCBI): domain Bacteria; kingdom Bacillati; phylum Cyanobacteriota; class Cyanophyceae; order Oscillatoriales; family Oscillatoriaceae; genus Oscillatoria; species Oscillatoria sp. FACHB-1406. The sequence goes on along the minus strand of NZ_JACJSM010000002.1, from coordinate 9,222 downwards.
TCAGCGATGCGGATTACGAGTATTTATTCGAGCAATTGCTCGAAGGGATTGCCTATGGGTGGCAGCCGGGACGCATTCAGCGCTTTTTTGAAACGTTGGGCGAACGAGGCGACAAGGATGCTTGGCTGGGCTGGTTGGAGCGCTACCAACTCAAGGCGATGACAGCACCGACAGCCAATGAAAACTTGGCTCAGTATCTCCTCAAACTCGACGAACAGTGTCAAGCCTTGCCTCCCACCTCAACCGCGCGCCAAGTCGGAGATCGCGCCCGCGAGATTGCGATGGAACTCCTCTCGCGCGGAACCCTCAACGAAATTTGGGAGTATACTGGCCCGGATGGGGTAGAAAACTTCGGAGCAGCAGTCGAGCTTCCCGAAGACAACCCGCCCCTCGCGCCCGCCCCGATGGAGGAACTGCCGCCGCCGGAACCGCTTCCGGAGCCGATACCGAGTCAAGTTTCCCCCACCGATTGGTCTTGGGAAGAACTGTTAACAACGCTTCAGCAAAATCCCGCGTTTGCCGTTCAAGTGGCGCAGGAACTCGGACTGGAGACGACGAACTTGCAGTCGCTGGCGACGGCACTAGCGGCACAAATCGACTCTCAAGCCAACCCGCCGCCCTTAGAAGAGCCAGAAACGGCTTTCAATCGCGGTGTCGAACGCTACGAAATTGAGGATTTTGCGGGCGCTTTGAGCGATTGGGAAAAAGCGATTGAGTTGCGACCGAGCTACTATCAAGCTTGGAACAATCGCGGTTTAGCGCTCAAACAGTTGGGACGACCGGAAGAGAGCCTGATCTGTTACCGTCAAGCGCTGGAACTGGAGCCGACATACTATAAGGCTTGGTACAACCAAGGCATTGTCCTGGAGGAGTTGGAGCGCTTCGAGGCGGCTGTTGCGTCCTACGATCGCGCGTTGGAACTCAAACCCGACTACGATAAAGCTTGGTCGAGTCGGGGCGACGCGCTCCAAGGGGCAGGACAGTGGGAAATGGCGATCGCGTCTTACGAAAAAGCGCTCGAAATCGAACCCGATCTTTCGGGGGTATGGTATCAGCGCGGCTTGACGTTGAAGAAGGTCGGCAATGCAAAAGAGGCGATCGCGTCCTACGATAGAGCCTTAGAACTGCGAGCCGATACGCCGGAAATTTGGACGGCTCGCGGTCATGCCGCAATCGAACTGCAAGTTTACGAAGAAGCGATCGCCTCCTTCGATAAAGCATTACAATTTAAACCCGAAGCCTGGGAAGCTTGGCTCGGTCGCAGTCATGCGGCTCGGCTCTCCGCCGCCCCAGACCTGCTGCTCACCTCCCTAAGCGCCATTTCTGACTCTTCGCCCAGCCTCAATCAGCGCGGCGAAGCCGGGGAACTCGCCAGCTTGGAAGCGGGGCTAGAATGCCTTTATCCCAACACTCACCCGGAAGGCTGGGGGCAATTGCACGCCGCGATCGGTCGATTGTACTCCCGCCAAGCGCAAACCAACCCCCAAGAAGCTGAGGAATTGCGTCAAAAAGCCGTCGGTCGCTATCACGAAGCCCTGACGACCCTCACCGAAGAAGCCTTCCCGGAGTTACACCTGGAAGTGCTGCAAGATTTGATTCAAGTCCAGTGGGCGCTGGAAGATACAGCCCGGGCGAATAAGTCTTTGCAGCGCGGAGCGAGTTTGCTGTTGCGGCTGCTTGACAATCCCCAACAGTCGGAGGGTCAACAGAAATGCCGCGCGGCAGAACTAGCTCGGTTCAATCAGTTAGGAGTCGATCTGGCGGTGCAGTCGGGAGAATTAGCCACAGCCCTAGAACTCGCCCAACAAAGTCAAGTGGCGGCTAGCTCAATCGAGGGAGAACCTTCCCCAGAAGCGCCGAGTTGGCGGGAACTTCGGGAGCGGCTCGCACCCCAAACCGTCGCGGTTTACTGGCATCTCAGCCCCGTAGCACTGACGACGTTTATTCTCGATCGCGATCGGGCCGAACCCCTCGTTCTCGGTCAGCCGGGAAATGAAGTCAAACAAATTGTCTTAACGCCCGCACTGCGAGCCAGGATTCGGGAAGCACGGGAAAATCCCACTCGAATCGGGCAAATTTTGCTCGACCTCCTCGAGATTGAAGAAAGCGACCCGGAGCGCGCGCCGCAAACGAGCGGTCACAGCTTGGAGTTACTGCAACGCTTGCAACAATTCCAAACTTGGCGGCTCGACTGGCAACGCTGCCTTCTGCAAGCGGAAGCCGAACCGAGCGTCTTCTCTAAACTGCTGGAGCGACTCGCCGAGATTCTCAATGTTCCGGCGATTCTGGCTGCTACTGCTAAAGAAACCGCTTCAGCAGCCTCCGTTTTGACCCTGATTCCGGGCAGCGAACTGGATTTGCTACCCCTGCCGGCTTTGTTTGCCTCTGCCCGCTCGACGGCTATCCCCCACTGTTACCCCAGCACCCGCACCGCCTTTCGTCCCTCAACCCAGCAACGACCGACCTCGCTGTCGGGTCTATTTGTTGGGCAGAGCGAGGTGGAAGCGGAGATTTTCCAACAGGTCAGCCGCAACTGGGCTGGCGCTCGCTACCTCGATCCCGCCCAAACCTCGAAAAGCGCCGCGATCGCCGCCATTTCTGAGGGCTATCAAATCCTCCACGTCGCCGAACCCGCCGGGACGGGTTTGACAAAAATCAATAAATATGGTATTGAATGGGCTTACGGTGAAAGCCTCGGTTTGGAGCAACTCAGTACCCTGCCCCTCTCCTCCTATTACCTCATGGTTCTGCCGAGCAACCTCGCAAAAACGGCAGCCCTGCTCGAAAGACTGCTCGATCGCGGCGTACAGTACATTCTCTACCGTCTTTGGCCGGGAGATAGAATCGCGAGCGACCTGCTGATAGGAGAATTCTACCGCCGTTTGAGCGCCGGAGCCGAACCGCCCGAAGCCTTGTACCAAAGTCAGCGCTGGTTGCAAACCGCCACCGCCGAGAGCTTGATGGTTGCCTACCGCGATCGCATTTCCGAAGCCAGCGATACCCGATCCGCCGAACACCTCGAAACCCAAGTGAGAACCCTAGAAGAGAATGCTGCTAAAATGAAGGGCGATTCCTATCCCTATGCGAATCCCTACTACTGGGCGGGATTTATCGCGATCGGTTGAAGACAACAACGGACTCAGCGCGCAACGGGCAATGGACAATATATCGATTAATTGTGCATTGCCAATTATCAATTATCAATTATCAATTATCAATTGAATTGTAATGTCCACTCGCATCATTAAAAGTTTCTACGCCGATGGAACTTGCTTGGGAAACCCCGGACCCGGAGGATGGGGATTAGTTGTCAGCTTCACCGATGGTTCCATTGTCGAATTAGGGGGCGCGCAGGAGCAAACCACGAGTAACTGTATGGAAATGCAGGCAGCCGTTGCTGCTCTCCAGCTTCTCAGCGCCACCGCCCAAAGCGAACCCGTTACCCTCTACATCAACAGCGAATACCTGAGAACGGGAGTAACGAAGGGGCTTTCCGGGTGGAAGCAGAGCGAGTGGAAAACCGATGGAGGCGAACCCATTCTCCATCGAGAACTCTGGGAAACCCTCGATCGCCTCAACAGCGATCGGATCGATTGGCAGTATGGGTACGAACAGAGTAATAAGCCGAGTAACGAATACGCCGATGCGGACTCCACCGAATCCGCTGCGCGTATTGCACGAGCCTTCGCGGGCGGCGTGGGTTCTCAGCACCCCTTCTCCGACTTTGAAACCGCCCTGCAAGACCTCGAATGGCTGCAAAGACCCCATCGAGAAAAGGTAGCGGGCTTATCAGACTCAGAAGCACAAGTAACGATAGGTTACAAACAGCATCCTCACCCAACAACCCCCCATAAAAAAATGACTGAATTCGCTCCCACCAGCGCAACCGACGACTCGCTACTCTCCCAGGAACAGCGCATCGCTCAACTTAGGCATTCGATCGAATCGCTGCGCATTGCCGACGAAATCGCCAGCAAAGGTTACTTGATTGGCAGTTCCGAACTGGCTGACTTAATGAACGTCAACGCCAGCGCCGTAACCAGTCGCGGCGACCATTGGCCGTGGCGCAATTGGGTCGTGTCCCGCGTGCGACGCGAAGGCAACCAAATTCTTTGGCAACTCGAACGAGTCGATTGAGAACTTACAGGGCTTCAATGAGATCCCGCAGCGGCGTGCGGTTGTAGAGAAAGCCCAAAGTCTGGCGCAAACTTTCTAAATTCGCGGGTGGATCGTTAAGCAGGGACGATACTGAGATAATTGCTTTCCAGTTTAAGGGTTGTTGGATTTCTGTCCCTGCCTGCTTCATGACCTTAAGGAACTCTTCTGCAACCAGTCCGTACCCCACCGTGGTGGGATGAAAACCATCCAAACTAAACAGCCCTCCGGTATATTGCGTTCGTCCTCCTTCCGCCACAATCCGCAAATAGCGAGTATCGGGGACGTGCTGCCCTTCTGGGGTCAGCCAATCTTTCGTGCCGGGATGGGTGCGAAATGCTTCTAACATTGCAGGCGGAAACACATAACTCGTTTCTCCCCCTTGGCGGCGAAAAGCCAGGTCATCTAACATTTTACAGATATCGACGAGATACCAGCCGCGCTTTTGTGCCTCTGCTTTTAACATCTCGTTGTAGGCATCAATAGTGCGATCGATCGTGCGAGCATCATCGCGGGTGAGATAAGAGAAACGTTCGGGTGCTTTCTCAAACTCATCATCCCAAACCCAAAATTGGGTATAACATTCGTAGTAACCGTCGCTACTGCGCGCTTCGTCGCCACTTTTACCCGGCGTGATGCCCCGGGAGATGGGGGGAATCGTGACGTGGGGAATCGTGCCGATAAAAACTCGTTCTGCCTCGATCGCGGCGAGTTTTGGGGCAATGCGATCGAGCAGGGCGCGAAAATGCTCCGGCCGCCATAAGTTTGCCGTTACTAAATGCGAGGACAGCAACAGATCGCTCGCTTTCGACCACTGGATTTTGAGGTTCGTTACCGTTCCGAGGGCGTTATTCGCTCCCAACCAAAAGATGAGATTTTCGATTTTACCTTCGCGCTGCGCGATCGCTCTAGCCAAGTCAAGCTGGGTGAGATTTTCCAAGCGCTTGTCAAAACGCGGATTCAGCGTGCGGCGTGCGGCTCGAGCCATTGCCGACTCCGGGATCTGAGCGAGTAAATCGTCCTTCGGCTCGGGGATGGCTTGGCGACAGTTCGCTTCAGTTAAAGTATCGCAGTCTCCTAACTTAAAGCTAAACACGGATAAATTGTGATGAACCGGGCCGGTGGTAGAAGCGCGCGAACCGTCGCCTCGCTCCCAATAATCTTCGACGCGATCGACAAAACTGCGAATGCTTAACGCCGCCGGTAGCACTTCCGCCCAGTCCACCGCTGCGCCGTAGCGCTCGACTAACAATCGCAACACGCGCTCGAGATTGACGGGCAACCCCCCTTCGCCGCTAAAGTCGGGAATGCGAAATGAGGGGCGATCTTGGGATGCCGCACCCTTCGTCGGAACTGCGCCCAAACAGCGAGCAATTAACGCGGGATAGGAAACTTCTGGCTGGTAGATGCTGGCACTCATCATGCCTTGGGACAGGCTATCGCCGATAACAACCAGTTTTGGAGGCATAATTTCTCCCTGTAGAATGGATATCTCTCTACCGACTGTATCCGAACTCTCGCAAAGACGATGCGATCGGGCAAAAATTGTTATTATTTGCGGCTAACTCTCGATAGCGCGGTTCGATCGCTGAAAAGAACCCATAAAATAGCTCGGATTTATCTTTTGGCGATCGAGCCATCAGTGGATTGCATTATTGACCGGACAGCGATCGCTCTCCTTGAAACTCAAATCCTGACGCAAGATTTGCATCAAGGGGATGAAAAAATCGTCGATTGCGAACAATCCCGGCCTGCGAGATCGTCTAAACTGCTAGAAATTCCTAACCCTTGATAATTTAACATCGAAAATCGGTATGACCAGCGAGAGCGAATTTTACAAACAAGCCGAAGCGACGCGCGTGCGGGTTCTCAGCGAAGCCCTTCCCTACATTCAACAATTTTCCGGTCGCACGGTTGTCATTAAATATGGGGGTGCGGCGATGAAAGACTCCACTCTCAAAGATAAGGTCATTCGCGATATTGTCTTCCTCTCCTGCGTGGGGTTGCGTCCGGTTGTCGTTCACGGTGGCGGGCCGGAAATTAATAGCTGGCTGACGAAACTGAATATCGAGCCTCAATTTAAGCAGGGCTTGCGCGTCACCGATGCCGATACGATGGATGTTGTCGAAATGGTTCTCGTCGGTCGCGTTAATAAGGAGTTGGTGTCGTTAATCAACCAAGCCGGGGGCATTGCAGTGGGTTTGTGCGGCAAGGATGGCAATTCTATTGAAGCGCGCCCGCTCGACCGGGAGAGTATCGGTTTTGTTGGGGAAGTCAGCCGCGTCGATACTAAAGTTATTGAGACGTTGGTTAAAGATGGTTATATTCCCGTCATTTCGAGCGTTGCTGCCGATGAAAGCGGGCAAGCTCATAATATTAATGCCGATACGGTAGCGGGCGAAATTGCGGCGGCGCTCGGGGCGGAGAAGCTGATTTTGCTGACGGATACTCCCGGTATTTTGCGCGATTATAAGGATATGTCCACGTTAATTCAGCGCGTTGACATTCAGCAAGCGCGAGAGTTGATTCAAGATGGTACGGTGAGCGGCGGTATGATTCCGAAAGTTCAGTGCTGCGTCAGATCTCTAGCCCAAGGGGTACGCGCTGCCCATATTATCGACGGCCGCATTCCCCACGCGATCTTATTAGAAACCTTTACCGATAAGGGAATTGGCTCGATGATTGTGGCTTCGGAGTTTCTGGCTTAGCACTCTAGCTAACTGGTCGGTTGACTTCTAAATGCGATCGCACCGAGCCAATAGAGTAGTTCACCTATTCCTTCACATCGACTTGCCGGATCGGAATTTCGATCGCAAATTCCGTTCCCGCTCCCGGCTCGGATAAGCACCTGATTTTTCCCTTATGTTTTTCAACAATAATTTGATAGGAGATCGACATTCCGAGGCCCGTTCCTTTACCCACATCTTTGGTCGTAAAAAAGGGATCGAAAATGCGCTCTAAAATCGCCGGGGGAATGCCCGATCCGTTATCTTTAATGCGGATACTAACCCAGCCCGCGCGATGAGCTTCTGTGCAAATCTGGATGCGGCTGGGATGTTGTTGAATTTCCGGGTAAGTCCGGCGGCGATCTCGTTCTTCCAAAGCATCGATCGCATTCACGAGAATATTCATCCAAACTTGATTGAGTTGACCCGGATAGCACTCAACTTTAGGCAACTGACCGTACTGTTTGCTAACTTCAATTTGTCCCAAACTCGACATTTTTTCGCTATGGAGCATTTGCATTTGTGTGTGTCGAAGTTCGTGCAAGGTTTCCTCTAATTCTTGAGTTCTTTGTTGCAGTTGAAGTTGGGATAATTTTCGCTCTCGAATATCTCGACAAATCGTACCGAGGGCTAGCATTTCTCCCGTATCGGGGTGTTTGATAATAAAAGAGTTGTAGTCGATCTCTATGGCTTCGCCAGACGTAAAATTTCTGAAGCGAAACTCGCCGCGATCGAACCCTTGTTGCTGGATTTTGGGCATCTGCTGTTGCAGGAAATGTTCCCGGTCTTCGGGAAACATAAAATCGAGTATTTTGATCGATGAAAGATCTTCGATCGCTTCTAAACCCATTAAGGCGCGTCCGGCGGGATTGACATAGAGCGCTTTGCCTTCTAAGGAACCTAACGCAATAAAATCGTTACTGTTATCGACTAAAGCAGCGAGTTTTTGATTGTCGGCTTCGGCTTGCTTGCGATCGCTAATGTCCTTGCAAACAGCCACGTATTGCTCGGGTTTTCCGCTTTCATCCAAGCTGGGAACGATGGTAGTATCGACCCAGTACAAGCTCCCATCTTTAGCGCGATTGCAAATTTCTCCCTGCCAAATTTGACCGCTGGCGATCGTTTTCCACATCTGTTGGAAGAATTGCGGGGGATGGTAGCCCGAGTTTAAAAGGCGGTGATTTTGTCCGATCAGTTCGGCTCGGGAGTATTGAGAAATTTCGCAGAATTTGTCGTTGGCGTAGGTAATCGTGCCTTTGCGATCGGTAATGGCAACGATAATGGAGAGATCGAGGGTTAGCTTAATCGCGGCAAGTTCTTGAAGCGATTTCTTCAACTCGGCAGTGCGCTCCTCCACTTGAGTTTCTAGGGTTTTATTCAGTTGTTCGAGGGCAATTTCGGCTTGTTTTCGCTGGGTAATGACTTCAGTCAGCATAATGATGCCGCCGATCGCGCCGTTGAGATCGTACCACGGGCGAACTTCCCATTTCAGCCAATCCCTCGTCCCGTCAGCCCGAAGCAAACTCTCTTCTTCGCAGCACTCAATCGCGCCGTTTAAACAGTGTTGGTGAATGGGTTTCCAACGCTCGGAAATTTCTGGGTGAAGTTCGTAGTAACTCCGACCGATAAGTTCGCACTCTCCCAAACGATAATCTTCTTTCCAGCCCTGACTGGCTGCAAGGTAGCGCATCTCGCGGTCGAAGAGCGCGTGCCGCGAAGTAGATCCCTGCGGGATTGCCGCTGGTGTAAATTCAACCAGCGCTCGCATCCGGACGGCTTCGGTTTTATCGAAAAATTGGGTTTAAAACCCCGTCCTTCTAGGACGGCTTTGTATTAATCTAACATTCTTTGCTAGAATGCCCAGCATAAGACTGACCCAATCCATGCTAATACTCGAAGCAAAACTAAAAGGAAAGACAGAGCAGTATAACCTCATAGATGAGGCGATTCGTACCGCTCTGTTTGTCCGCAATAAGGCTTTGAGGCTATGGATGGATGTAAAAGGGAGCGATAAATACGACCTCAACAAATACTGCGCTGTACTTGCCAAAGAGTTTGAGTTTGCTAAAAAGTTAAATTCTCAAGCAAGACAAGCCAGTGCAGAAAGAGCGTGGTCTGCCATTAGTCGATTCTTTGAGAATTGCAAGAAGAAAGTACCCGGTAAAAAGGGCTTTCCGAGATTCAAAAAGCGCGGTTACTCTGTCGAATATAAAACTTCAGGATGGAAGCTTAGCGACGATCGGAAATCCCTAACTTTGACCGATGGCTTCAAGATTGGCAGGCTCAAATTAATCGGTTCGCGCGATCTTAATTTCTACCAGGTCGAGAAAATTAAGCGTAT